>NZ_JAALCR010000006.1 GCF_011065895.1 Paludisphaera rhizosphaerae | reverse complement strand
GCCACACAGCGATAGCATGCATTCACTTAAGCTGCCTCCCCATGGGACTCTACTATGAATTTCGTTAAGATGACTACCAACCATGGTTGCTCGCCAATCGCCGACGATGGCATGTCGGGGCGGGCCAGGATGATACCTACGATGCAGAGGTTGTTGAGATGGCCGTTTCGAGATGGATCGGGTTCGCGAGTCTGACGTTCGTGCTGGCGTTTGGGGCGGCGGTCCCTGCTAAGGCGGATCTGATCATCGGCAACTACACGCCGTATTGGACGGCAGGTGCTGCCACATCCATTGACCTAAGACTCGCGGTGGAGTTCAAGGTCGGGGATTCGCCCCAATGGTTGGACTCCGCTACGTTCGAGTTGTCGATCCGTCTCGGGGCCCATGTGACGGCCACTCTGCGCACGACCAATGACGCGGATCCCAATACTCCCGGCGCCCTCCTGGCGACGCTGAACAGCACGGCGGTCGGCATGGATCGGATTGATTCGCTCCCGATCACGTTTACGGCGACGACGCCGATCCTCCTGCAAGCCCAGACGAGTTACTGGCTCCAACTCTCAGTGACCGGGGGTGACTTCGGTTGGGCCTCCGACAGAGGCCTGCCGACAGGTCCTGGCGCAACCTTCCTGCGAACCTATTACTCCAATCCCTTCTTCACCGGCGCGTTGGACGGTTTCGTCCCCCTATTTCGGCTGGATTCGCCGGTGGTCCCCGAGCCGTCGTCGATCGCCCTCGCGGGCATTGCCGGGGTCGTCGGCCTGGCCGTCGCAAAGTTGCGGCGCAACTCGGTCCGGAGCTGATCTCGCCGATACTTGGAGGCACTGACGCCCCCCGCCGCGGACCGTCATCCTCGTCCTTCCGGCCGTTTGGGCCAGCCGAGGTCATAGTCGCCGCCCGCCTCGAAGAGCCAGATCGAGTGCTCCGCCCCGTTGGGAAGCTTCAGCTTCTCGCTGAACCGCCAACGATCGGGCAGGTATTCGACGATCGCCCCTTCGAGGAGCGGCGGCAGGATCCGCTTGAGCCAGTCGACCGAATCGACCCAGAAGGCGGGGGCCCAGCGGTTGACGCTTCTGAGCCAGCGGACCTGTTCGAGGCGAGGTCGTTCGTCCTTCCGCTTGACCTCCAGCTCAAAGCGTCGGCCGTCGGGGAAGCATCCGGAGAGGTCGGCCGCACCCGGCTCGCTGAACCGGACGTATCGAGCCTTGCCGGACTTCTCGTCGACGACCTTCCAGAGCCCAGTATTCCGCCGCTCGACCCAGGGGGAGAAAACCGGTGTCCGTTAGGGGGAGAAAACCGGTGTCAGTTCAGGGGAGAAAACCGGTGTCAGTTCATTTTTCCGGGAGAAAACCGGTGTCAGTTCATTTTTCCGCAGAAAACCGGTGCCAGTTCATTTTTCCGTCCACCGATTTTCCGCCTTTTTCCAGGAAATAGAACTGACACCGATTTTCCGAGGAAATAGAACTGACACCGATTTTCCGAGGAAATAGAACTGACACCGATTTTCCGCCCTTGGAAATAGAACTGACACCGATTTTCCGCCCTGAGGCAAACTTATCATCAATTGCTACCGAGATGAAGAGGGATGCTTCCGGGTGGACGCCAATGACCTGCACCCCCTGATCGCCGCTTATCTCGAACAGGACGTTCAGCGTAGCCTAAGCGCGTGCCAAAACCTGCTCGATATCCTTGAAGATGTCAAGGCTGGGCATCGAGCCGAGTGGTCAGGCACCGGCAATGCGCACACTGTGACGATTCGACCTGAAGCGGTAGTCATCCACAATGAGTGGGACGACGGCCTTGGTGACGCCCACCTTCCCTGCGATGTGTTTCGTGACTGCATTGAGGCCTGGAAGGCGTGCATTTCCTCCTGACAGAGTCAAGCCGAGCAAGAAAAGTGTAGACGCCCGGCCGGTTCGTCCAGGCCCTGGTCGACGGAGACTCCGATCAGATCGGCCAGGAGTACGTCAACCTCGCGGCCCTGGTCCTCCCGTTCAAGGGGGCCAATCTCAGCTTCCCCTCGGGGTCGGTCGGCCTAATCCCCGTAGGCCAGCGGATGACGGCCGGCGGCTTTCTCGGGGAAAACCGGTGTCCGGGGAAAACCGGTGTCAGTTCATTTTTCCGTCTTCCTCGCCCGTCGGTCCGGGGGGGGAAAACCGGTGTCAGTTCATTTTTCCGTCTTCCTCGCCCGTCGGTCCGGGGAGGGGAAAACCGAGACATTCCTGGATCTCGCCAGGGTTCAGGACATTTCGGTTGTCTTCAACATCGCAAAATCATCGCCGAGGGTCCGGGACGACGAGGGTGGGGCGGAGGCTTGCTCCCCCACTGGCACGACTATTGTGCCGCGCCGTCTGCACCGATGACCAGATGCGCACGCCCCGATCGGGGACGCGACGTCGCGGAGCAGGGGCCTTGGATCGGATCGCCTGGGGTGCTAGCCTGGATGGCTAAGCCTCACTCGACTCCGACGACGGCACGAAAGGATCCGCGCCCATGTCCGTGGAATGGAACGACGAGGGCCGCGGCCGGCTCGTCGAATTGCTCAAGCGCGACTCGCTGCGACTCGGCCAGTTCACCCTGGCGAGCGGACGAAGCTCCCACTATTACATCGACGGCCGCAAGGTCACGCTGGGGGCCGAGGGGGTCCGGCTGATCGCCCGGGGGATGCTGCACACGCTCAAGGACCACCCCGAAATCGCCGCCGTGGGGGGGCTCACGATGGGCGCTGACCCGATCGTCGGCGCTTCGCTGGCCATCGCGCCTGAGGTGGGGCTGGGGAGCCTCCGGGGCTTCCTCGTCCGCAAGCAGGCCAAGGGGCACGGAACGGGGAACCTCGTTGAGGGCCCGCTGGAGCCGGGCTCGACCGTCGCGATCGTGGACGACGTCGCCACCACCGGCGGCTCGTCGCTCCAGGCCGTGGACGCCGTCGAAGCCATGGGCTGCAAGGTGGCCGTCGTGATCGCCGTGCTCGACCGCCTGGAAGGGGCCGCCGAGAACTTCGCCGCCCGGGGGCTCGCGTTCAAGAGCCTTCTGACGATCCGCGACCTCGGCGTCGAACCCCTCGCCCGCGACTGACCCACGCCCCAAGGATGGACCGACAGGGATGGAGACCAGCCTGCACCGCCGGCTCAAGGAAATCCACGGGATCGAAAGCGGCGGCCAGTGCGAGGTCGCCGTGGCCGGCTTCCGGATCGACGCCGTCGCCGGCGACGGCTCGCTCGTCGAAATCCAGTCCGGCGCACTGGGGCCGTTGAAGCCGAAGTTGCGAAGCCTGCTTCCTCAGCATCGGATCCGAGTGGTCAAACCGATCGTCACACGGCGAGTGGTCATCCGCCGAGCGACTCCGGACGGCCCCGATCTGTCGAAACGGCATAGCCCCTGGCGCGGACAGCTCGTCAAAGCCTTTGACGACCTTGTGGGCCTCGCAGTGCTAATCCCCGAGCCGAACCTGACCGTCGAACTGATCGGGGTGGCCGTTGAAGAGGTCCGAGTGCCCCGAAGGCGGAGGCCGGGATACGCGGTCGTCGATCGCCGCCTGGTTTCTGTGCTTTCAACCCTCTCGATCGTTACGGCCGACGATCTTTGGGAACTGCTTCCTCTCGGAATTTCTCATTCCGAGCCGTTCACCACGGCCGAACTTGCGCGCAAACTAGGCAACTCCGTCCCGTTTGCTCAGCGAGTCGCTTACTGCTTGCGTCTCTCCGGCGCGGTGAAAACCGTCGGGAAACGGGGCAACGCCTGGGTCTATCAGGCGGATCGGCGGGAGAGCGTCAGGGCGTGAACGACGTTCGGCCGTCGTTAATGCATGCAAATCCAAGAAGGGATTGAGAGCGAACCGCGAGGGGTTCAGCCCGGCGGGGAGCGATCAGAGGCGGGTGAGCGACTTCTTCAGATCTTCGTATTCGCGACGGCGAGCGGACCGACGCCGGTGCTCGGAGTCTGAGCGACGGCCGGTGCGAGCCGTCCGCCGTTGTACAGCAACCGCAGGTTGCGGCGAGCCCGCTCCCAGAGGCGGGAGTCCAGCAGGTCGAGGCCCTCGTGGGAGGCCGCGACCGGCGACTCGGAACGTGAGGAGGAAGTCGAATTCATGTCTTGGCCCATCGTCCTAACAACTTTAACGGCAAATGTTTCAAGAGAGAGTGGAACCATCCGGTCGACCTCGCGGCGAGCGAGGGGCGTTGCAGGCCGTTCCCTGGGCGATGCGACGCGCTGATCGGCGGTCTTCGGTGGTGGCGTCCGGCGTCTCCCGGCGAGATCATCGATGACCGGAGGCGGCGGATCGACGAATGCTATTCAACGGGTAGTACACATTCGCAGGAGAGGAGGCGTGAAAGCGGTCCGGGAGAGGAACGCTTTCTCCTGCGGGAGGGCTCAACAACAATACGAAGAATCCGAGGGATTCCAATTTGAAGTGCGAGAAGCTGCATGGGCCAACCTCCTTGCCTGGCGGCGCCGCAGTTTAAACTGCGCTACAGCGGCTTCGTCGAGTTGGCAGTCGAGACCGGAGTTCATGGCATGAATCCTGAGTCGGCTGTCGGAATCCACAATCACGTCGATCGTCGTCCACAAAGAAGAGGCCGTCTCAACTGGACTGATTCGGCCGTCGGAAGTTGAGCAAAACTCGCGCCCAAAATCTCTGCGGTACGAAACCGAGGTGAGGGGGAGCCCTCCCGAAGGAACGGGAAGGGTCGGGCGAGCGACCCTCAACGGGGTCGGAGGTCCGGCCGCTTCGGGTTGAAGCGGGTGGCTCGAAGGAAAAAGCTACAAGCCGCCGACGCGCATGTCAAATAAAATTACGTCATTATTCTGATCGTCCTGATGTCTTCGAAATCCGAGCCTCGGAGGCGACACGACCACGGCCGACGCGTCGGGCTGGTCTGACGCGATCCCCGACGCGCCGTCTATAATAAGTCTGAGGGCGGCGACCCCCGTTGGGTTCGCGGCCGAGGGGAGGGCGGGGGCCGCGTCCATGAGTCTCGTCGGTGGGACGGTCGATCTGGAGCAGGCGCTCCGCGGGCGGTTTGGGCTGAAGGACTTCCGTCCCGGCCAACGCGACGTCATCGAGGCCGTTCTGGCCGGTCGAGACGTCCTTTGCGTCATGCCCACCGGCGGCGGCAAAAGCCTTTGCTATCAGCTTCCGGCGGTGGTCGTTCCCGGGTTGACCCTCGTCGTCAGTCCACTCATCGCCCTCATGAAGGATCAGGTGGACGCCCTCACCCAGCGCGGGGTGAGAGCGACGCTGCTCAACAGCACCATCGACCCGGCCGTCCAGACGCAGCGGATGGCCGAGATCGAGGCGGGCCTTTACGACCTCGTCTACGTCGCCCCCGAGCGGTTCCGCGGCGGCCGGTTCACGAACCTGATGGCCCGGGTACGGCCGGCCCTCCTGGCGATCGACGAGGCGCACTGCATCAGCCAGTGGGGACACGACTTCCGTCCCGACTACGCCCGCCTTGGCGAAGCCCGCCGACGGATTGGGTCGCCCCCTTGCATCGCCCTGACCGCGACCGCCACCGACGTCGTCCAGCGCGACGTGGCCGAGCAACTGGGTCTTCAAGACCCTCGCCTCTTCGTCACCGGCTTCGACCGCCCCAACCTCCGGTACGTCGTCGCCCGGACCGGCCGCGATGAGGCCAAGCTGGAGGAGTTGAGCCGGGTCCTCGACCGAAATCCAGGCGCCTCGGTGATTTATGCATCCAGCCGGGCCCGCTGCGAGACCGTCGCCGGCTACGTCTCTCGGGAGCTGAAGAGGCGGGTCGTCGTCTATCACGCCGGGCTGGATCGCGACGCGAGAGCCCAGGCCCAGGACGCCTTCATGAACGGCGATGCCGACGTCGTCGTCGCGACCAACGCCTTCGGGATGGGGGTCGACAAGCCGGACATCCGCTCGGTCGTCCATTTCAACATGCCCGGCACCATTGAGGCCTACTACCAGGAGGCCGGCCGCGCAGGCCGCGACGGCGAACGCTCGGTCTGCGTCCTCCTGTACTCCGGGGGCGACCGCCGGCTCCAGGAGATGTTCATCGAGAATGAGTTCCCGCCGCGACAGGCCGTGAACCAGGTCTACGAGTTCCTCCGAGCCCTTGACGACGACCCGATCGAGCTGACCCACGCCCAGATCCTGGAGCAGTCGGACGTGGATGTGAAGGAATCGGGCGTGGGAGCCGCCCTCAAGATTCTCGACGACTGCGGGGCGATCGAGAAATTCTCCCCCCGAGAGAACATGGCGATCGTGCGGTTCAACGTCGAGGCGGATGAGTTGGAGGGGAGCCTCGTCGACCGCGTCAGCCCTCAGGCCCCGGTGAAACGGGCGGTCCTGGCGGGGCTCGAGGCGATGGCCCGAGGCCGCGTGGGTGAATCCTGCTACTTCCGCCCCGACGAGCTGGCCACCGCTCTGGCGATCGACCGGCCGGCGTTCAACCGGGCGATGAAGGGGCTCACCGCCGAACTGCCGATCGTCTACGTCCCCCCGTTCCGAGGCAACGCCCTCCGGGTCGTCGACCGCACGCGAAAGGCCCGCGACCTGGAGATCGACTTCCGCCGGCTGGAAGCCCGCAAGCGGCACGAGTACGAGAAGCTCGACCGGATGACCCAGTACGCGATGAGCCCGATCTGCCGCCGGTCGCTGATTCTCAGCTACTTCGGCGAGCGAGCGAACCTCTCCGAGCACTGCGGCGGCTGCGACAACTGCCGGTCCGACGACGGCGGCTCGGCCCGCGTCGACGCCACGGTGATCGACAGCCCCGAGACTCGCGAGACGATCCAGAAGGTCCTCTCCGGAGTGGCCCGGGCGAAGGGGAAGTTCGGCAAGACGGCGGTCGCCCAGATGCTCGCGGGCTCGGACTCGGAGAAGATGAGCCGGAGCGGCCTCCAAAACCTGAGTACCTACGGCATCCTCCGCAACAGCGGCCTCACCCACAAGGAAATCGCTGACCTGATCGAGGCCCTCGGAGGTGCGGGGATGGTCGAAAGCCAGGCGGTCGACGGCTTCAAGCCGGTCGTCGCTCTGAGCGAGGCCGGCCTGAACTGGCTCCGCGACCGCGACGAGGCCCCCGCGCTGAGCCTGTCGCTCCCCCGAGACGTGGCCCGCAAGTTCGGCTCGCTGCACCGGTCTTCCTCCTCCCCGTCGAAGGCGACCTCGGAACCTGCCGGAGGGTCCTCCGAAGCGTCCGATCTCGCCGGCGATCCGGCCTATGAGCGGCTCAAGGCTCTCCGCCAGCAGTGGGCTCGCGAGGTCTCCCAGCCCGCCTACTGCATCTTCACCAACCAAACCCTGGAAGCCCTGGTCCGCCAGCGTCCCGCCTCGCCGGCCGAGTTGAACGACGTCAAAGGCCTCGGGCGAGCCCGGATCGATCGCTACGGCGACGCGATCCTCGCCGCCATCGCCGGCTTTCCCGCCGCGACGCCCCCCAAGACCGAGGCCCCGCCGAAACCTCGGCCGACCGCGCCTCCCGCCGGAAATCCCCCGATCGAGCCGACCCCGGAGGAGCCTCCCGCGCGACCCGCTCCCTCCCCGGCTCCCACCGTGTCCGTCCCGCCCCAGGCTCCGAAGCCACGGCCCGCGACGGCCTCCGACCACGTCTCGACCGAGGAGTGGACCTGGCGGCTGGTGGATCGGGGGTTCTCGATCGACGAGGCGGCTGCGATCCGGGGGATCGATCCCACAGTGGTCGTGAGGCATCTCGTCTGGATGGCCCGGCGTGGGAAGACGTTGGAGGCAACGGCCGTCGCGCCCGCGGAAGTCGTCACGGCGTGGGACGCCTGGCTTGCGGCCCATCCCGGAGGCGAGCCGCCGGAAGAGCCCGCCGATCGGGTCCATCTCTGGCCGCTCTTCCGCGCCTGCCGGACCGGCGGCTGATCCTGGGGGTCGACGATGACGACGTTGGACCTGATGATCCGGCTGACGACGGCTGCGGCGCTGGGCGGGGCGATCGGGGTTGAGCGTCATCGCGCGGATAAGGCGGCGGGCCTGCGGACGCACATGCTGGTCTGCCTGGGCTCGGCCCTGTTCATGATCGTCTCGGCTCACGGGTTCGATCCGGTTCTGCGGCCGTCTCTGGTCCAGCTCGATCCCTCGCGGGTCGCCGCCCAGGTGGTCAGCGGGATCGGCTTCCTCGGCGCGGGGGCGATCCTCCGCCGCAATGAGGCCGTGTTGGGGCTGACCACGGCGGCGAACATCTGGGCCGTCGCGGCGGTCGGCCTGGCGGCGGGAGGGGGCATGTTCACGGCGGCGGTCGCGGCGACCGCGATCATCCTGGTCGTCTTGACCTTGATGAAGTGGGTCGAGGATCGAATCGTCGTCGGCCCTGGACTCCGCGTTGTATCATTGCTGATGGAGAGTCCTGAGGCGGCGGACCGCGTGCTGCGATCCGCCTTTGTCGAAGCCGGCCTGGACGTTCCTTCGCTCAAATCCTGTCCTGGCGACAAGCCTGGGACGCGTCGATTGGAGGCGATGGTCGTCGGCCTGTCCGACGCTTCGCTGCTCGCCCTGACGGCGAAGCTCCAGGCGACCGAGGGCGTTCTCGAAGTCTCGTATGAAGGAAGGACGGCATGAGTCCGGTGCATCGTCTTGCGATCTGGGGACTGATCGTCGCGTTGTCCGTCTCGGCGGGGCCGGCCAAGGCTCGCGAGGACGAGTCGACGCCATCCCCCACATCGGTCAACCGGCTCCGAATCGAGCCGATGGGGCTGTCGATCCCTTCCCCCTACCAACCGGGGAAAATCCCCGTCGTGCTGATTCCGGGGCTCTGGTTCAACCCCACCTGCTGGACGCCTCTGATCCGAGCCCTGGAGGCCGATCCCCAGTTCACCTCGGCCTATCAGATCTGGACCTTCGGCTACGCCAGCAACGACCCGCTCGCCTACTCGACCATGATCTTGCGACGAGCGATCGCCGAGACCCGCCACCGAGTCGACCCCGACCGACGCGACCCGGCACTCGATCGCATGATCCTCATCGGCCACAGCATGGGAGGGCTGGTGGCCAAGCTCGCGGCCGTCGACGGCGGCGACCGGTTCTGGCGGCTCGTCAGCGACGAGGAGCCCTCGAAGCTCACGGGTGATCCCGCCGACCTGTCCCTCGCAAGAGAGACGCTGATGTTCCGGGCGATCCCCGAAGTCAAGACGGTCGTCTTCCTCGCCACCCCCCATCGCGGCGGCACCCCCAATCAGTGGCTCCTCCACGACGTTGCGACACGGTTCGTCCCACGACCAGACGCCTTGCTGAAGGCCCACGACCGCCTGGTCGCCGCCAACCCTCCGAACTTCTTCAAGCCGACGTTCCGGGGAAGCCTGACGACGAGCATCGACGACATGCGGTGGAATTCACCCATCATCCGCGAGATGGTTGAGTTGCGGCCTCCAGCGACCGTCTCCTGGCATTCGATCATCCCCGTCAAGAACGGCCCTGCCGGTCCAAGCGGAAACGACGGCGTGGTCGCCTACTCCAGCGCCCACGTTGAGGGCGCGGCCTCGGAAACCATCATCCCGGCCGGCCACTTCTGCCTGGACTCCCCCCAGATGATCGCCGAAGTCCGCCGCATTCTGCTTCAAGAGAACCGCCGCTAGGCAACAAGCCCCTCCACTGGATCGATTTCAACTTGCGATTCCGTCCCGGCTTAGTGTAGAACCAGGACACGAATCCAAAGAGATCGGGTTGATTTCCGGCGAGGATCGGCCGGACGCTCGTCTTGTAGAAGACGAAGACGGCGGCCCCGTCATTCCTGCCCGAACCATCAGGCCGCAGGCGACATGAAGGAAGCAACCACCGACAAGACGGCCCAGCCCGAACAGCCTACTCCCGAAGGTGGAGCAGGCGTACTGGCTCGCACGTATAAAGCCGGCCCGGCCGCGATGGCCCTGGTCATCGGCCTGGCCGCGCTGACGGCCCAGGCGTCCGAATCGGACCTGGTGCGCGACATCCAGCGCTACTGCACGGTCTGCTGGCGGAACGCCCGGCTCGACCCCCGCGTCTGGGACGACTGCACCCAGGAAGTCTGCTGCCGCCTGCTTACCAAGGCTCGCGACGGCCGGCTCGACCTCGCCCAGGTTCTCGCCGACGACACCCCGGAACGCCGGGAACTCGTCCGGGCGATCGACATGGTCCGCAAGCGCGTCCAGCGCGCCAAGCGGCACCAGCCGCTCGACTCCCTGGCCCTTCCCGCCCCCGACGCCGAGCAGCGTCATCGAGACCGCCTGGAACTCGGCGAGATCCTCGAGTCCGCCCGCCGCGCCGTGCTGACGCCCCGCCAGGACCGGATCGTCGAACTCTGGATGCGCGGCTGGTCGGTCCCCGAAATCGGCGCCGACCTCAAAATCGCCGTCAACCGGGTCAGCGACGAGAAGTACAAGGCCCTCCGCAAGCTCGAACAACACCTCCGCCACGGTCACGAGCTTGACGCCTTCACCGAAACCCAGGTCCGCGCTGAGTCTTCCCAGCGCGAGACGGCCTGAGGCGACGATGTAAGGCACGACCAGAGGAACCTCTTAGGCGGATCGCGGGACGATCCTGGGTAACGAGGCCCTTCGATCGATGCGTCAGGCTCTTGTCGTGGGTGGGCTTGTCACCATCCTGATCTCCGCCTTCGTGGAGAAGGGCGAATTCTCGACCGTCTCAGGCTTCGTCTATGGGTTTGCGAATCTGGCCCTGATCGGCGGTCTACTTGGAAGGCGTTTCTCCGTCAAGCAACTGGCACTGGCTGTGGTTGTCCTAGCTGTTGCCTTCAAAGCAACGCAGACGGGGATGGGGTCGCTTCGCCATCGACTCGACACGATAAAGCCGGGAATGACCGTGGAGGAAGTTCGCCGTCACATGGCGGGCTACCAGGAATCCGGCGAAGTCATGACCGATGAGCGTCTAATCTCCGACGGCTCAATCGACTTCCGAGACCCGACAGCCCCGCGATCTCACGTCGCGTGTGGAGTCGTCACGATCAAGAATGGACGAGTCGCCGGAGTCGACTTCAGGCCGGATTGATTCGACTCGCAGTCTCCGACGCTTCTCGTTCAACGCCGCCGGAATGAGGTAGGCTCTGGGTACCATGGCCACACTTGCGTGGCCATGCGTCGCCGACGGTCGCTCTCTAGTCTCACACCGGTTCATGGCCACGCAAGCGTGGCCATGGCACCCGGCGCTGAGTGTTCCCAGCGCGAGACGGCCTGAACCATAATCCGCGGGCCTCACCGACAGCTTGGCTTCGATTCCAATCGAAGCCAACCTCGTTTCGGCAGCAACCCGCTGAGGTCCAAGGGTTTACTACCATCGCCGTTGGCTTCGATCGGCAAACAACGCGCGATGATTCGCTGTCGGCATTCGTATCCACCGGGATGCCAAAGAGCGCGGGGATGGATTATCCCCGCAACTAACAATGGCACCGAACCGACGGTTCCGTCGCGGCGATTCCGGCACACCGCGGCGTATGCAACGGCACACGCCCCGCGATCCGCACAACCGTAACAAGCTGCGGTCACTTCAACTCGCGGACCGCTTCCAGGACGGCCTCGGCATGGCCAGGAACCTTGACCTTGGGGAAGATCCGGGAGATCTTGCCGTCGCGGTCGATGACGAACGTGGTCCGCTCGACGCCCATGTACTTACGCCCGTACATGCTCTTCTCCTTCCAGACGCCGTACGCCTCGCAGACGGTCTTGTCGACGTCGGCCAGGAGCGTGAAGGGGAGCGAGTACTTGCCGACGAACTTCGCGTGCGAGGCCGAGGAATCCGGGCTGATCCCAAGGACCGTCGCACCAGCGGCCTGGAAGTCGGGGTGGCCGTCGCGGAAGGCGCAGGCTTCCTTGGTGCAGCCGGAGGTGTCATCCTTGGGGTAGAAGTAAAGGACGACCGGCGAACCTTTCAGCTTGGAGAGGGTCGTTTCCTTGCCGTCCTGGTCGGGGAGGGTGAAGTCGGGGGCGAGCTTACCGGTTTCGAGCATGGCGGGAAGGCTCCTGATTTCGGGCGGATGGTCGTTTGTAATCGGGGCGGCGGCGGCCGTCGAGGGGAGGTTGCGGTGGGACGCGTGGAAGTCTTCGACCATACGGCCGACCTGGGCCTGCGCATCGAGGCCGACGACCTTGACGACGTCTTCCGCACGGCCGCCGAGGGCCTGTTCGACGTCGTCACCGCCGACCGCTCGACGATCGAGCCGCGCGAGGAAGAGATCGTCGAACTGGGCTCCGACTCCCCCGCGCATCTGCTCGTCGACTGGCTCAATGAACTGATCTTCCGGATCGAGACTCGTCACGCGCTCTACGGCCGGTTCGACGTCTCGGTCGCCCCCGACGGCCGATCGCTCACGGCGACGATCGCCGGGGAACCGATCGATCCCGACCGTCACGTCCTCGACCACGAGGTCAAGGCCGCGACCTATCACGGGCTCGTTCTGGAGCCGGCCGGGGATAGCTGGCGAGCCGAGGTGATCGTCGACATCTGAGATGACCGGTCGATTCACGAACCACTATCTCATTTGGATCGTATTATCTAGATGGAAAGGCGGGAGCGACCTCTCCAAGCGAGGTTGAGTCTTCGGAGAAATCTGTTGACCTCACCGCGTCGACGACGATAATAGAGCCACGAGGAATATGGTTGCACGCATCGCCGAAAGGCCCCGGGCAATCGTTTCTTCGCTCCATCTGCGTCTCTATCCGCTTCGCCGTCCGGCCCCGGATGGGGTGCTTGAAATTGGCTTTTCAACCCCTGCTCGCTTCGTCTCATGAAAGTGAGACCCCGGGCAGGGTTTTTTTATGACGTGAATCCAGACGACGCCGTCTCAACGTCTCATGTTCCTCCAACTCCACCCAAACGAGTGGTGGCGTTCGTCGACGGCCAGAACCTCTTTCATTCGGTCGTCGAGGCGTTCGACTACAACTATCCGAATTATCATCCGCTCGCCCTGACCGACCGAATCTGCGAAGGTCGGGGATGGGAATGCCGGCAGGTTCGCTTTTACACGGGCGTACCCAAGTTCGACGACGATCCATACTGGCACAATTTCTGGGCAGCCAAGAAGCGGTTCCTGAGTCGACACCCCCGCATGCACGTCTTCACTCGTGACCTGCGGTTTCGAAGTCGAAGAATCTCCTTCGCCCGGGATCACGCCCGTTTGACTCTTGGCGATGGAACTCCGATGGACAGGGCGACGTCCTTGCTGCTCCCCAATGGACGAAGCATTCCAGGTGAGATTATCTTGCGATCCGGCGAGGAAAAGGGAATCGACGTTCGCATCGCCCTGGATATGATCAGCCTCGCCCTGAGGAGTGACTACGACGTCGGCGTCGTCTTCAGTCAGGATCAAGACCTCTCCGAGGCGGTATCCGAGATTCGCGGAATTGCGAAATCCCAAAACCGCTCCGTCGAGATGTTCAGCGCGTTTCCGGTGAGTCGAAAAACCAGGAACCCGCACCCAATCCGAGGCACAACCCCTATCGAAATCGATCGGCCCCTGTACGATGCCTGTCTCGACAGGAGCAACTATCGGCCTCGCTGACGACGGTTCGCCGACTTCCCGCCAACTCAGCTCACCGCGATCCGGTCGACAGGGATCTCGTGGCGGGCGAGAAACTCGTCGACCTCGCCACGGCGGAAGACGCCGGTGGTGGCGCCGACCTCACGCACGCAGCTCGCGCCGACGGCACTGGCGAGGGTGAGGCAGTCGATCTCATTGCGACCTTCCAGAAGACCGACGATGTAGCCGGCGTTGAACGAGTCGCCGCCGCCGGTGCCGTCGACGAAGGTGACGGGGAAGGTGCCCATGCGGACCTCGTTGTCGTCCGAGAGCGAGACCAGACCCCGGTCGCCCATCGTCACCACAACGCGGCGGGCTCCCATGTCGCGGAAGGCGCGGGCCTGGCGGATCGGGTCGTGCTCGCCCAGGATGAGAGCGGCCTCGTCGGTGTTGGGGACGAAGACGTCGGTGTAGGGGAGCACCTCGCGCAGGGGAGTGATGTAGTCCCCCTCGCCCGGGGTGACGACGTCCAGGATCGTGTGGCCGCCGGCCTGCTGCACGCGGGCGAGCCGCTTCGCCAACTCGGCCCCGTCCAGCTTCGGCAGGATCAGGAAGTAGCCGATGTGCAGGACCTTGGGCGGGACGGAGAGGGCCTCGTCCATGTCGGCCGCTTCATAGCCGCGGTTCGCCCCCAGGGTGTGGATGAACCGGCGGTCCTCCCCCTGGACGTTCACGATGAGCGTCTGGCTGGTCTCGCGCTCCGGGTCGACCTGGATGTACTCCGTCCCGACCCCTCCTGATTGCAGCGTCTCGACGATGAACCGCCCGAAGGCGTCGTCGCCGATCCGGGCCGACGCCGAGACCGGCACTCCCAGCCTCCCCAGCGCCATGCTCGTGTTCGACACACCGCCGCCGGTGGCGAGATAAAGCTGTTCCACGGCGATCAACTCGCCGGCCTTCGGCATCCGAGGGATCGGCGGCGTCAGATGGTCGACCAGAACCATCCCCGCGGAGATGACGGGGGGTCGCGACGAGGGAGAGGAGGGCGTCGACACGGATGGCTGTCCCCGAAGTGGAAGGCGACGATGCGCGCGAACGGATGGCGCTCGCAGGGCCAAAGCCCCGGCCGATCTACCTTACCAGCAGCCAGCCCGGCCGCAAGGCACGACCCGAGGCGCATCGCCTGAGGCCGAGCCAGCCTATCTCCGGGGGATCAAACGACGTGAGGAGAGCATTTGCCGGCATGGTCGAGAGGGAAAAATCAGACGGCTGGCTCTCGACGGGCGTTGATATCAGCCAGGTGTTTTCTGGCCGCATCGAGAAGTTCGTCGTCGTCCAGATCCCAAAGAGCGCCCTCCGCGTCCCCCCGGGCCATCATGACGAGATTGGCGATCATCTGCCCGAAGCGATACTCAGGACAGGCCTGACTCAATTCTTCGAGGACTCGCAGCAGTTCTCCTCGCTCGAGGTCCATCATGGGAGCCGTTCTTCGACCGTTGGATAGTGGCCTACTGGCACTTTCAGGTCGCCAATCACCTCGACACGGACGAGGACTCCCGGCAAAAGCTTCGCCACCCGCGTTGCGCGGGTGACGCCGTCGGAGATCACCAACTCGCCGTCCACTCCTCGCTGAACCCAGATGGCTGGCATCCCGTCGGTCTTCTTCACAAATCGAGCGATCTGTCGCTGGGGCTTCGCGGGATCGGCCCCGAATCGGAGGGAAGGAGGCAGGTGGAGCGTTCGAGGATCAAGACCGAGGAACACGAACGTCCACCTGCAACGAATGATCGGCGAGTCGGGATCGAGAAAACCTTGTCGACGCTCAACTCGGATTGTCGATCGACGCCACCACCTCGTCCGGGTTGGGGTCCTTGGTATCGACGGTCGCACTGGTGTCGGGCTCGGGCTCGACGTGTCCAGCGCGTTTGCCAATGAGTTGGGTGATCTCGGCCTCGGTGAGGACTTCCTTCTCGATGAGGGCCTCGGTCAGCTTCTCTAGCTCCCTGCGGTGCTCCTGAAGCAGGCTGAAGGCGTGCTCCTCGGCCTCGCGAAGGATCCGGGCGACCTCCTCGTCGATGATCTGCTGCATGTGCTCCGAGTGGTCGCGGGGCTCGGACATCTCCCGGCCCAGGAACGGATGCTCGGAGCTGGAGCGGAAGGAAACCGGGCCGACGCGCTCGGACATGCCCCACTGGGTGACCATCATGCGGGCGAGCCGGGTGGCCTGGTTCAGGTCCTGGGCGGCGCCGGTGCTGAGGTCGTTGTAGATCAGGCGCTCGGCGGCCCGTCCCCCCATCGTCATGTAGAGCTTGGCCCGGATCTGGCTCTCGTTGAGGCTGAGCCGGTCTTCCTCGGGCATGAAGTGGGTGACGCCCAGCGAGCGGCCTCGGGGGATGATGGTGACCTTGTGGACCGGGTCGGAGCGGGGGGTGAGCCAGCCGACCAGGGCGTGGCCGACCTCGTGGTAGGCGGTGGCGCGCTTGTCGCGGTCGGTGATGGCCTCCTCGCGCTTGGCGCCGAGGACGACCTTGTCGAGAGCCGCCTCCATATCCTTGTCGTCGACGGCCGCCTTGTCCTCGCGGGTGGCCAGCAGCGCGGCCTCGTTAACGAGGTTCGCCAGGTCGGCGCCGCTCATCCCGACGGTGTTGCGGGCGATCCGGTCCAGGTCGACGTCGGCCGCGAGCGGGACGTTGCGGGCGTGGACCTTGAGGATCTCCAGCCGCCCCTTCTTGGTCGGAAGATCGACGGTGACGTGGCGGTCGAACCGGCCGGGACGGAGCAGGGCGGGGTCGAGGACGTCGGGCCGGTTGGTCGCGGCCAGGACGATCACGCTCTCGCTCGGCGAGAACCCGTCCATCTCGGTCAGGATCTGGTTGAGGGTCTGCTCACGCTCGTCATGCCCGCCGCCGAGCCCGGCGCCTCGGATCCGGCCGACGGCGTCGATCTCGTCGATGAACAGGATGCAGGGGCTGTTTTCCTTGGCCGTCTTGAACATGTCGCGGACCCGGCTGGCGCCGACGCCGACGAACATCTGGATGAATTCGGAGCCCGAGATCGAGTAGAAGGGCACGCCCGCCTCGCCGGCCACCGCGCGGCCGAGAAGGGTCTTGCCGGTGCCCGGAGGTCCGATCAGCAGGACGCCCTTGGGGATCCGCCCGCCCAGGCGCTGGAATTTCTCCGGGTTCTTGAGGAACTCGACGATTTCCTGCAACTCGCCCTTGGCGTTCTCCAGGCCGGCGACCTCGTCGAAGGTCGTCCGCTGCTTGGACTTGTCGTGCCGCTTGGCCGGGCTCTTCACGAAGCTGCCGAGGATGCCGCCGTCGAACTGGTCACGCGCCCGACGCATCATCAGGTAGATGAAGCCGAGGATCAGGAACGTGGGGAGCAACAGCATCAGCCAGACGATCCCGCTCGCCTGGTTGGCCGGGCTGGGGTCGATCCGCACCGGCTCCACCCCGGCCTTGGCCGGCTTCTTGCTTAGCCGGTCGATGACGGGTTGGATCGCCTCGTCGGAGGGGAAGTACGTGATGAACTTGCGAACAGTTTCCTGCGTCTGCGAACTCGGCGAAGGCTTGTAATCCTTCGCTTCGCGGAGTTCACCCCGGATCTCCGTCCCCATCAGCGAGACGCTCTTGATGTTGTCTTGCTCGACCTGGTCCAGGAACCAGGGCGAGTAGACGACGGGCGTCTCGTTCATCGGCTTGAACTGCCACAGGATGAAGGCGACTCCCAGGAGGAGGATCACCCAGAGCCACGGGGGCGTCGGCGAACCTCCTGCGCCGTTCGGCTTCCGCACCGGAGGGGGCGAAGGACGACGGGGGGGCTCCGGCTGTTGCGGTCGGTTCTCCATGCGATCTCACTCTATGGGATCAGGCAGTTTCTCTCACGTCGCCCGGGAGACTTCTCGTCTCGACCCGATCGGTCCCGGCGCAGCGGGCGACGCCGGCCGACAGGCGCTCATTTGGGAATTGTAGCGAAGATCGGCCGAAAGGTCAGGGGGTAGGCGGGGAGCCGTCGATCCCAAACGCGAAGGCCGAGCAGAGATGCCCCATGATCCGGTCTTCGAACACTTTGCGGCCCAGATCCGCCCCCGCCGCGCCGGCGACCGTCATCAGGGGGATCAAATGCTCCTCCCTCGGATGGGCGAACCGTGCGCCGGGAGCCGCAGCCCAATCATCGAGCAGTCGCCGTCGATCGTCGGCCGAGGGAGCCTCCACAGCGCCGGTCAGCCAGGCGTCGAAGCGGTCCGATTGATCCGAGCCCTCGCCGCCGAAGAACGCCCGGAGGTTGTGGAAGCTCATCCCGCTGCCGACGATCAGCACGCCTTCGTCCCGCAGGGGAGCGAGCGCTGCGCCAGCCTGCGCATGCAGGTCTGGGTCGAGTGATCGATCGACGGAGAGGGCGACGACCGGGACGTCGGCGTCTGGGAAAGCTACCTTCAGGGGGATGAAAACGCCGTGGTCGAAGCCTCGATCCGGGTCGGGCGCGGCGGATAACCCTGCGTTGGAGAGCAGTTCGACCACGCGACTCGCCAGGGCAGGGTCGCCCGGTGCTGGATAGGTCAACTCATAGGTGTGGGGCGGGAACCCGGAATAATCGTAGATCAGTTCGGGATGTTCCCCCGAAGTGACCCGAAAGCCGCGGGTCTCCCAATGGCCGGAGATGATCAGGATCGCCCGGGGCCGGACGCCGACGAGATCCGGCGCCGACCGCAGCCAGGCGGCGAGCCGATCCCAGGTGTCGCGGGGCCCCATCGTCCAGTCCATGAAGAAGCAAGGTCCCCCGCCGTGGGGGATGAAGAGAACGGGCAGGCGTCGGCCGGGTTTGTCAGCGGTCATGGCGCTCGGAACCTCCTCGGGCGGTCGTCGCCCGGACGTCTCAATTCTAGCGCGAGGTCAAAAGCGTTCGCCGGTTGGCGTCGTCGCGGAGAGGCCGGGGCGAGTAACATGGTTCCTCGCCCGCGACGCGACGGGCGCAAGCGATCCAATGATGCTGGAGGCGGCGTTGAGACCCGGGCGAGGCGGACTGGAAGCGATCCTGCGCGACTGCGGCGTGGAACTGGCGTCCGACCAGTACGACGC
The DNA here is from genome assembly GCF_011065895.1 of Paludisphaera rhizosphaerae. Classification (NCBI taxonomy): domain Bacteria; kingdom Pseudomonadati; phylum Planctomycetota; class Planctomycetia; order Isosphaerales; family Isosphaeraceae; genus Paludisphaera; species Paludisphaera rhizosphaerae. Next base: position 323,566 of record NZ_JAALCR010000006.1, on the reverse strand, counting down.
CTTGTGGACCTACCACCAGATGCTCCGCGCCGCGAACGCGTCGCTGAACATGACGCGGATCCACAACTTTGAGAACATGGTGCTGAAGCACTACGTCGACAGCCTGCTGGTCCTGCAGTTCGCCGATCTGCCGTCGCCGATCATCGACATGGGCTCCGGTCCGGGGCTTCCCGGCGTGCCGCTCAAGATCGCCCGGCCCGACGTCCACATGATCCTCTGCGAGCCCCGCTCCGCCCGCGCCGAGTTCCTGGGCCAGGTCTGCGAGCGTCTCGGCCTGAAGGACGTGGAGGTCTACGCCCACAAGCTGGGGCCCGACTACCCCGGTCAGGTCGGAGGCGTCGTCACCCGGGCGGTCGCCGCGATCCCCGAGACGTTCGAGCGCGTCGCCGCCTGCATCAAGCCCGGCGGCAAGATGATCTTCATGAAAGGGCCCGGCTGCGACCCGGAGATCGCCGAGGCCGAGCGCGACTGGAAGACCTGGTTCCGCCTGGAAGCCGACCACGCCTACACGATCCCCGGCACGACCCACGACCGCCGGCTGGTCGTCTACGAGCGGACCGACGCCGACGCGCCGCTGATCGAGAAGAGCCATAGCGATTCCGCCCGCGCCGCTCGGTCGTTCTCCGGGACCATCCGCGAGATCGCCAGCGAGTCGAACGCGACGTTTCGGCTCCTGTCCGACTTGCTCGCCGGCCGGGGCGTCCGCAAGCACGGGCTGGCGATCCTGGCTGGTCCGAGAATCACCGGCGAGGTCGCCGAGCGCTTCCCGGAGCGCGTCGAGGGTTGGATCACCGACCCCGAGGGCCCTCCGCCGCCCGACTCATCCTGGACCTGGCACCGTCTCGCCGGGCCGCTTTTCAAAACCCTGGACGTCGCTGGAACTCACGCCCCGTTGCTGCTGGTCCGCGCGCCCGAGTTGAAACCCTGGTCGGACGCCGAACCCTGGCCAGAGGGGTGCACGCTTTTCGTCCCCTTCCAGGACCCGGAGAACGTCGGCGCGGTGGTGAGGTCGGCGGCGGCGTTCGGCGTCCCTCGCGTGGTGCTGCTCCAGGAGGCCGCCCACCCCTTCCACCCCCGCGCCAGCCGAGCCGCCGGCCCTGCCCTGTTTCAGGTCGAGCTGACGACGGGGCCGTCCATCCGCGAGTTGTCTTCATCGACCCACCCGCTGATCGCGCTCGACGCCGCCGGCGAATCGATCGACGCCCAGCCTTTCCCCGAGACGTTCGGCCTGGTCGTCGGCGTGGAGGGTCCCGGACTGCCCGAACACCTCCGACGCGGGCCCAAGCGACGGATCCCCATCGCCGAGGGCGTCGAGTCCCTCAACGCGGCGACGGCGACGGCCGTGGCGCTTTATGAGTGGTCGCGACGGTCGCGGGGCTAAGCGTCTGGGCCTGGCACCAACAGCCCGGGTAGGGAGATCAACGGCCTTCCCCCCTGGTGGCTCGAAGGGCCGGATGAGGGGGGATCGGCATCGGATCGAAGTCCGATGCTTCGATTCTCGACCCATGCCGGTCGCCCCCTCATCTGACCGCTGCGCGGTCTGTCTTCCCCCGCGAGGGGGGAAGACCGTCGAACCGCAAACCTATCGCCCGAAGCGACAACCGCTCAGCCCTTCCGCGCCTCGCGAACCAGATGGGGCAATTCCGGCAGGATGATCTTCGTCATCGCCAGTTCGACGGCCGCGCGGGAGCCGGGCATGACGAGGATCACGGTCCGGTCCATCAGGCCGCCGACGGCCCGGCTGAGCATGCAGGCGGGGCCGATCTGCTCGTAGCTGAGCATCCGGAACAGCTCGCCGTAACCGGGAAGGGGCTTCGTCAACAAGGCGGAGACCGTTTCGTAGGTTTGATCGCGCGGGCTGATGCCAGTCCCGCCGGTGACGAGGACCGCGTCGACGGCCGGCTGCGCGGGATGTTCGCCAACGCGGGCCGTGATGAAGGCGCGGACGGCCTCGGGTTCGTCGGGGGTGATGGCGCGGGCGATGACGCGATGGCCAGCAGTCTCGGCCAGTTCGACGATCAGCGCGCCGGAAGCGTCGGTTGCGGTCGTCCGGGTGTCGGAGACGGTCAGGACGGCCAGGGTGAGCGACTTCGGGGCTTCGGCTCGATGCTCGTCGACGGATCGTCCCTTGCTCATGGTTCTCGTCCTTGATGGATTCCCATCAGGCCAGGATCGGGCGGATGACGCGGCCGGCGACGTCGGTCAGGCGGAAGTCGCGGCCGGCGTAGCGGTACGTCAGGCGCTCGTGGTCGAAGCCCAGCAGGTGGAGGATCGTCGCGTGGAGGTCGTGGACGTCGACGACGTCCTCCACGGCCTTGAAGCCGAACTCGTCGGTCGCGCCGTGGATCGTCCCCCCCTTCACGCCGCCGCCGGCCATCCAGACGGTGAAGCCGTAGTGGTTGTGGTCGCGGCCGAGGGCCGCCTTGCCGGAGCCGTCCAGTTCGACGGTCGGCGTGCGGCCGAACTCGCCCCCCCAGATGACGAGCGTGTCCTCGAACAGCCCACGCTGCTTGAGGTCGGTCAGCAGGGCGGCGATGGGGCCGTCGATGTCGGCAGCGTGGGCGCGGTGGTTCTTCTCAATGGCCGCGTGATCGTCCCAGGGCTGGCCGGCCCCGTGCCAGAGCTGGACGTAGCGGACTCCCCGCTCCAAAAGCCGTCGGGCGATGAGCGTCTGGCGGCCGTGGACGGTGTCGCCGTACATCTCGCGGATGCGCTGGGGCTCACGGTCCACGTCGAAGGCGTCGGCCGCTTCGACCTGCATCCGGAAAGCCGTCTCGAACGACTGGATGCGGGCCTCCAGCCGGGGGTCTCGACGCTCGCGGCGATGCTCCTCATCAAGCGTGCGGAGCAGGTCGAGTTGCCGTCGCTGCGACTCACGCGAGGCGTGGGGGCTGCGGACGTTCTCGATAAGCTTGTCGATCTCGCGGTTCTTGGGATCGACGAACGTCCCCTGGTAGACGCCGGGAAGGAAGCCGGAATTCCAGTTTTCAGCGTCCTTGATCGGAAATCCGCCGGGGCACATGGCGACGAAGCCGGGGAGGTTCTGGTTCTCCACGCCGAGCCCGTACAGGACCCACGCGCCGACGCTGGGGCGCGGCAAGACGGAATCGCCGCAGTTCATCAGCATCAGCGACGGCTCGTGGTTCGGCACCTGGGCGACCATCGACCGAATCACGGCGATGTCGTCGATGTGCTCGGCCGTCCGTGCGAAGAGTTCGGAAACCTCGATGCCGCTCTCGCCGTAACGCTTGAACTTGAAGGGCGAGGGAAACGCCGCACCGGTTTTGCGCTCGGTCGTCAGATTGATGGGGATCGGCTGTCCCGCGTATTTCGCGAGCGCCGGCTTGGGGTCGAAGGTGTCGACCTGGCTCGGGCCTCCGTTGAGGAAGAAGTGGATGACCCGCTTCGCCTTGCCGGGGAAATGCGGTGGTTTCGCGGCAAGCAACCCGCCTGGGGTCGCCTCGCCGGCGAAGGCCTTCTCATCGCTCAACAGCCCGCCCAGGCCGAGGGCGCCAAGCCCCAGCGCCGAGCGTTGCAGGATCGCCCGTCGACTGAACAGCGGACCTTCAAAGTCGTGGCTCACGATCCGGCCCTCCTTCAATCGACGAATGTAAACTCGTTGGACATCAGCAGCACCTGGGCGAGCTGCTCCCACGGGCTGAGCCGGCGGGGCGGCGGACCGCCGAAGTCGCGATGGGCGTCCCAGGCAGAAGGCGACGGCGGCTCGGCCTTCACGACCCGAATCGTCGGCGCCCAGAGGTGCTGATCGTTGTTCAGGCCGTCGCGAATATCGACGACGAAGTCGAGCGTATCGCCCGGCTCGACGGCGATGGAGTCGACCGAGAAGTCCTCGCGACCATTGTGGACGGCGGCCGATTTGAGGACGCCCCGTCGACCGTGGATGAGCCATCCCCGCACGCCGTCGCCGGCAGCTTCTTCGTGAACGAGAGTCGAGGCCACGGCGACCTCGCCTCGAACGGGCGAGGTCCATCGGCGGTAGATGGAGCGCTTGAGGTCGTCGCCCGGGTGGCCCCCCTCGGCCGTGATCCGCGCCCATCCGAGTTTCTTGTCGGGCCACTTCGGGCCGCCCCCCCAGCCCTCGCCGTCGAAGTGGGGCAGGGGGGTGAACGACGCCGTGGAAGGGCCCTCCTTCGGGTCGACGGCGCCATAACCGTAGCTCCAGGCGAGCGACTCAGGCGATGGCGAGGGCTCGGGAGCGGCGGTCGACGATTGCAGGAAGCCGACGGCCGCCGAGGACTGCGAGGAAGTCGGCGGTCGCTGGTAGATCGCCTCGTACAGTCGCTGCACGCCGGCTTCGAAGTCATCTTTCGGGAGCTTCGCGGCGAGGCTCCGCGCCCGGTCGGCGACGAACGGGTTGTTGAGGGCGAAGAGGGCCTGCTGCGGAACGGTGGTCTCGCTGCGGCTGGGCGTGTGAAGGTCGGGGTTGGCGAAGTCGAAGGTCCGGAAGACGCCCGGCAGGAACTGGCGATCGACCAGGCCGTAGAGCGTCCGCCGCCTGTTGGACGATCCGCCGAAGAGGGCCGTAGCCCGGCCGCCCATCCGGTCGTCGAGTTCGCCGGAGACGGCCAGCAGCGAGTCGCGCAGTTCCTCGAAGGTCAGGCGATGGGGGTTCATCTTCCAGAGCAGGCGGTTCTCGGGGTCGACGGCCTCCGCCTTGGCCGAGGTCGGTGCGTCGGACCGGCGGCGATAGGCCGAGGACAGGACGATGAGGCGGTGGATCGCCTTGGTGCTCCATCCCGATTCAACCAGTCGGCTCGCCAGCCAGTCCAGCATTTCGGGATGGCTCGGGGCCTCGGCGCGGATGCCGAAATCGCTGGGCGTTCGCACCAGACCGGCGCCGAAGTGGCGGGCCCAGATCCGGTTAACCCAGACGCGGGCCGTCAGTGGGTTCGAGGGATCGACGATGGCTCGGGCCAGGTCGAGCCGCCCCGCGCCGTGATCGAAGGGCTCCGCGTCCGAGCCGGCGACGGCGCGAAGGAACCGACGCGGGACTGTTTCCCCCTGATTGGCCGGCGAGCCGCGGCGGAAGACGCGGGCCTCGCGCAGGTCGGCTCGATCGACGACCTCCACGGCGAAGGGGGGCGCCTGAGGCTGGATCAGCCAACGATCCACCTCGCCCTGGAGCTTCCACATCGCATCGATGGTTCCGGTGTCGAAATAACCTTCGGTCGAGACGATCGGCTCGTCGGGGACCAGGCAGGGGGAGTCCTCAGCGTAGAGGACCCGACGGAGGGCCTCGGCGTCCGGATCGGGTAGGGCGAGAGCGTCGGCTGACGTCTTGAGGCTGGCTTGCCACTGCTCGTCGACCTCGGCGAAGAGCTTGGCGTAACGCTCGGCCGCCTCGCGCGGCGAGGCCGGCGGCGTCGCGAAAGCCGAGGCGACGCGAGGATTGAGCGGCGCTGCGGACGTGATCGGCTCCTTGGCGACGATCTGACGCCAGGGGCGGAAGATGGGATCGTCGGCCTTCGCCTGGCGATCGAGATAGGCCGTCCAGCGGCGGACGAAGGCGGGCACGACATCGTCCTTGCCGACGACGATGTCAAACCCTTCCTGCGGCACGCTCGCCAGATCGAGCTGGGCAAGGAGGTAATCGACGATCTTCGCCCGGGCGCGTTTCGCCGCTTCCGCTCGAGCCTCGGCCATCCCCTTGCGCATGGCCTCCTGTCGCTTGAGCAGTTCGGCCTCAAAGGCCTCCCGCTTTTGCCCCTCCAGGGGGCCGTCGCCCACGCGGACGAGCCGCTCGGTGGCGTTCATGAAGACGCCGTAGAGCGAGTAATAATCGGCCGTGGGGATCGGGTCGTACTTGTGATCGTGGCAGCGCGCGCAGCCGACCGTAAGTCCCATCGTGCCGCGACAGACCACGTCGATACGATCGTCGATCACGTCGTGCGTCACCCCCAGGAACCGCCGGCCGACGGTCAGGAATCCCATGGCCGCGGCAGCCGAGGGATCAGACTGGTCGGCGGCGATCTGATCGACGAGGAAACGATCGTAGGGCATGTCGTCGTTGAACGCCTTCACCACCCAATCGCGATAGGCGGGGGCGGGGACGGAGAAGCGTTCTTCGCGGGCGTAGACGTACCCCTTGGTGTCGGAGTACCGGGCGACGTCCAGCCAGAGCCGCCCCCACTGCTCGCCGTACCTCGGGCTGGAGAGTAGCCGGTCGACGAGCTTCTCATAGGCGTCCGGATCGGGGTCGGCGACGAACGCGGCGACCTCGTCATTCGTCGGCGGCAGGCCGTTCAGGTCGTAGGAGACGCGGCGGATGAGCGTGCGGCGATCGGCCTCGGAAGCCGGGGGAATCCCGGCGGCGTCGAGCCGTGATTGGACGAACGCGTCGACGGGGGTCCGGATGAGGGACGTCTCGGCTGGTTTCGGCACCGGCGGATCGACGACCGGCTGGAATGCCCAGTGGCGAGCCCAGAGGTCCTTGCGAGTCGTGACAGGCGTCGCGGCCGACTTCGGCCACGGCGCGCCGGCGGCGATCCAACGCTCCAAAGCGGCGACGGCCTCGGGCGACAGCTTCTGCTTCTCGTCGGGCGGCATCTTCAGCTCGCCCGATCGCCGGACGGCTTCGATCAGGGGCGAGCCCGCGGGGTCGCCGGCGACGACGGCCGGGCCGTTGTCGCCTCCCTCCAGCAGCGCCTCGCGACTGTCGACCCGCAGACTCCCCTTCTGCTTGTCGGGGCCATGGCAGGACTGGCAACGTTCCACGAGCAGGGGTCGGATCTGGGCCTCGAATGCGTCGTCGCCCAGGGCGTTCGCCGCGGTCAGGCCCAGGGTGAGCCCCGACCACGCGGCGACCCACAGCCGTCGTGAGGTCATGGCGGGTCCTCCGTTGAGAGGGGATCGGCTTGGGCTTCCGCCCGATCCAAATTCTATTCAACAATCGTCTCGGTCGCAACCGACCGGGAGGCCCGCTCCCTTGAGTCGACGGCTCGGCGCGTGGTACAACCCGAACCGCCGCCGCCCATTGCGACGGCCGTCCGAACCTGGGAGACGATCACGATGCGACTCGCCCTGACCACGCTCCTGCTGGGATTCGCCATGACCCTCTCGGCCAAGGCCGACGAGCCCCACCGCGTCTTCGAGCTGCGCACGTATCACACGCCCGACGGCAAGCTCGTCGACCTCCACAAGCGGTTCCGCGACCACACCTGCGCCCTGCTCAAGAAGCACGGGGCCGAATTAGTCGGCTTCTGGGTGCCCACCGACGACAAGGACGCCAAGGACAAGACCCTCATCTATCTCGTCGCGTACCCCAACCGCGAGGCCGCGACCAAGACCTGGAAGGCTTTCCGCGAAGATCCGGAGTGGATCAAGGCCAAGGCCGAGAGCGAGAAGAACGGCTCGCTCACCGAGAAGGTCGAATCCGTCTTCCTGGCCCCCACCGACTACAGCGCCATGAAGTGAGCGACGTTGAACCAAGGGGGGCGAAAGTGCTAGTCTGAAGGTCGTCCGACGCCCCGCGGCCCCGCCATTTTCGCCGCGGCCGGTGCGTCGGGTCGTGGGCGGCGAGCAACGGCGCGGGCGTCCTCGACGCCCCCGACCTTCCCCCGCGCGGGACCTCTCCGAGCCTGATCGACCGACGTCCCGAGGACGCCGGCCGGATTCGGGCGATTCGAGCCAGACAGGCCGGAAGCGAACGATGGCCAGACGACCGAGTGTTCAGGAGATCCTGGAAGCCGCCCGACGCGGAGGCCAGACCCCCGCCGAGTCCCAGAAACCAGCGGCGCCGTCTCCTTCGCCGCCGGCTCCCGAGCCCACGCCCAAGGCCGCCGGTCCTCAGCCCCGGCTGAGCCTCCAGGAGAAGCTCGGTCAGGCCCAGCTCGAGCGCGAGGCCCGCGCAGGCGCGTCAACGGCCGAACCGGCCCGACGCCTCACGCTCCAGGAGAAGCTCGATCAGGCGAATGTCGAGCGCGGGGCCCGCATCGCGGCCCGCAACGGCGCGGCGGCGTCCAGCGATCCGGTCGTCGCCGACGTTCCCGCCGCCCCGGGCCGGCTGACGCTCCGCGAGAAGCTGGAGAAAGCTCGCGCCGAACGCAAGCCCGCGACCATCCTGACGGCACCCGCACCGGCCCAGGCGTCGGCAGCCGCACCGGCCGCCGCCGCCGCTGCGCCGGGCCGCAAGCTGACGCTCCAGGAGAAGCTGGCCGCCGCGCGTGGCGAGGGGTCGCCGGCCGCGACGCCGCCTCCCGCGGCTCCCGCTCCGGCACCGACCGCGCCGGCCGGCAAGATGTCCGTGAAGGACAAGCTCGCCGCGGCGAGAGGCCTGGCGGCCCAGCCGGTCCCCCAGAAGCCGGCGACTGCGCCGGCCGAAACTTCGCCCGTCGCTTCGCCTGCGGCCGATCGAGAGCTACCCCCGCTCGGTGAGATCACCGACACGAAGGACCTCGCCGAGGCCCTGCGACGCACCGGCGCGAAGAAAGCCGAGGAAGCCGCGACCCGCCCGCCCGCCGCAACCATTGTCGTCCGCCCCATTTTCGACCATTCAGCGGCTCCGGCTCGGCCCTCCGCGCCGGATGTCAGGATCGAGCCGCCGATTCGCTCGCAGGTGCATGTCGACGGCCGCGGGATGTTGATCTACGCGACCTGGTGGACGATCGCGGGCTGGGTCGGCCTTGGCGCGGTCGTCCTCTGGCTGCTTCGCCTCCTCGCGACAGGCTCGTCCTGATCCCCGAGGCCGGTTCGGGCCGATAAGATGAGAAGCGCGAAGGGAGGCCCGAACGATGGCGACGGACGACGTGAAGCGCGAGGCCGAGTCCCTCCGCGCCGAGATCGAGCGGCACAACCGGCTCTACTATCAGGAAGCCGCCCCCGAGATCAGCGACCGCGACTACGATCGGCTGATGCAGCGGCTGACCGAGATCGAGGCCGAGCATCCGGAACTCGCCACACCCGACAGCCCCACCCAGCGCGTCGGCGGCGAGCCGCTATCCCAGTTCGCGACGGTCGTCCACGCCGTCCCGATGCTCTCGATCGACAACACCTACAACTACGACGAGGTTCGCGAGTGGGACGCACGCGTCCGTCGCGGCCTCAACGCAGGAGAGACGGTCCGCTACGTCGTCGAGTTGAAGGTCGATGGCGTGGCCGTTTCCGTCCGCTATGAAGACGGGAAGTTCGTGCTAGGGTCGACCCGCGGCGACGGCGAGCGCGGCGACGACATCTCGGCCAATCTGCGGACCGTCCGCGACCTCCCCCTGAAGCTGCACGGGAAGGCCCCCGAGGTCTTGGAAGTCCGCGGCGAGGTCTACATGACCAACGCCGAGCTGGCACGCCTGAACGAGCTGCGCAAGGAGGCCGGCGACAAGCCTTTCGAGAACCCGCGAAACTCCACGGCCGGCTCGCTCAAGCTGCTGGATTCCCGCCTCTGCGCCCGCCGCCGACTCAAGTTCATCGGCCACGGCCTGGGCGAGGTCCGAGGGCTCGACGAGACGTCCTTCTACGACGTATTCCAGAAGCTGAAAGCCCTGGGAATCCCGGTCAGCCCGCACGTCGTCCGCTGCGATTCGATCGACGAGGTCATCGAGCACGCCAAGGAGTGGGAGACGCGGCGGAACACGCTCGACTTCCAGACCGACGGCCTGGTGGTGAAGGTGGACGACCTCGGCCAGCGCAACCGGCTGGGATCGCGGAGCAAGTCGCCGCGGTGGGTGATCGCGTTCAAATACGAGGCCGAGCAGGCGATCACGAAGATCACCCAGATCACCGTGCAGGTCGGCAAGACCGGAAAGCTCACGCCGGTCGCCGAGCTGGAACCCGTCCGCCTGGCCGGCACGACCGTCAAGCGCGCCACGCTCCACAACGCGGATGAGATCCGCCGCAAGGACGTCCGCGAAGGGGACACGGTCGTCGTCCAGAAGGCCGGCGAGATCATCCCCCAGGTCGTCCGCGTCGAGACCGAGGCACGCACCGGCAACGAAGTCGAATTCGTCTTCCCCGACCGCTGCCCGAGTTGCGAGGCCCCCGTCGTCCGCGACCCCGGCGAGGTCGACTACCGCTGCTCGAACCGGCCCTCGGCCTGCTCCCAGCAGTTCGAGCGGAGGCTGCGGCAGTACGCCCACCGCGACTCGCTGGACATCGAGGGCCTCGGCGACAAGCTCGTCGATCAACTGGTGAAGACCAACCTCGTCCGGAGCCTCCCCGACCTCTACCGGCTGGACGCGGCGACGCTCGCCGGACTGGAGCGCATGGGGGAGAAGTCGGCTGAGAACTTGTTGGCGGGCGTCGAGCAGAGCAAGCGCAAGACGCTCGACCGCTTCATCAACGGTCTGGCGATCCGCCACGTCGGCGTGCGGATGTCCGAAGTCCTGGCCACGCGTTTCCGGACGCTCGCCGAGCTGCGCAACGCGTCCCTCGCCGATCTGGAAGCCGTCCCCGAGGTCGGCGCCGTCGTCGCGGCGAGCGTTCACGAGTTCCTCCAGGAACCCGACCACCAGCGCCTGCTCGACGAGTTGACCGAACTCGGCGTCGACCCGCAGCCCTACACCCCGGTTTCATCAACGGCCGCCAATCTCCCGTTCCTGGGCAAGACGTTCGTCCTGACCGGAACGCTTCCGAAACGCTCGCGCGCGGAGGCCGAGACGCTCATCAAGAGCCTGGGCGGCAAGGTGACCGGCTCCGTCTCCAAATCGACCGGCTACGTCCTGGCCGGCGCCGATCCCGGCAGCAAGCTCGACAAGGCCCACGCCCTGGGCGTCGCCGTACTCGACGAGGCTGAGTTCGAGCGGATGGCTGGAGTTGAGAATTCGTGACGATCCTGCATCTCTGCACCCTTGCGGCGGCGGACAGAGAGCATACGATGGGATCCGGATCAACAATATCATTCCGAACCAATTCGCCCCAACGCCTGACTCTGCCGCAGTGATTCGTTGGCGGGACTCGCACGATCGCGGAGCAGAGCCCGCCTCGCCTGGTGAAGAAGCAACATCACGTCTTCGGCGTTGTACTTCATCGAGACGCAGAACTCGCGAAGCCCACCTCTGACGCCAGACACCGTGAGGAGCCCTGCCATGCCCGCGTTGCCGCCTCGGGTCAAAATCTTCGCGGAGGCGCGTGCCGTCGTCATTGTCGCGATCGTGAAGAACGTCGGACGCATCACCGTCGCTCCCAATCAGGGAACAGTGACCCTGAGCAACGATCCCACGCATCCTCGAGCGATTCTTCGGTCGGTCATCCGAAAGCTCTCGCTTGGGCCCGGATCGAAACACTCCATACTAATCGCCGGCTTATTCTACGCCGACCATTTCGGCAAGCTCAGCAAGAGAAAAGAGAAAGTGACTTTCGGCGACACAGCGGACATCGATATCACGGTTACAAATACGCCGCCCGGAAGCACCACGCCGAGCAACGTGACGATTCATGAGACCGCCGTCAGCGTTGACTCCGAACCGAACGACGTCCCAAACCCGCTCGACGATTTCCTCTTCAGCAACTGAATCACGAACGAACGCAGCCGCCACGCCCCAGATCGGACTATATCGATTTTTTCTTGCAACGAAGTAAACCAAGACGCGTAATAGTGCGAGAAGGATTTGTGCAACTCCACATCGGGAGGTCGCTTTCATGGCCGACTCTCACGTCAAGATCTTCAAAAAGTCCCGGCGAGGCGTCGCTCTCCACTTCGCGAAGGGCATAGGAGATCTCTCGATTAAAGAGGGCACCATCCCCTACGTCCAACTTGGCGATGGCAAACATAAGATCACACGTTTGCTCGTTCGTCAGCAGTCGCTCGGCAAGAAGACCACGTACATTCTGCTTGTCGTGGGGTTCAAATACGAAAAAGACCCATACGTTTTGATCGAGCAGAAGGCGACGAAGGGGCAGGCGGACGGCGACGTCAAGGAAGATCAAGCCTCGGTAGACATCACCCTGACGAATGAGCCGCCCAACGGCAGCGATCCGGTCGACATCGACATCGTCGCGACGGATGAAGATCCCAGCACCGAGGAGAACGAGTCGCCCGAGCTTCCCGACGATGACGTCCTCGTGAATACCTGACAGAACAAGTGGAGAGACCTAGGCTCTCAGTCGCCGGCCGCCGGCAGGCCGCTCAATGCGACCTCGAATTCTTCGAGGCTTCTCTGCGTCCGCGCGTTACGGGGATTCACATCTCGGGCTGAGCGGAGATGAACGAGGGCCTCCTCCAGCCGGGGCCGCGCCGCCTTCACGTTCGACTGGCGAACGTCCAGAAGAGCGAGCTTGCCGAGGGCCCGCCCTTTCAACGCGGAGAAGGCCGAATTCTTCGCGTCGGCCTTGATCAACTCCTGAGCCTCCTCGTCGGCGCGCGTAAGGTCGCTGCGAGCTTCCGGCAGGGCCCCCGCAGCGGCCTGCAATTCGGCGCGGGCGAGCAAGGCCTCGATGAGGGCCCTGCGGTAGTTCGTGTTCTTGGGGCTGATTCGCGACAGCTCACTCAGTTCGCCGACCGCCCCATCAACGGCCTTCTTCGCCTGCTCGGCCTGCCCGCCCGCCCCGGCGAGCGAACGCGCGAGCTTCGTCCGCGCGTTCGAACGTTGCTGCCGGAAGACGGTTTTGAGCTTGTCGGTCGGGTTCTTCTGCACTTCGTCGTCGGCCCGACGGACGACCTCGCCGAGTTCAGCGGCGGCCCGAGCGAATTCCCGCAACTCCAGGAGCGCTTCGCCCAGGGTATCCTGAAACAAGACCACCTCAAGCCTGTCGGTCCTCCCCGGATTCTCGGAATCGGCCAGTGGTTTCATGAGACCGACAGCGTGCTCGGCCGCTTCCGCAGCCTCCTTGAAGCTCCCGACGCCGAGGTGATTGTTCGCCAACGAGTTGGAGACCCTCGCCTCGGTCCGTTGGTACCTGGGCTCCTTGGGGTATTCCAAGCGGAGCGCCTCGCTCAGTTTCGCGGCCTCGGCGAGAAACGGAGCGGCCCGATCGGGGTCGTTCCGGATGCGGTGGGCCCCACCCAGATCCAGCAGAGTCTCCGCCAGGAAGTCACGGTACCTCGGAACGTCGGGCCGGATCACCGCTGCTTCGCGGAGGAGTGCAACGGCCCGGTCGTAAGATTGTTCGTCCAGCTTCCCCTGAATCCTCCGGATATTGGCCAGTTCTCGATAGTTTCTCGCGGTCTGGAAGCGGACCTCTGGGTCAGCCGGTTTCCACTTCGAGATCGAATCCAGAAAACCGGCCGCCATCCCAGCCGTGTCCTCGCGCAGGGGGATCGCTGCCGGGATGAGGAGGAGATCCTCGGCCGCAATCCGTTCGAGGAAGCGTTCGGTCAGATCCAGCGATTTCGCGTAGTTCTCCTCCACTTCTCGTCGAGCCGCCACAGCTTGGTCTCGCGCGACGGCGGCCAGATCGCGTTCGCTGCGGATCGCCGCATTGGCCCGAGCCGTCTGGACGTTCAACGCGGCGAGCCCGACGAGCGTGGAAATCAGCGCAACGGCCGCCGCCGCAGCCGTGGTTTGATGCCGGCGGAGCCAGCGGCCGGCGCGTATCGGAAGCGGTTCGAGAAACGCCATCGTGGGCTCGTCGTCGAGCCATCGCTCGACGTCCTGCGCCAGGTCGGCGGCCGTGGGGTAACGATCTCCGGGATTATGGCCCATGGCCTTCAGGCAGACGGCTTCCAGCGCGGTAGGGACGTCGCGGTTGATCTCGCGAGGCCGGGCGAAGTCGCCCCTTCGGACGCGGCCGAGCATGGTGGCGAAGTCTCCGCCGGTGAACGGAGCCTTCCCTGTCAGGATCGCGTAGAGAATGGCCCCCAGCGCGTAGACGTCGCTGGTCTGATCCATCCGACTGATGAAGCCGCCCGCCTGTTCCGGGCTCATGTAGGCGACCGTTCCGACGACGACGCCATCCTGCGCCAGGGTCGAGTCGTATCCGCCTGGCGGCAGATGAATCGAGTCGCCGACGACGGCCGATTCGCCCTCCTTCCGGGGGATCGGCATGGCCAGCCCCCAGTCAACGACGAGGGTCTCGCCGAACGGACCCAGGAGGATGTGGTCCGGCTTCAGGTCGCGATGCAGCACCCCCCGACTGTGAGCGTAGGCCATCGCCTGGCAGGCGCTCACGAAATGCCGGAGCAGCCTGGGGAGCGTGACGGGCGGCTCACCGGGCGGCGGCGGTGCAGCGTCGGTCGCGCCGTGGAGTTGCTTCAGCTTTTCGCGCAGACTGGGCCCCTGGATGAACCGCATCGCGTAGAACGGGGTGCCGTCCTCATGCGTACCGAGGCTGTAGACCGGCACGATGCCCGGGTGCTCCAGGGCGCCGGTGACCATCCCCTCTAGCACGAACTGGTCTCGGCTGACTGGATGGTAAGCGTGCTTTTCCTGGATCTCCTTCAGGGCGACGTTGCGGTTCAACTCCTGGTCCAGAGCGATGAAAATCCGACCGAGCATCCCGGCGTCGTGGAAGCGGAGAATTCGGAACCGCGAGGACGACCAGGATCTGCCGCGTGCTCCACCGCCTCCGGCTGGATTCTCGCCGGCCTCGGCATCGGGTGCATCGTGGGCCGTGGTGGCATCTGTGTCGCCGGTCGTCGGCGGCGTGGTGAGACTCGCCTCGACGTCGGGGTCGCCCATCCCCTCGACGGCTCGAATCACCGGGGCGAGCGAGCCGAAGGCGGCGAGGCTCTTGTGGACGTCGTCGCCAAACCGCCGGCGATGCTCCTCGGCTAGAGCCTCCAGCAGTTCGAGTTGCCTGGCGTCCAGTTTGCCGGCGCGCAGGAGGATCTCGCCGAGCCGCCGCGACTTGTCCACCGCCCACGCCTGGATCGCCGCGATGAGAGACGCGTGGTCGATGAACCCGTTCTGAAGCGCAAGAATACCGACCAGCAGGTTGCGGGAATTCACACCCCTCAGAGGGGCCTTGCGACTCGCCCCGCCCGCCGTCGAAAGCTCGGCGAAGGCCGCTTCCACGAGGCCGCGAGAAGCCGGGAATCGAGAGATGTATTCTTCCGGCTTCGGCTCCTCGCCGGCATCGGCGCGAAAGGTCAACTCCAGCGACAGCAGCCGTTCCAGCAGTTGGTCCGCTTGCGGCCCCGCGTCCGCCAGGCTCTCTTCCAAATCGGGCCGATCGCCTCGCCGCCATGCCTCTTCAAAGCGCGCGCAGGCCTCGGCCATGCGCTGGACCTCGGAGGGCGAAGGCCCGTGGGTCTCCTCGGGTGATCGCTCGCTCATCTTCCAGGACCTCCCACGCCGAGCCGTCGAGGTCCAGCCGCGGGCTGAGAGCCCTCAGAGCGTCGGATGGGATGATCTTAGCAGGCCCCGCCGCAAGTTTCCGAAGTGAAAAACGGATTTACGGACGTAACGAATCATCCAGGCGAGACAGCCGCGGACGCGGTCGATCAACCCTTCTTCTTCGGCACGACCAGCCCCATCGCCCTCATGAGCATTTGCAGGTCCTCCCACGAGTCCTTCTTCGCCGCAGGGTTGCGGAGGAGGTAGGCGGGGTGGTACGTGGCGATCGTCGGGACGCCGAAGACGCGGTGCCAGCGCCCTCGAAGCCGGCTCATGCTCAGAGCCGTGTTGAGAAGGGTCGTCGCCGAAATCCTCCCCAACAAGCAGAGATATTCGGGGCGGACGATCTCGATCTGTCGTTCGAGATACCCGAAGCAGTTCGACGATTCCTCGGGCGTGGGGTCGCGGTTCTCAGGGGGACGGCATTTGAGGATGTTGGCGATGTAGACGTCCTCCCGGCGCAGGCCCATCCCCTTGGTGATCATGTCCGTCAGGAGTTGGCCCGCCTTGCCGACGAACGGGACGCCGCGGCGATCTTCGTCGGCTCCGGGCGCTTCGCCGATGAACATGAGCCGGGCCGTGGGCGATCCATCGGCGAAGACGGTCTGCGTTCGGTTCTGCACCAGGACCGGGCAGCGGACGCAGGCGGCGACTTCCTGTGCGATCACCGCCAGGGCCGCCGAACGATCCGCCGGCTCGATGAAGGGAGCCTTGAATTCGACGGCGCCGAAAAGGGAGCCCGGGGCTTCGACCGGTCTCTGCTTGGGCGGCGGGGCGGGCCTCGGCGGCGGCGGAGGGGCCGCCGCCGGTTTGGGCTGCTCGACCACCGGTGGAGAGGCAGGGGCGGAGATGACGGGGGGGGCCTCGCGCGGGGGCTCAACGACGGCCGAACGCGGAACGGGCGGACGTTCCGGGGACTTCGGCAGCGTGGAGACCCCGGCCCTTGCCAATGATTCGAGGCGTTGGCGAACCTCGCGGATCAGCCGGATCCGCTCGATGTCGCGTTCGTCGTCGATCTCGACCTCCATGTCAGCCTCTCCCCCAGGGCCCCCGGTCCCGAGCCCGAATGGTACGTCGAGGCCGTCGCGGGATCAAGTCAAGGCTGAGGGGCGCGACGGATGGGGTCGGGACGAGGGTTGAAGAACCGAGAGATCCACGCCCGCCACGCGGCGACGTCGTATTCGAAGTCCTGACCCGTGAGCTTGTTCAACGCGGTGCGGACCTCCACGTTCTGCGAGGTAATGTACACGATTCCCGGCTGTGGGCCGCGATCGGCGCCCACCCCGGCGCCAAACACCCCACCAGAGGTCATGCCATCGCCGACGCTGATCGGCGCCCCGCCGTTCAGTGGGTCGAAACCGATCACGTTGGGAACGACGAACGCCCCATACGCCACGGCTCCCGGTCCGACCACCGGGCCCGTCATGTAAGCCGCCGAACTACCGTTGTAGGCGATCAGGGGAGGCTGGCCGTACCCGGGATAGGCCGGTCGACTGGATGGGATCAGAACGACCCGCTCCTCCGTCGTGACGAGGACCTCCAGCAGCCTCGGCACGGAGGAGAAGACGTCCAGACGCCCCAGCGCCCAGGCCGCACGGTTGATGACCGAGACGTCCGACGACTTGAGCGCCTTGACCAGCCGCGAGGGAACGATGGCTTCCTCCCGCTTCCGGAGCCGATCGACGACCACGTTGCGGACGGCGTCGTCAGGATCGCGCAGGATCATGTCCACAAGGGACCTGGCGGCGGCGTCGCCTGGGATCTCGCCAAGAACCTGCGCCAACATGGTTCGGAGGTCCTGGTCCTGCTCGCCCAGAACCTTGACCAGCGGGCCGACGGCCTCCGGATCCCTGAGCTGCATCAGTTGGTCGATGCTGTCGCGGCGGCGGTCGGGCGACTCGGACTGAGTCCCCTGCACGAGCACCTTGATCCGACGCACCCAGGAGGCGAATCCGGCCGAGTTCTGGGCCTGCTCGTCGTCCTTCGCCTTCTCTTCAGCGAGGACCCACTTCCCCTTGTGCAGGACCATCCCCGCCGCCCGCCGCTGTTCGTCGGCCGTCAGCCATTTGCCGTCATGCTCGACGTGTCCGAGCTTGCGGTGGGCGTCGGCGAAGTCAGGGTCGCGTTTCAGTGCGGCCTCGAAATGGACCTCGGCCAGATCCGGGAGTTCGTGCGATTGGCACCAAACACCGAGGTCGTAATCGGCCTGAGCCGAGGGGGCGAGTTTCGCCCGTCGCTCCGCGTACCCGTCGAGCGGCGAGGGTTGGGCCAGCACGTCGAGGATCTGGTCCTTCCGGAGCGTCAGGGGGGTCTTCCCACGGGGGAGAACCACGAAAATGCGCTCGCCCTTTTTGTCGTCAGGGTCTGGGACCACCTTCCCCTGCACCTGACCGCCCCCTTTCAGCGCGATCAGATCGGCCCGCGTCGCGGCGACGGCAGCCGAGAGTGCGAGCGACAGACCGACGCCCAGCCCCAGCATTCCGCGACCCACGGCAGCCTCGCTTTCGCCCAGGGAGCGCACGGTCATTCTCGCCGCTACCGATCATTGTAGAATCGGCCTTAACGCCCGGACAACCGTGGATTTCACGGCTGGCGCGGTCTTCTTGCCGCCTGCGCTTCACAACGGGCAGACTGGGTCAAGGAGGACGACCCACGACGCTCGCGGATTCATCCGCCCGACGGCACAGTCGGTCGACCTTTGAGCATGAATCATTCGGGGAGAATCATCGCCCCCGGGAGATTCACCATGCAACAGACATCAAATTGGTTCGCCGATGCATTCGAGTGGGCGGGGCGTGGATTCGCCTTGCTGCTCTTCCTGTTCTGGGGCGCTTTCTTCGTCGAGCACCTGGGAGAATGGTTCCTCGCCAGCGGCACGGCCTGGCCGCTGCTCTGGGTCTGGTGGGTGCAGGCGCTCCACTTCGGAATGCTGCTGGCGCTCGCCGCGACGACGGTTTGGGCGTGGCCCGGCGCGTTCGCGACCGTCGCGGCGACGGCGGTGTTTTTCGCGACGATCGGGTATCGCGGGTTCCCGTTCATCGCCCTGGTCAACCTGGCGCCGCTGGTTTGTTTCGCCGTCGCCCGGCTCTTCCAGCGGGCGTGAGGGTCAGGCGAAGTCGATGGCTTCCAGCTCGGCGGAAACCTCGTGCAGCCGCTCGGAGAGGTAGGCCCGGATCTCGTCGCTCGTGGAGAGCTGAAGGACGTGGTGGGCGAACCGTTCGGCCTGAGCGGTCGTCACGGAGGCGATCAGCGCCTTGATCTGGGGGACGAAGGCGGGGCTCATGCTGAACCGCCGCAGGCCCATGCCGAAGAGGACCAGCGCCGCCCTGGGCTGGCCGGCCATCTCGCCGCAGACCGTGACCGGCGTCCCCGTGCGCTGGCAGGCCTCCAGGACCATGTTGATAATCCGGAAGATCGACGGGCTGAGGGGCTCGCAGAGGTGGGCGACCTTGGGATTGTCGCGATCGGCGGCGACCAGGTACTGGATGAGGTCGTTGGAGCCGATCGAGATGAAGTCGGTCTCGCGCAGGAGCGCGTCGATGCAGACGGCGGCTGCGGGGACCTCGACCATGACGCCCGTCTTGACGTCGTCGGCGAACGGGACCCCCTCGCGCCTGAGGTTGCTCTTGGCCTCCTTGACCATCGTGTTGAGCCGACGCAGCTCCTCCACGGTCGTGATCATCGGAAAGAGCATGGAGACCTTGCCGTGCCTTCCTGCGCGGAGGATGGCGCGGATCTGGGTCACCAGGAGCTTGGGGTTCTCGAAGAAGATCCGGACCGAGCGCCAGCCCATGAACGGGTTCGGCTCGTTGCGGCGTCCCAGGTAGGGGACCGTCTTGTCGCCGCCGAGGTCGAGGGTGCGGATCGTGGTCGTCTTGTTGGGGGAGCTGAGGACGATCTGACGGTAGTACTCGTACTGTTCTTCCTCACCGGGAACGTCGTGGTGAGTGAGGAAGAGATACTCGGTCCGAAAGAGGCCCACGCCGGCGGCGCCGACGGAATCGGCGGCCTGCGCGTCGGCGAGGTTGTTGATGTTGGCCAGGACTTCGACGTGGGTGCCGTCGCAACTCACGGCGGGCTGATCGCGATTGGCGACCAGCCGATCCTTCAGCAGGAAGAACTCGCGCTGGACCTTGCGGTAGGCGGAAGTGGCCTCGCGGTCGGGGCGAACGATCACGTGGCCCTCGCGACCGTCGACGACCATGAGGTCACCGGCGACGACGTCGTTCATGATCCCGTCGACGCCTGAGACGGCGGGGATGCCTCGGCTGCGGGCGAGGATCGCGGCGTGGCTCGTCGAGCCGCCGGTCTCGGTGACGATCCCGGCGATCGCCAGGTTCCCCAGGCTCATCGCCTGGCTGGGGAGGATCTCATGAGCCACCAGGATCACCGGCTCCTCGCCGGCATGCGACTCGGTTGCGCCGTTGCCGTTTTCGGCCGGGCCGGGCTTGCGCGTCAGGTGTGAGCCGATCCGGGTCATCACGTCGCGAACGTCGGTGACGCGCTCGCGGAAGTAGTCCTGATCGATCCGGGCGAACTGCGCCGCGTAGGCGTTCATCACCGACTGCAAGGCCGAGAGCGCCGTCAGCCGCTTCTTCTCAATCGCCGCATGGACCCGCGCGGTCATCTCCGGGTCGTTGACCATCTGGAGGTGGGTCTTGAAGATGTCGGCCGCGGGCGTCCCCAGTTCCAGGGCGATCCGCTGGACGAACGTCTCCAGCTCGACCGTGGTCTCCTCGACCGCGCGGTCGAACCGGGCGATCTCGCCGGGGACCATGGCCGCGCTCTCGAGCGACTGAGGCTCCCCAGCGCCGAGCACCGACTCCACCCGGTAGGCGACGCCCACCACCACGCCAGGACTGACACCGATGCCTTTGAGCATAAGACGAACCGCCGAGTCGTCCCGATGACTGTTCCGTGGCCCGCCCCGACCGATCGCCGCGCCGAAATCACGCTTGATTTAGCGCATTCCGTTCGCCGCCTCGGGAAACCAGTTGGGAAGGAGAGAGGACGCCTGAGCCGCCCACGGCTCCCGGTCAATCTATAGCGTAGGGATTCCAGGCTCCTCCGTCCAGAGCCGATCGGCGGTCGACCGACGCGACGGGAGAGGCCGGCGCTCGTGGCGACCGCCGATCCGAGATTCCAAAGAGCCTGCGCGCTTCCATCAGTCGCCGGCGATCCGAATAATATAGGGAAGTCGGTTGAAGAAACGGAGGCGGACGGCGAACACTCCGAAGGGCCGTCGCCGCAGCCACGACCGATCGAGCCCCTCGACCCAGGCGTCCATGTCCAGTTCACGACGAAGGCCGTCGCACCTTCTCGATCGCCGGCCCTGATCCAGCACCCAGCGGGAGCGCCCCACATGTCTCAGCCCGAGGGTTTGAAGCGCGTCTACGGGATCGACCTGGGGACGACGTACTCCGTGATCTCGTACGTCGACGAGCACGGCAAGGCGGTGGTGGTGCCGAACCAGGAGAGCGAGCGGATCACCCCCTCGGTCGTCCTGTTCGACGGCGACGCCGTGATCGTGGGCGACACGGCCAAGGAGTCGGCCAAGGTGGAGCCGCACCGGGTCGTCTCGCGGGTCAAGCAGCACATGGGCGACCCCAACTTCGTCTTCGAGAACGAGGGGAAGACGTACAACGCAGAGGACGTCTCCTCGTTCATCCTCCGCAAGATCGTCGGCGACGCCGAGGTCGCGCTCGGCGAATCGGTGACCGACGTCGTCATCACCTGCCCGGCCTACTTCGGGACGCCCGAGCGCGAGGCCACCGCGAACGCCGGCCGGCTCGCCGGGCTGAACGTCCGGGCGATCCTCAACGAGCCCACCGCCGCGGCCGTCGCTTATGGGCTGGAGCAGGGGGCCGACCAGACGGTCCTCGTCTACGACCTCGGCGGCGGCACCTTCGACGTCACGATGATCGAAATCAAGGACCGGCTCATCCGCGTGGTCTGCACCGGCGGCGACCACCGGCTCGGCGGCGTGCTCTGGGACGAGGCCGTCGTGATGTACCTCGCCGAACAATTCCGCGAGCAGACCGGCGAGGAGTCCGACCCGCTCGACGACCCTGAGGTCCTCAACGATCTGACGCTCCAGGCCGAGCGCGGCAAGAAGACGCTCTCCCAGCGCGACAAGGCCCCGTTCCGCGTGACCCACGCCGGCAAGCAGGCCCGCGTCGAACTGGACCGGGCGAAGTTCGAGGAGGTCACGAAGCACCTCCTCGACCGCACGATCGAGCTGACCCGCGAGATGCTCGACGACGCCCGCGCCAAGGGCTGCCAGACCTTCGACAAGATCATCCTCGTCGGCGGCGCCACGCGAATGCCCCAGGTCCGCGACCGGATCATCGCCGAGTTCAACGTCGAGCCCGAGAGCTACGACCCGGACGAGGCCGTCGCCAAGGGCGCGGCGCTCTACGGCCTGAAGGAGTCGCTCCAGCAGGGCGTGCAGGAGATCCTCGCCGCCGAGGCCGCCGAAGCGGGTGAGGCGTCGGCCGACGCCGACCGGGCTCCCATCGAGCTGAGCGACGTCCCCGAGGAAGAGGTGGCCGAGGCCCTCGACCGCCTGGAGAAGCAGCTCGGCTTCACACTGACGGGCCCGGTCCGCGAGTTGGTCGGAACGAAGATCGTCAACGTCCTGTCCAAGAGCCTGGGCGTGGTGGCCCTGAACGACAAACGGCAAGAGGTCGTCGTCTATCTCCTGCCGAGGAACACCGAGGTCCCCTTCGAACGCTCGACCGACTTCGGCACCGACGCCGACAATCAGATGGCCGTGGACATCAAGGTTATGTCGGGCGAGCGCGACAGCCCCGAGCCGACCGACTGCCAGGAAGTCGGCGTGGCGACGCTGAACCTCCCCGAACGCCTCCCCGCCCACAGCCCGATCCGCGTCAAGTTCGCCATCACGAGAGACGGCCGCCTCAACGTCACCGCCCTGGACCTGACCGCCGGCGGCGCCATCGAGGTCGACTTCCAGACCGAGGCCGTCAGCGACTCCGAGGCCGTCGAGGAACGCTCCACGGCGCTCCGGCTGCTGACGGTGTCGTGAGGTCCCGGAGAGAATGGCATGGCCGAGGAACGCCGATTGAGATCCCGCCTGGGCGAAATGCTAGTGGTCGCCTCAGTGCTCGGGCTACTAATCTGCTTTCTCATTCCTCCCATTCTTCAGCTCCCGTATTCGACGCCGGTCGTCCCGACATCCCCACCCGACGAGTCGTACCGTGTCTACCTTCCAAGCGCGTGGTTAATGGTCCGGCCCTCTGGATGGGAGGTGAAGCTGTCAGAGAATCCTGACGTCTCTCACGGCGACTTCACCTTCTGGATTCAGACGAGGAACAGCCCTTTTCTGTCCGGAGAGTGGTCCTTGAAGGAGCCGGAGAGAGAGGCCGTCGGCCACGAGATCTCTTTCTTGGGTCGATCCGCTTGACTCACGACTAAGTATCAAGCCCCTGATTCCTCGTTCTACATAGGAAGTGATCGCCGTCAAACCAACGCGATCAGTCGCCATGGCTATCTCAGATCGACGCTGGCCGCCCGTCACGATGACCGTTGGATCAAGATCTATTATTCCTGCTACGGCGAGTTTCCAGCCGTCCTCGATATGATGTGGAAGTATTTCGAGACGCTGCAAGCTCCGGCCACTGTCGAATCGAAGCCGGATCGGTAAAGCCGCGTCAGGAGCCGCTATGTCCATCGCCGAGCATACCGATACCGAGGGCCGCCGATTGGTGCTCCACGGCGTCCCGTGGTCGCAATACGAAACCCTTCTTGACCTGTTCAAGGATCGCTCCCTGCGCCTGACTTATGATCGAGGGATGCTCGAACTCATGACGCCGCTCCCGATCCACGAGAGATACAAGTCGCTGTTCACTCGCATGATCGAGACCATTGCCGACGAGTTGGAGGTCGACTATTTCGCGCTCGGATCCACGACGTTCGCCAGTCAGGCCCTCGAACAAGGGTTAGAACCCGACGCTTGCTTTTTGATCGCCAGCGCCTCCCGTGTCGATGATTGGCGCGAGTACGATCCAGCGACCGACCCGCCGCCGGATCTGGCCGTCGAGATCGACGTGACGAGTGATTCCCGAAAACGCCTCGGAATATACGCCGCGCTGAAGGTCCCAGAGGTATGGCGGTTCGACGGATCGTCGATCGTCGTCTACATCCTGCGGGATGAGCTTTACTCGACGTCAAAGCAGAGTCCTAGCTTCCCGATCGTCCCGACAGAGCAACTCGCGGCATTCGTTCGCGATTACCGCTCAGGAACCGACCGAGCGTGGATCAAGGAGTTTCGCCGCTGGGTCCGCGAAATCGTCGCACCGGGCAAGGAGGGCTGAACCGATGGCCGCGTTCGTGGGGATCGACCTGGGGACGACGAATTCCGTGGTGGCGCGGCGGAACGCGTACGGGCGGCCGGAGGTGATCGCGAATCGCGAGGGGGCGAACATCACGCCGTCGGTGATCTACTTCGGCGTCGACCCGCCGGCGGTCGGACAGGAGGCGAAGGAGTGGGCGCGGCTGGGCGACTCGGAGATCGCCAGCTTCTTCAAGCCCCACATGGGGAGCCCGCTCTATCAGTTGGAGTTCAAGGGGCAGTCGTACTCGGCCGCCGACCTCTCCGCCATCGTCCTCAGGCGGCTCAAGGAGGACGCCGAGGCCGCGATGGGGGAGGAGGTCGACCGCGCCGTCATCACCGTCCCGGCGTACTTCGGCGACGCCCAGCGCAAGGCGACGATCGCCGCCGGCGAGGCCGCCGGGCTCCGCGTCATGCGGATCATCAACGAGCCCACCGCCGCCAGCCTCGCCTACGGCCTGAACCGCTCGGCCGACGTCGACGAGACCGTGCTCATCTACGACCTCGGCGGCGGCACGTTCGACGTCACCGTGGCTCGGATCACGCCGGAGGACGTCGCCGTGCTGGCGACGGCCGGCGACCACGACCTCGGCGGCAAGAACTGGGACGATCGGATCGCCACCTACTTCGCCGAGAAGTTCGCCGAGGAGACCGGCTTCGACCCGCTCGACGACCCCGTCGCCCTGAATGAAGTCCTCGTCCGCAGCGAGCAGGCCAAGTGGACCCTCTCCGAACGCACCACCGCCCGCGTCACCCTGCAACTCGGCTCCGAGCGCCGGACTTTCGAGATCACCCGCGACGAGTTCGAGGGCATGACCGCCCCACTGATGGACCGCACCCGAAGGCTCACTGAAGAAGCCCTCGGCGAGGCCGGGCTCGACTGGCTCCGGCTTGACGGCGTCCTGCTCGTCGGCGGCTCGACCCGCATGCCGATGGTCCGCTCCTACGTCGCCCACATGGCCGGCAAGCCGCCCCGGACCGGCGTGAACGTCGACGAGGTCGTCGCCCTCGGCGCGGCCGTGCAGGCGGCGACCGAGGCCGGCGAGACCATCGGCGACGCGCTGCCGAAATTCACTCTGGGCATGACGGCCGCCCCGCCGCCGGCCCGGAAGGTCATCGACGTGATGTCGCACAGCCTGGGGGTCGTCGCCGTCTCGGCTGATGGTTCGGAGTACGTCAATGACGTGGTCGTCCGCCGCAACGTCCCCATCCCCGCCGAGGCCGTCCGCACTTACATGCACGAGACCCACGGCGGCATGAACACGAAGCTGGAGGTCTATCTGACCCAGGGCGAGAGCGCCGCGCCGCTCGATTGCACGATCCTGGGCAAGTACGCCTTCCACGGCATCGCCGCGACCGACGCCGAGGTCGCCGTCGACGTGGGGCTCTCGTACGACGCCGACGGTGTGGTGCAGGTCCACGCCTCCCAGCGCGACACCGGACACCGGCTGGAAATGAGCGTTGAGCCCGTCCCCGACGACCTCTCCTGGCTCGCCGGGCCGCCTCGGACGGCCGCCGAGGGATCGACGGGCGAGAAGGTCCGCGTCATGCTCCTGATCGACGGGTCCTCGAGCATGATGGGCGAACCGCTGGCCGAAGCCCAGCAGGCCGCCCGCGAGTTTCTGGAGCGCTGCGATTTCACGTCGATGGAGGTCGGCCTGATCTCGTTCGCCACGAACGTCGCGCTGATGGCCCCGGCCACCAACAACGTCCGCCGGCTGCACGCGGCGATCCACCGGCTCGACGCCGAAGGGTCGACAAATCTCTCCGACGCCCTGGAGTTGGCCCGAGGCGAGATGGTCGCCGACGACGCCCGCCGTTACATCGTCGTCCTGACCGACGGCTACCCAGACGCCGCCAAGAGCGCCCTGGAGCAGGCCGAGGCGGCCAAGGGACAGGGGATCGAGATCGTCGCCATTGGCATGGGCGACGCGGATCGCGACTATCTCGACAGCCTGGCCTCCAGCGAGGCCGCATCGATCTTCGTCCAGGGCGGCGGCGAACTGGTCCGGACGTTCGGCCACATCGCCCGCGTAATCGCCGAAGGGGGCCGCTCGTTGCGGATCATGAGCCGATGACCACAGCAGCAGCCAACCCGAATCCCTACATCATGGCCCAGGCCCTCCAGCCCGGCCGCTTCTGGCCGAGCGTCCGTCAGGCTTATGACCTGGCGCTGGCCGGCGCGCTGGGGGCTCTGTTCGGCCTCTACCTCTATGTCGAGACGGTCGACGCCAAATCCGTCTACGTCCGCGACGCCTGGGCCGGGGCGATCATCGGCGGGGCGATCGGCTTCTTCCTCAACGCCTGGGGACCGCTGCGCGACGGCTCCTGGCGGAAGACGGCCCGCGCCGTGGCGAGAGCCACGCCGGCCTCCGCGATCGGCGGCGCGATCGGGCTGTTGCTGGGCGAGGTCGTCATCGGCGTCTTCCAGGGCGGTCTGATGGGCCGGGCCCTCTCATGGGCGGTGCTCGGGCTGGGCATCGGGCTGGGGCAGGGGATCGCCGATCGGTCGTTCCAACGACTCGTCTTCGGCCTCATCGGCGGCGGGATCGGTGGGTTCATCGGCGGGCTCTGCTTCGAGGCGCTGCGGATCGCGCTCGGGAATCGATACAGCGTCAGCCAGTCGCTCGGGATCGTGATCCTGGGCGCGGGCCTGGGACTGTTTCTGGCCCTGGTGGAGCAAGCCCTGCGACGGGCCTGGATCCAGATCGCCAGCGGTCGCCAGGAAGGACGGATTTATTTGCTGGCGCGGTCGGTGAATCGGCTGGGACTGGACGAACAGGCCGACGTGGGCGTCTTCGGCGATTCGGCCGTGGAGCGTTCTCACGCGGAGATCGTCCGCTCCGGAGACGGCTACGTCCTGCGCAACCTCTCCCGCTCCGGCGCGACCCGCGTCAACGGCTCGCCTTGCCCCAGCGAACGCAAGCTCGGCGACGGCGACCGGATCGAGCTGGGGAAGACCTCCATGATCTTTCGACGACGGTAGGACCTCATGGCCGCGACCACCACGACCAAGACGCGATGGATCCTGGAGATCGCCAAGGGCCGCGAGCCCGGCCGCCGATACTCGCTGGACGGCGGCGAGACGATCCTCGGCAACGGCCCCTGGGCTCCCTCATTCATCAGCCTGGCCGACCAGGAAGGCGACACCCCGCGCAAGATGGCGCCGAGACAGGCCGTGCTGACGCTGGCCGGCGAGATTCTCTCGATCCGTGACCTTGAGAGCCCCGGCGGCACGTTCGTCAACCGACAGCGGTTGTTCACGAAGCAGGAGCGAGCGCTCGCCCCCGGCGACGTCGTGCAGATCGGCGCGATCCAACTCGTCGTCCGCTCCGAGGCCGCGAAGAAGCCCGAGCCCCAACCTGCCTCGGCCCCCACGAACGGCGCGGCCCGCCCCGCCCCGGCGGCCGAGAAACCGAAACCCTCGCCGCCGCCTCCATCGCCACCACAACCCACGCCGCCACCGGTCAGAACCGGCCCGCTTTCAATCCCCTACGCCTTCCAGGACGGTTCGGCGTGCCGGACCTGGGACGACTTCCTGACGCTCTCCGCACAGAAGTGGACGACGGTCCGCGACGAGCTGGCGACGGGAAGGATCGGCGAGCACCTCAAGCGCGTGGGAAGGACCGATCTCCTCCCGCGCCGGGAGCCGGGTTGGTCGCCTGACGACGTGCTCGACGACTGGCTCGGCCGACTGCCGACGACGAAGCCGGCGGCTCCCGAGTTGGACGTCCATCCCGATGAATTGCGCGTTCCGTCGAACACGGTCGGCGGCGTGGTTCGGAAGTCGATCCGGATCGCCAACGTCGGCTATCGCATCCTGCGGCCGACGATCACCGTCGAAGCTGCCGTCGGATCGCCGGACGCCATCCGCGTTGCGCCCGGATCGAAGGACAAGGCACGGGCGATCGTCGACGAAGCCGAGATCGTCGTCGAGATTGAACCGCCCGAAGGCGCCTTCGACGCCACGCTCGGTGCGGTGGTCATCACCGCCGGGGGGGTCTCGCGCCGAGTCGGAGTCCGCGTCGAGCGGCCTCGCGTGGAGACGATCCCAGACTCGCCCGAGCCGGTCGGCCCCGGGTGGTCGCCGATGCGTCCTCTTGGCGATCGACTGGGAGGGATCTCGGTCGCCAATCGGCTCTGGATGTTCCCGGTGGTCGTCCTGGCCCTCCGCGGCCTGGCAGCCCTGGGAAACCGGCTGCCGTTCCTGGCAAGCGGGGGCGAAACCCGCCTCACGGGCGCAGCGGCGTTCCCCGCGCTGGTCGGTGCGGTCCTTGGCTGGGCCGTCGGCATGAGCGGAGGCGTCCGCGATTCGATCGCCTCCACGTTCGCCGGCGCCGTCGTCGGCGTGCTGGCGGCCTCGGTCGTCTTCGCCGCGATGCGGAGTTTCGAGAGCCTCTTCGGATCGCCGGCACTCTCGGCCGCGGCGCTCGGTCTGGCGTTGGCGACGGCCTCGTGCCTGGCGTTCCCGCCGGGGAAGGGGGGGACCGTATGAACGACCGAAGAACGAGTTCGATTCAGTCCCAACCGGCCTTCCCCCCTTGCGGGGGAAGGTGGCCCGAAGGGCCGGATGAGGGGGCGACCGGCGTCGCTCGCGCATCCGGCACATTAACTTCGAAGCCGCGCCTATCCCCCCTCATCCGACCGCTGCGCGGCCACCTTCCCCCGCGAGGGGGGAAGGCCGTCGGGTTCCCGATCGGAGGCATCCTGTTCCTGGTTCTCTTCCTCGTCGCAGCAACATCCGTCCGCGCGCAAGACGCTCCTGCTCCCCCCGCCTCCGACGACCTCTCCGTCGTCGTCACCGGTGCGAGCCAGGACGACTTCCCCAAAATCGGCGTGCAGTTCGAGCTGCGAAAGCCGGACGGGACGTTCGTCCGCGATGCGACGAAGGACGAGTTTCGCGTCACTGAGGAGGGCCAGGAGCGGCCGATCCTGGATTTCCAGGCCCCGCTCACCAAGGAGAACGTCCCGACCACGATCGTCCTGGTCGTCGACCGCAGCGGCAGCATGAACGAGGAGGCGAAACTCGCCTCGCTGAAGGGCGCGGTGGCCCGGTTCCTGGAGAAGATTCCCCAGGGCTCCAAGATCGCCGTGATCGCCTTCAGCTCGCAGGTTGAGTTGATCCGGCCGTTCACCACCGACCGCGTGAAGGTCGGCAAGGCCGTCGACGAGTTGTTCGCCGACGGACCAACGCGGTTCTACGACGCCGTCGCCATGGCGCTGAAGCTGCTCGAAGACCAGACCGGCCGGCGCGTGATCGTCGCCCTGACCGACGGGTTGGACACCTCAAGCTCGACCCCGTTGGAGGACGACGTCGCGAGCGGCCAACAGCTCGGCCTGCCGATTTACACCCTGGGCTTCGGCAATGAGCGCGAGATCGACGTCAACGGCCTGAAGCAGCTCGCCGCGGGGACTCGTGGAGAGTACTACCCGGCGCGTCGAGCGGAGGAGTTGCGGAAGGTCTACGAGGCGATCGCCGAACGCCTGGGCGCCGGCTATTCGCTGACCTACCAGAGCGACCGTCGCATCCCCGACGGCACGCTCCGCCCGGTGCAGGTGATCCACCGGGGGAGCCGCAAGGTGGGCGAGACGGCCGTGTTCATCCCGGGGATGGTCGTTCCGGCCGCCGGTTGGTCGCCCTTGTTCCTGATCCTGGCCGCCGGCCTCGCCGCGCTGGCGTTCTTGCCGTCGCTGACGAGGCGGGCGGCCGAGGTCGTCAAACCGTGATTACGTCGTGGCGGATGAACGGGCCCTTCTTCCCCTCGAACAGGTAGGTCCCCAGGCCAAGCGTCCCGGCCAGCGCGATGTGCTGCGGCTGACGGACGTCAAAGCCTTCCATGCTGAGAGGATCGAGCGCCGTCTTGCCGGTGGCGGCCACGGGCGGAAGATTCTGGATCTTCCGCCGCTCGTCGATCCGCGCCCATTCGATGCGGTCCATGGCGACGGGGTCGGTGGCGAGGAAGAGGGCGTTCTCGTCCCAGCTCCAACGGCCGTCCTTCGTCCCCTGCGGCCCGCCGTTGTAGATGCCGCGAATACCGTCCATGATCTGGAGGACGAACTTCGAGCGGAGCAGCGGGTGGCTGACCACCTGGGGGATGAACTGGTTGCAGGTGTTGGTGAAGTTGTTGGCGTGCGACCGCGCCACGTTGTTCACCGAACCATGGCTGATGTTCTTCAGGGCCCCGGTCACGCCGGCGGAGCGATGGTCCTTCAGGCAGGGAATCGCCACGACCTTGTTGACGTGCTTCGTCAGCAGCTTGCCGACGTGCGAGCGATACTGGCGGTCGTCCTTGGGGTCCTCGCCGTAGTGAACGAGGTCCATCTGGATGTAAACGTCGCGGTCGTAGCCGGCGATCGGGTCGTCCTTGAAGCCGTCGAATTCCATCTGGATCTGCGGGCCGCCCGTCGCGGTGAGACCGCCCCAGCGGACGCCGTCGGGGAGGATCTTATCGTAGCCGGCGGACTGCATCTCGGAGCGGAACCGCTCATAGACGAAGATGTCGGTCGGCTTGACGCCGCACGCCTTGAGTCCCTCGATCGTCTCCAGCACCAGCTCGTACGAAGAGAAGGAGTGAGGATACCCGTTCGGAACGACCTTGATGCCGACAACGTCGCCGGGCTCGAAGAAGGTCCGCCAAGCGGAGACCGCGTCGTCCGCACCGGTGAGCGAGGTCAGCCCCTTGTCGAGGCTCGTCTTGATGGCGGCGCGATCCTTCTTCATGTCGCGGATCATGGCCGCGTTCCGAACCTCGACCACGCGACCGGGATACAGGCCGGGGAGGTCGAACTTGCTTTTTTCAACCTTCGGCCCGTGAGCCGTCGCTCCGGCCGGATCGTCGATCGCGCCGGCCCGAACGGGCCCGCGGGCGATCCAGGGCGCACCAGCCGCCGCCGCGGCGGCTCCCAGGAAGGCTCGACGCTTCAACGTGCCGCACGGGTAACGGTCGCTCATCGGGCGGGTCCTTCGCAATCCGGTAGAAACGGTGAGGACGGGCCGATCGAATCGGCCGCCGGGGTGAGAGGCGTCGACGAACAAGATAAATCGACCTAATCGACGCCGTCCATCGGAAAATTCCCGCCGCCTCAAAGGTTAGGTAGGCGTTACAGGAGGAGTTGGGAAATCGGACACAGAGGGGGACGT
Organism: Paludisphaera rhizosphaerae; assembly: GCF_011065895.1. Taxonomy (NCBI): domain Bacteria; kingdom Pseudomonadati; phylum Planctomycetota; class Planctomycetia; order Isosphaerales; family Isosphaeraceae; genus Paludisphaera; species Paludisphaera rhizosphaerae. The sequence goes on along the minus strand of NZ_JAALCR010000006.1, from coordinate 292,848 downwards.
CGATGGGAGCTATGGGAATTCCAACGAAGAGACCAGAGACGCCCCTCCATGAGTACTCCTCCGGACACACCCGGACCAGTCGTCGGTCGAGCAAAACGCCGAGAGTGAAAGGATTTACGAGCGTCTGCGACGCACATCCGACGTTATCGTCCCAGATCGCGGCTTTGGAGCCCGGCCGAGGTTGCCGCTTGGGGCCAGGGCTCCCTGCATCGTCGAGGCATCGTATGTCTTGATGCAAGACCAACGCCGAAGGTGTACCACCGTCGGCAGAACGCCATTCAAAAAACGAACACCTCGATCAAGCCTTTTATAGCCTGACAAGAGGTGCAAAAGGTCCTCGATTCGGGATGGGACGCCAGTCCCGCGGCCAGGTCGTCGCGGTACGGTTATGGACGAAAGTAGGTCTTTCCTCGCAGAGCCGAAGGGAGGCAAGGCATCTCGTCCTTCGCAGCGGGGTCGTCGTGGGCGTAGCGATAGCCCTGGCCGTAGCCGTTCGCCTTCATCAGTGAGGTCACGGCGTTACGGAGGTGCAGGGGGACGGGTTCGCGGGCGGTGGCGGCGGCGTCTTCGGCGGCGGCGAAGTAGGCTCGTTTGATGGCATTGGATTTGGGGGCGTTCGCCAGGTAGATCGTCGCCTGGGCGAGGGGGTAGAGACCCTCGGGGAGGCCGATGAGCTGGACGATCTGAGCGGCGCTTGCGGCCTGGACGATCGCCTGGGGATCGGCCAGGCCGACGTCTTCAGACGCCAGGATGCAGAGCCGGCGGGCGATGAAGATCGGATCCGCCCCTCCCTCGATCAAGCGGGCCAGCCAGTAGAGCGCGGCGTTGGCGTCGGAGTTGCGCAGGCTCTTGATCAGAGCGCTGGCCAGGTTGTAGTGCTCCTCGCCCCCCTTGTCATAGGCGTATCGGGCGCGGCCGAGGGCCTCGACGAGGGTCTCGGGCTCGACCGTCCGCGAGCCGTCCTCGGCGGGGGGCGTGGCGAGGACGGCGGTTTCCAGGGCCGTGAGCGCGACTCTGGCGTCGCCGCCGGCGGCTTTCGCCAGGCGGGCTAGCTCGACTTCGGCGACCTGGGGATTGAGCGTGCCAAGTCCGCGGTCGGCGTCGGTCAACGCGCGGCGGAGGATCATGGCGACGTCGTCGGGCGTCAACGGTTCCAGCGTCAAGACTCGCGACCTCGAGAGTAACGCTGAGTTCACCTCGAACGACGGGTTCTCCGTCGTCGCGCCGATCAGGCTGACGACGCCCTCCTCAACCGCCTGGAGCAAGGCGTCTTGCTGGGCCTTGTTGTAGCGGTGGATCTCGTCGATGAAGAGGACGGTCCGCACGCCTCGGTTGCGCCGGGTGCGGGCTTCGGCGATGGCCTCGCGAAGCTCCTTCACGCCCGAGAGCACCGCCGAAAGCTGCACGAACCGCGCCCCGCTGGGGCCGGCGACGAGGCGGGCGAGCGTCGTCTTGCCTGCGCCCGGGCCTCCCCAGAAGATCAACGAGGGCATCGGCCCGCCCCCCTCAACCAGCCTGCGGACCAATCGCCCCGGACCGACGAGATGCTGCTGCCCCACATACTCGTCGAGCGACCGAGGACGCATGCGCTCGGCCAACGGGGCGTCGGCCGATACGACCGGCGCCGCCGATTCCTCCGCCCACGCCGGCTCGTCCGACCTGCCGAACAGCGAGCCCGTCGATTCCCGAGCCATCAGCCTGCTCCCTCCCGAACGACTCCCACTGTGTCCACGCGTCCATTATACCCGACGCTCGAGCGATTATGGTCGAAGTCGGCGAGTGGGCCGAGTAACCTGATCGTTGAAGGGGGGGACCGATGAAGCTGGATCGTCGCAAGCTGATCGTCGGAGGATTCGCCGCGCCGGTCGTCGCGGCCGGCGGCGTCCGGCTGCTAGCGGGCTCGGGGGGAGACAACCCGGCGGAGGTCTTGATCGTCGCGGCGGACGGCCGGCGGAGGATCACGTCGAACGGGATTCCCGACCACCCCGCCGGAGACTTTCCCAACCCCCACGACCCGGTATCGCTCCGGCCGCAAAGGTATGTGCTGGAGACCCCGACGGCGCCGGTCGCGGCGGAGCATCCTTCGCCGATCGCCATGTGGTTGTTCGGCGTGGCGGTAAACGGGGTGCCGTTCGACCCCTCGGGGCCGTTCTGGAACGCCGACGGCCGCAGCGGCTGGCAGTTCGAGGTGCTCCACCCCGCGAACGCCCGGGCGCTGGGGATCGACGGCAACCATGCCCATACCCAGGGGAGGGGAGCCTACCATTACCACGGACTCCCCACAGGCTTGCTCTGGAACCGCTCCGTCGCCGATCCAGGGCGCCCCATGCACCTGCTGGGCTTCGCGGCCGACGGCTTCCCGATCTACGGGCCCGAATGCCCGGGCGACCCGGTCGACGTGAAGAGTCGGACTCGACGGCTGCGCTCCAGCTACCGCCTGCGCGGCGGTCGTCGCAGCGACGGCCCCGGCGGGCGATTCGACGGGCGGTTCGTCGAGGATTTCGAGTACGACCCGGGCCGAGGCGACCTCGACGAATGCAACGGCCGCACCGGCCCGACTCCCGAATTTCCGGACGGCACGTATTATTATGTGCTGACGGACGAATTTCCCTTCATCCCCCGCCTATGGCGCGGGACTCCCGACCCGAGCTTTCGCCACGGGCCGCCGCCCGGGGTCTCACCCCCGACGCCGCCGGAGCTGCGCGGGTATCGAGGCGAGGGCTGAGGGTCCCGTCGGGCCTCACTCCCACCGGGTCGGTCGGTGCCGGAGCTTCTTCAAAACGGCGATACGCTCCGGAGAGCCGACGAAGGTCTGCTCGGGGAAACGATACTCGGAGCGGATGCCGCGGAGGATGCGCTCGTCCAGGCTGGAGTTCAGCCACATGCCGGCCAGATACTGGAGCCGAAGGTTGCGGTCGGTGTTGATCTGGGCGCCTCGCGTCCATTCCTTCAGCATGGACGCCTGACCGGCGTAAGTGTTGAGCAGGTCCACGCCCTCTTCCAGGCCGTCCTCGCGAGCCGGTCCGAATCCGACCTCGCGGAGCGACTGCTTTACCACCTTGTGATCGGGTCGGTCGAGCCGGGCCTGGAGGGCGTCGACGTCGATCACCGTGGGCTCCACCTGGCCGAAGAGAACGGCGTCGTAGATGATCCCCTCGCGGTCGTTGCTCCAGAGGATGCCGTTGGGGAAGGCCTCGAAAAACGTGGCGATGATGCTCTTGGCCGTCTCCTCGTTGCATTCGTAGAGGGGGATCCAGAGGGCGACGATCCCGCCCGGCTTCAGATGCTCTTTGCACATCTGATAATATTCAACCGTGTTCAGCGCAGCGCATCCCTTGACCCAGGGGTCGATCGGGTCGGAGGTGATGACGTCGAACTTCTCGCGGGTGGTGCGGAGGAAGTGGCGGCCGTCGTCGTAGATCACCTCGACCTGCTTGCCGTCGACGTTATGCGGGTTCTCGCGGGCGATCCCATCCACGACGTGGTAGTTCGCCTCACCGAACATCGGCGTGACGACCTGGGGCACCAGGGGCTCGATGTCGCAGATGGTGATGCGGCGGACTTCGGGGTGCGGAATGAAGGAGCCGGCGGTAACCCCCGCGCCGCAGGCCACGACCAGCACGGACTCCGGCTTGGGATGAACCAGAGCCGGGATATGCCCGAGCATCCGCTGGAGCCGCATATCGACGGGGCGGGTCGACGCCTGGACCTTGCCCGCGCCGTGGAAGCTGCGATAGCCGTCCGAGGACTCGGTGACGGCCACAGAAACGTTCGCTCCCTCGCCGACGTACCGGCAGAAGAAGTCGGCCTCGCCCAGGTCGGCCGGCTTCTCTTGATGGATGCCGGGCACGGCCTGAGGCAGGGCGCTCGCAGTCTGTCGTCCGAATGCGACGACCTGCCACGGCAAAGGCGCCAGGTACCAGGCCAGCAGACCGGCCACGACCGTCGCCGCCGCCGACCCGAGCACGAGGCTGGGACGGATCGGCCCCCTCGACGATGAACGGAGCAGGGGAATCGACGCCGCCAGCGCGGCCGCCGCGGCCAGGCCGATCAGCACGCGTTCCGCATGAGCCGTGCCAACCGCCGGGACCAGCAGCAGGCTGAACACGAGCGCCCCGAGCAACGCACCGACTGTGTTCGACGCGTAGACCCGGCCGACGAGCCGCCCCGGATCCTGACCCGGCGAGGCGACCGCCGCCAGGGCCAGCGGAAAACTCGCTCCCCAGAGGCAGGCCGGCGGCAGGACCGCCCAGAGGCAGCGCGCCAGGTCGAGCTGGAATGTGTACCAGGGGCTGGAGGAAACCTCCGGCAGGATCGGCCAGTAGGGGAGGGACTGCGAAATCATCAGCGCAGTCCAGGCGATCGCCAGGGTGAGCAGCCACTGGCAGGCGACCAGTCCCGCTCGGGCCGATTCGGCCCGCCGAGCCACCAGCGCCCCGACGCTGCCGCCGATCCCCAGTCCCGTCAGGAAGACGGCCAGGATCAGGGAGAACGTGTACACCGTACCGCCGAGCATCAGCGAGAGCAGACGCGTCCAGACAACCTCCGCGCCCAGGGCCGACATGCCTGAGAGACCGATCGCCAGATAGACGGCTCGGTCGCCCCGTGAAGAGATCTCAAAGGGTCCCGGCTCGGACGGAGCCTCCGAGCCCCCAGGCACCACCGAGAGGGCCAGCGCGATCGCGGCGACGGCCACATTCAGAGCGACGGCCGCGTAGGTCGCCGTCGCCATGTCGTAGACGCGAAGAAGGTAGAAGCCTGCCGCCAGGCAGCCGAGCACGGCTCCGGCGAGGTTGCCGCCGTAGAAGAACCCCAACCACGAGACCCCTTCCGGATCGGTCTCGACCCGCCGGGCGATCGCCGGGAGGGTCGCTCCCATCAGGAGCGTGGGGGGCAACAGGCAAACCCCGGCGACGACGCCTCGAAAGAACACGTCCAGCGCACCGCGACCGGCGTAAAGCACGTAGACGTGTTCAACGTAGGGCATGCCGTACAGCAGCATCAACCCCATCAGACCGATGGCCAGTTCGAGCAGGGCGTAGACCCGCAAGGGGTTTCGCCGGGCCGAAACCAGCCGGGGAAGGAGCAGACTCCCCGCCCCCATGCCTCCCATGAACGACGCCAGCACCACGCCCAACGAGACGGCCGTCGAGCCGATCACGAGTTGGAGAAGCTGCAGCCAGACGACCTCATAGATCATCGCTGCGCAGCCGCTGCCGACGAAGAGAAGAAGCAGCACGGGTAGGAACCGGCGGCGAGCATCCGTGCCGAGGGTGGGCTGATCCTGTGGGAACATCGCGCAGTCGTCTCCCGGACTGGGTTGTGAAGCGCCACATCCTCGGTGAGGTCGGGCCGCGATGCAAGGTCGGTTTGACACGTGCGAAGGCGGCGACCGCCTGCGAGGGTCCGTGACGACCTGAGAACGCCAACCGCCGCCGGGCCGAGCCTCAATCCGAAAGGGGCCGGGTGAGCCTGACCAGCGCTCCTCGGCCGAGGGGGGCGTCGATGGAGAAGGCGCCCCGGTGGCGGCGCCAGAGGCTGCGGGCCAGGGGGAGGCCCAGGCCGGAGTGCTCCGCCTTGGTGCTGAAGAAGGGCTCCAGGGCCAGTTCCAGAACGTCCGGGGCCATGCCGGGTCCGTCGTCGCGGACGTCCAGTTCCAGCCAGCCCTGGGGGTCGGTCCGGGTGGCGACGGTGACCAGGCCGCCTCTCCCGACCGATTCGAGAGCCTCGAAGGCGTTGTCGATCAGGCAATCGAGCATGATCGACAGCCTCGGAGCATCGCCGGGGAAGACGGCGCGCGCGGCGAGGTCGCCGACCAGGGCGACGCCGTCGGGAGCGTCGTTGCGGCGGACGGCCAGGCGGGACGTGATCAGAGCGTCAAGATCGACGGACGTCATCGCGGAGACGGTCGAGCTGCGGGCGTACTCGGCCAGTCGGCGGGCGAGGGTCGAACCTTCGAGCGCGGCGGCGATGATGGCGTCGGCCTGGCGGGCCGCCTCGGCGGGAGTGGGCCGCCGGGCCTTGAGCATCTCCGCCTGGCTGACGATCGCACTGAAGCGGTTGATGACGCTGTGGACGACGGCCGAAGCCACGTGACCCAGCACGTCCGGCCGGACCTCGGGGAGGGCGGCTTTCGTCGTCGGGCCCTGGGGAGTTTCGATCATGGCGGGTCGGGCTCGGCGAGGGTGAATCAGGGATTGCGGACGATGCGGGCCTCGACCCAATCGGCCAGGTCGCGGGCGTCGCCGCGCTCGCCGAATTCGGTGGCCAGGATCAGGAGCTTGGCGCCTTCCAGGTCCACGTCGACGGCGATGGGCGCATCGCGGTACGTGAGCGGATCGCTCGTGAAGCGAGCCTTGCCGTCGGTCAGAACGCGGAAGACGACGCTCCCCGACGGTCCGGCGCGACCGTCGACCCCCACGAGGGCCTGGAATCGCCGGTCGCCCGGCTTGAGCTTGAAGGCCAGCAGCGTCCGGCTCGACGCGCCGAAGCCCCGATCATACGTCAATCCGTTGAGCAGCAGCGGCCGGCCCTCAACCGAGGCGTCGACCTGGAACGGACGGACGATGTCGAAGAACGGTACGTAGATCTTGCCGTCGACCGGACGCTCGGAGAGATACTGGACGGCCTCCGTCCGAGGCGTCGCCTGGATCACGGAGTCGATCGGGACGTCCACCTTCGCCGCGAACCGCGAAACCCCAGACACCCGTCCCCGCTCCAGCTTAGCCCCGACCACGCCGAGTCGGGAACCGTCGATCAGACCCATCTCCAGATAAGGCCCCTCGGGCTTCGGGTAGGCGATCAGCGCAGGGTCGAAGCCGACGGCGACGACGCCTTCCCGGGCCAGTTCGCGGGGAGCGGCGGCGTCCTGAGACTGGAGCTTGACCACGCGGTCGTCCATCCCCAGAAACGAGCCGACGACACGGTCGCCGTTGGCCAGCCAGGCGACCTCGCTGGTCCGAGGCTCCGTGCGGATCTTGCGGAGCAGAGCGTCGAAGGCGTCTGGATCGGAGGGAGGCGTCAGGATCAGGCCGAGAAGGGCGTCGAGAGGGACGTTGGCCTTGCCGATCGCCTCCGCCTCCACCTCGACGGCCGTATCCGTCGCCGAGCCGACGCGAGCCCGGGCCAGCCGATCACCCCCCGGCAAGACGACGTAGGAACCCTCGCCGACGACGACCTCGGACTCGCGACGAAGCCGGATCAGATCGGTCGCCGCGAACTCCTTCGCCGGCCCCTCCGCCGGCGCGACCGTGATCCCGTCCGGGCTCAGCGCGACGATCGTCCCCGAAGAACCGGGGCCGGTCGTCGTCAGCACGTCAAAGATCGGCCCGCTCCCCGGACGCGAGGCGTTCTGAGACCAGGCCGGCGCCGCGGCCGCAAGGAAGGCGACGAGGGCCCAGGCGGTGCGCCGGAATCGAAGTCCCCTCCCCCCCCGGGAGAGGGTGGCTCGAAGGGCCGGGTGAGGGTCTTCACGCTTCGAATCGAGCGATGCGGAAACCGAAGACGGTCTTCCCCCCTCGCGGGGGAAGACAGATCGCGAAGCGATCAGATGAGGGGGACGACCGCCGTCGGACGCGCATCCGGTCGATCGCTCTTCACGCGAAGCCGATCCCCCCTCATCCGGCCCTTCAGGCCACCTTCCCCCGCGAGGGGGGGAGGCCGTTATGGTCCGGACGCCCTCCGAACTCCGGCGGCTCTTACCCGGCCCGGAGACGAGAGTTTTGACCTCGCGGCCCCGGCTCGCCGCCTGTCCGTCACATTCGCTGCGCATCATGGTTCGATCCGTCATCACTCAGCGCTGGAAGATGGGGAGGAAGTTGTTGGGCATCTGCAGAATGATGAGCGCCATGGCGGTGCCGTATTCGTTGCAGATGCTGTCAGTCCAGTAGCCGGCGGCGGACTGGCGGTGGATCAACTCGTTGCGGATGGCGGGGAACCACTCGTTCCATTCGTCGCCGCCGCGGATCCACATGGCCTGGGCGGCGTAGTAATGGCCGTAGAAGAAGTGGCTGTAGCGGCTCCCCTGCTTGATCTCGCGCATGAACTGCTTGAGATAGGTGATCCCTTCAGCAACCTCCTTGTCGTCGTAGACGCCGGCGCTTTGCAACGCCACGACGCCTGCGGCCGATCGGGGGAAGGCGCTGGCCCCCCCCTGGAGCATGTACCGAAAGCCGCCGTCTGGGTTCTGGGCCTGCTTCACGTACTTGATGCAGGCGTCGACCGTCTCCTTGGGGATGAACAGGCCGGCGTTTCTTGCGGCTCGAAGGGCGTTGATCTCGCAGATCGTCACCGAGATGTCGGCGTCGGCCCGGACCGGCTGGTATCGCCAGCCCCCTTCAGGGTTCTGGGTGTCGATGATCAGCCGGATGGCCTTCTGGAGCTTCTCGCGGATCTCGGGTCGGCGGGTCATGCCGTAGGCCTCGGCCAGGAACAAAGCGCCGAAGCCGTGGGAGTACATCGGCCCGTGGGTCGACGCCGCGGCGACGGCGATGAAGCCGGCGGGCGACGTGTTCGCCATCACGTACGACAGGGCCTTGTCCACCTGCGCGCCGTAGGGGCCGCGGCCCGGCGATGAGCCGGCCGCCATGAAGGCCAGCCCCGAGAGGCTGGTCACGGCGATGTTGCCGCGATACGTCCCGCTGCCGAACGAGCCGTCGGCCTGCTGCTGGCGGGCGAGCCAGGCCAGGCCGTTCTGGATCGCGCGGTCGGCCTCTGGGGTGACCAACTCGCGATTATTGTCAGGGACGTCGCCGCGGATCGCCTCGCCGAAGACGCCGACGGATTGGGCCTTCTTGCCCTTCATGTCGTCATCGGTCTTTTGAGCGGGGGCCTCCTGCTTGGGGGCCTCGGCCTTGGGGGCGTCCTGGGCGGCGAGCGCCGAGGCGGACGCGGCGGCCAGGAGCAGGGCGTGAACAGAGCGTCGTCGGATCATGTCTTCACTCCCCACGATTGAGTTTGCCGCGGGAAACCGAGACGTAGTACCGACGGATCAGTCCTTCCAGAGTGGGGAGGGCTTCCTCCTTGTTGATGTTCTCCATCTCCTGCCGCTGCTCCGGAGGGAGGTGCCCCCACTGGTCCTTGCCCTTGGCCAGCGAATGCTTGTCGGTGGGGTTCTTGAGCCGCTGGTTGGGGGCGCCGCCGGGATTGTTCCCCTCCTGGTCGCCTTGCTGCTCGCCCTGCTGGCCCTGGGCCATCCCCTGACCGCCCTGCTGCTGTTGTTGGCGGATCTGCTCGATGAGCTTCTCCATCTGCTTGACGAGTTGCTGCTGGCGGCCGCGGGTTTCCTCGCCGGTGTCGGGCTCGCTCAGGCGCTTTTCGACCTCGCGCATCTCCTTGATCATCTCGCCCATGGGGCCGGAAGCCTGGCCGTCGCCGTCGTCGCGGTTCCTCTTGCGGGGACGCCCGGCGAGTTCCTCGAGCTCTTCGTCGATGGCCTTGTCCTTGTCGGTGAGCCGTGGCTGACGATTCCGGCCCTGGCCCTGGCCGCCCTGGTTCTTCTGGTCCTGGTCCTGATTCTTGTCGCCCTGCCCGGCATCCTGGTTCTTGTCTTTGTCCTGATCCATATCGGGAGCGCCGGGACGCTTGCGCTCGTCCTGGGTGTCGGGCTTGTCCTTGGTTTCGCCCAGGGATTGCAGCAGGTCGTCCAGCTCCTTGTCCTTGCCGGTCAGCTCGGCCGGCTTGGGCTTGGGCTTGTCGGCCGGGGCCTGGCCCCTGGGCTTGTCGGACGGCTTGGCTTCAGGCTTCTTCGCATCGTCCTGCTTCGGGGCGTCGGGCTTCTTGGCGTCCGCCTTCTTCTCCTTGTCGGCGTCGAGGTCCTTGATGAGGGCTTCGACGGCCGCGTCCGAGCCGTCCTGGGCGCGGGCGTAAGTGGGAGCGAAAACGGCCAAAGCCGCGGCGGCGAGCCATTGAACCTTCATGTTCCGGCGCATGGATCACTCCTCTCCGTCGTCGTGGCGGGGGCGGGACATGTCGCGGACGATGTCGGCCAGAGCGCCCTGGTCGGTCGCCAGCCGATCGACCTCGGCGAGCTGATCGGGGGTCAGTTCCTTCTTCCGACGCTTCAACTCGTCGAGGGACTCGGTGCGTTCGTTGATCTCTTCCTGAAGCGCCTTGATCATCTTGATCTGGGCCGTGGGGGGGATGCCGTCGCCTCCACCCCCGCCACCACCTCCACCGCCTCCGCCACCGCCGCCACCTCCGCCTCCCTCACCCTTGCCCTCGTCGCGTTTGAGGGCCTCGATGAGCTGGGCGAAGCGTCGAGACGCGGCGCGGGCGGGGTCGAGGGCCTCGGGGCCGGTCTTGAGTGCGGCGAGGCCCGCCGAGGCGGCGTCCATGTCGTCGGAGGCGCGTTTGAGGGTCAACGCGAAGACGGGGGCGCCGTCGAGCCGCTTGACCAACTCGCCGGTTTCTTCCTTGATGCCGGTCTCGATCTGTCCCAGGTTGCGGACCCCCACGCGCTGGCCTCGGGTGAGGTCGCCGACCTGCTGGCGGAGTTTGTCGAACTCCTCGGCGTCGGAGACGAGTTTGGTCTGGCGTTCGGAGAGGCCCTTAAGCTGGTCGCCCATCCGGACGAGTTGCTCGTTGGCCAGCCGCTCCTCGGCGTCGCGGCGTTCCTGCTCCAGATCGTCCTGGGCGTCGTTGAGATCGGCGAGCGCTTCGCGCTCCTCGTTGCCGGCCTCGTCGTTCTCGTCTCCCTCTTCCATCTGCTGCTGGGCCTTGGACATCCGAGCCGAGGCCTTCGAGCCCGACTTGGAGGGCGACTGAGCGTTGAGCTTGGCGAGCTTCTGAAGCTGCTTCTTCAGCTCCTGCTGGATCTGCTCTTGCTCCTTGGCCAGCTTCTGCAGCTCTTCCTTGCGCTTGGCGGCGTCGGCGATCTTCTTGGCGTCCTGGGTGGCCTTGAGGTTCTTCGCCTGGCGGGCGCGGAGGTTGCGCAGGTCTTCCTCGGACTTCTTCAACTCCTTGACCAGCCGGGCGAGCTCGCGTTCGCGACGGTTCTGCACCAGATCGGCCAGATCCTTGAGGTCCTGCATGGCGTCTTCCTGGGCCTTGCGGGCGTCGCTCATCCGGTTCTGCTCGACGCCCTTGGCGGCGTCCTCCATCTTGCCGGCGGTCCTGGCGTCCCGGCTCGTCTGAGCAGCCTCGCGGAGAGCGGCGGCGGCCAGGGGGTCGGACTGGTCCAGACGGCCGGCCATCTCGTCCATCTTCTGCTGGGCGTCCTGCAGCGTCTTGGCGAGTTCCTTCTGACGCTCAGCCTGATTGGCCAGGTCGGCCTTCTGGTCGGGCGCCAGGTCGTCCCGCTTCTTGCCCGCGAGGTCCTTGTTCTCGCCGGCGGCCGTCGACTGCTTGATCGCCTCTTCCTGCTTCTTGACCAGCTCCTGGATGTCCTTCACCACCCCGCGATAGGTCTCAAACTCGCCCAGCTCGTCGAGCATCTTCTGCAGCTCGTTGCTGATCGCGTTCTGGTTCTGCTTCGCCTGAGCGAGCGCCTCCTTCGCCACGTCCCGCGACCGATTCGGCTGCTGAGGCTGGGAAGGCTGCGACCTGGACTGCTGGCCCGACTGCGACTTCGATTGTTCGCCGGCCTGCGACTGCTCGCCGGCCTGCGACTGCTCGCCGGCCTGCGATTGTTCGCCGGATTGCGACTTCGACTGTTCGCCCGACTGGGACCTGGATTGCTGGCCCGACTGAGACTTCGACTGCTGACCTGACTGGGATTTGGACTGCTGGCCCGACTGCGACTTGGACTGCTCGCCGGACTGGGCCTGGTTTTGGTCGCCGGCCTGCTGGTCAGCCTGGGCGCCGTCCTGGGGGGCGTTCTGGTCCTTGGCCTGGTTCTGGTCGCCGCCGGCCTGGTCCTTGGCGGCGGCGTCGAGGGACTTGCGGGCGCGGGAGAGGGACTGCTCGGCGGCGGCGAGGTTCTGGTCGCGCATGCGGTCGAGCTGGGCGAGCATGCGCTCCATCTGGTCCTTGGCGGGGGCGTTGTCCAGCTTGAAGTTCTGGAGGTCGTCCAGCAGCCTGCGGACGTTCTTCTCCAGGCCGTCGTCGCGGTTGTTGAGCCGTCCGCCGACCTGGCGCTGGACGAGGCCCGCGTTGTCCAGCTCGTCGCGCTGGGGCTTGGAGAGCGAGCCGGCCTGGTCGAGAGCGCGCTGGGCGTCGGCGACGGGGACGGTCGCCTGCTTCTGCATGGCGAGAGTCCGGGCGATCTCCTCGCGAAGAGCGCGGCGGGCCTCGTCGAACTGGCGGGCGGCCTCTTCCTTGGCGACGATCCGCAGCCGAAGCTCGCGGGACTTCCCCTGGTTCGGGCCGTTCGGCGTCAGGAAGTCGCGGGCGTCGGCGTGGAAGGTGATGATCGAGCCGGGGGTGACGTGAAGCTGGGCGAGGTCCCAGTCGTGCTTGACCGACTGGTGCTTGACCATCGCCGAGGCCGCCGTCGTCGCCGTCCCGGCGGAGCCCGGCCCAACGCCCGAAGCCTGCGGCGCGGGGGCCGTCCAGAGGGGGAGCGTGACGACGTCGTGGGGCTCGGTGTCGCCGCTGGCGATCTGGAAGTTCATGCCGATCGACTGGATCCCGTAATCGTCGTCGACGTCGATCGCCACCGGGATGTGGGCGTCGGGCGGGACGTCGCGGTCGGTCTTGGGCTCGACGATCGCAACCCTCGGCGCTTCATCCTTCACCATCCGGACGTCGTAGCGGACGGCCTCGCGACTGGCAAAGCCCTCCGAATCGGCGATCTCGAACCAGAAGTTCAGGTCGGCCGCCGGGGTGAGGACGACGTGGAACCGGCTCCCCGTCGCGTCGAGCGGGGCCGGCTGGGGCTCGGGGACGTCGCTACGATGAAGGAGGGCCTTGGAGAGCGGCTTGTCGGCCGAGGCGTCGATCTCCACCCGCGTACCGGCCAGCACCTTGAACGTGGTCAGGCCGGAGGCGAGCGTCGCGGCCGGCAGGCCGGTGTATTCGGGCGGGGCGATGCGGAGGTCGGTGCGAGTGAGCGCCGGCGGGGTGACGACGCGGACGGTGACGTCGCGAATCGAGCCTGCATCGTCGCCGCCGGTCACGCTGAAGGTGAACGGCTGGTCGACCGTATCGATCCGGCCGCGGAACTCGCCCCCCTCGACGACCGAGAGCGTCTCGGTGCGGACCTCGCCGTCGGCGAACTTGTAGACGACCTTGGCCGATTCGGGAACGCGCGAGTCGGCTTCGGTACGGACGACCAGGCTGAAGGAGTCGCCACGGGCGAGCTTCAGGGTGGTGCCGGCCTTATCGAGGGCCAGATGCGTCAACTGCGGCCAGGCGACCTTGCCGAACGGGGCGAACAGCCGACGCGCCGCGATCCCCGCCGACGACGGGTCGAGCACCACGGCCGAGCCGGCGAGCAGGAGCGTCGCCGCCGCCAGCATCCCGGCGCGGACGATCGGCCGGCGGTCGACGGCCTCGCGGAAGTCGAGCTTCTCGACCTCGGCCATCGCGCGCTGAATCGTCGCCTCGCGCAGGGCCGGCGAGCCGTAGGTCGGGTCGTCTGCCGGCAGTTGGAGGAACTGCACGGTGCTCGCCAGGCGGTCTTCCAGGCCCGGCCAGCGCTCCTCGATCCGCATGGCGACGTCCAGGTCCTCGAACGGCGTCAACGCCGGACGGATCACCCAGCGCCAGGCCGCCCAGGCCGCCGCGCCGACGACCGTCGCCAGCAGAGCGAGACGCACCGCCGGGTCGAGATGGAACGCCCAGTCCGCCAGCCCGGCCGCCAGGATCAGCGGCACGACGACCGCCAGCACCCGGCTGAACCCGTAAGTCAGCAACAGCCGTCGCACCTGACCGCGCAAAGCGGCCAGTCGCATCTCCAGTTTCGTCCGAGGTCGGCTCATCGAGACCCTCCGTTGACAGCGAAACCGGAGTCGCCCCTCATGATTTGCGTTCTATTCATCATACCAGCCTCGCCCGTTTCCGGAGCAGCCATTCCGTCGTGAGCAAGGTCAGGAACAACGCCAGGATCGGCCAGGAGTTCCAGAGCGGGATCGGCGGGTCGGTGTCGAGCGGGACCTTCGAAGGTTTGGGGAGATCCTTCAGCAGGTCGTCGGCGGCGACGGCCGGGTAATACACGCCGGAGGTCGACGCGGCGGCCCGGCGCAGTTCGGGCTCGTTCATCTGCACCTTCTCGAACTCGCCGGCCGGCGCTTCGACGCGGAACTGAGACGTCGGGATCGGGCCGTCCAGGACCGGCGGCGGCAGCAGACGGACGGTGTATTCGCCCTCGGCGGCCTGGGAAAGAACCCCTTCGAAGACGTTCGGCGAGCCGGGCCGCTTCGTCAGCTTGAGCGTTCGGCCGACGCCCCCCTGACGCTCAACCTGCACCGAGGCCGAGTCGTCCACCGGCGCCAGGCCGGGGTTCGGGAACCGGACGCGGATCTGGATGGGCTCGCCGCGCTGGTAGGAGCGGCGGTCGGTCTGCACCTCGGCCTGGCGCTTGCCGGCCAGCCGGGAGCGGGCCAGGAACCGGATCGTCTGGACCCAGAACCGGCCGAAGTACTTGTCGCCGGACCGGAACCGCCAGCGCCAGGTGTCGTCGATCGCGTGGAACATCGTCCGACCGGCGCCGGTGAACTGGTACAGGATCAGCGGCAGCTTGCCGTCGGAACCCGTCGCCGAGGCGTGGTCCGCCAGCACCAGGGCGCCGGGCTTCTTGCGGGGGGCCTCCATGTACCAGTACGACTCGGGAAGGTCCTGCCAGATCCGGGCGCTCTCGGCCTCGTCGCCGCCGAACCGGAAAATCGGACTGCTGCGGCCTTCGAGCGTCAGCTCGGGGTGGAAGGGCTCCACCGGAGCCCCCACGGCCGAGGGGTTGCGGGCGTCGGCCAGCTCGATCGGCAAAAGCTCTTCCAGGGGAGTGCCCCGGTAGGAGAGGGGGTTATACAGCTCGCCGGCGATGAACAGGACGCCGCCCCCTTTCTCCTCGGCGAACTCGGCCAGGTTCTTCATCTGGGACTGGCTGATGTAGCCGGGGTCGACGTCGCCGAAGAGGACGACGTCGAAGTTGAACAGGTCTTCCTTCGAGGCCGGGAAGACGGGGATGGCCGAACGGTCCTGGTCGCTGTACTCGGGGTCGGACGAGAGCAGGACGACGGACAGGTCGATGGTCTCCTCACGCTCCAGGTAGTTTTTCAGATAACGGAACTCATAGCGCGGTTCGCTCTCGGCGTAGAGAACCTTGAGCTTCTCCTTGCGGACGGAGACCACGCGCTCGATCCGGTTGTTGTCGGTCTGGAGCTCGCGAGGACGGGGATCGACGTCGAGGACGAACGTCTTCTCGCCGACCTCCTTGGGCTCGTGGAGGATCTCCACCCGCGCCGGCTTGCCGTCGGGGGGAACGTCGACATCGACCTCCTTGATGAGCCGGCCGGGGTCATTGGGGTCGGCGCCGGGGGTCTTCTCTCGGAGTCGGACGGTCGCCCGCTGGCCGGCGAAACCTCGGGCGGCGAGTTTGGCCTGGAAGCGGACCGCGTCGTCAACGAAGACGACGTCGTCGACCAGCAGATCGGACAGTTCCAAATCGCGGGCCGGCTCGGCGCTGCCGAGGCCGAGGGTGTAGATCGGCACCCCTTTGCGCGAGGCCGCCTCGACCGCGCGGGCGAGCGGCTCGCCCTCGGTCGTCTGGCCGTCCGAGAGCAGGATCAGGGCCGACGGCGGCGCTCCGCGCAGCTCGGTGAGGACCTGGCGGACGCCGTCTCCCAGGCGGGTCTGGGGGCCGGTCGGCTTGACTTCGCGGATCTTCTCCACGGCCGGGGCGACGTCTTCCGGGCGGTCGATCTCGGCGAGCAGCCGGGTGGCGTTCGAGACCAGGTAGAACCGAACGCGATGCTGCTTCTGAAGCGACTTCAGAAGCGCCGCGTCGTCCTTGAGCAGCAGCCCCTTGGCGACGGCCAGCCGGCTGGTCTCATCGTCGGCGGGCTTCGGCGCCTCGGGCTTCTTCTCGACGCCGGGCGCGGGGGGGAGGGCGTCGGCGGCGAGGGCGGCGGCCTTGGTCTGGGTCTCAGGGTTCTCGTACTGGTCGGCGACCTGTTCCGAGGCCGAATCGTCCACCATCACGGCGAGGTAGGGAAGCCCCGTGCGGTCGACGGAGAGGGCCGCCTCGGAGATGAGGAAGACGGTCAGGAGCAGCAGCGTGATCCGGAGACCGGCCAGCAGCGTCTTCATCGGCGTGGAGACGCGGGACTCGCGGCGATACAGCCAGATGATGAACGCTGACCCGGCGACGATCACGGCCAGGAGCGCCCACTGGGGCCACGGTTGCTCGAACCGAATGTGCGGCGACACGGCCTCCCCCGCGCGCGGAGGCTCCACGCCCATGCGGTCGGCCAGGTATTGGAGGAGCGAGTCGAACAAGTCAGGCGTCCTGCGGGAGAATAAGGCTGTTAGTCTTCATGACGCCGGTGCGCGAACCGTCCCCTCTCCCGCCGGGAGAGGGTGCCGCGCAGCGGCGGGTGAGGGTCGTCGCGCTTCGGATCGAGCAATGACGAATGACGGTCTTCCCCCCTCGCGGGGGAAGACAGATCGCGCAGCGATCAGATGAGGGGGATGACCGCCGTCGGGTGCGTGTCGGCAACACGGCACTCAAAGCGGTTCCGGGTGCCATGGCCACGCTTGCGTGGCCATGAACCGGCGTGGGCCGACCGCGCGACCGTCGCCGATCGCATGGCCACGCAAGCGTGGCCATGGCACCCAGGCGGCTGGCTCTCGATGCGACGCCGATCGCCCCCTCATCCGGCCCTTCGGGCCACCTTCCCCCGCGAGGGGGGAAGGCCGTTATGGTCCGGATCGCGACCCCAGCTCGCCTCCGAACTCCGGCGACCTTCTCGCGCATCGCTTCGGGAAGATTCATCGCGAGCCTCCCCGCCCGAACCTCCAGGCAACGAACGATTCCAGCATCAGGAGCCCGAGCACGGCGAACAGGAGGGGCCGGTGGAGTTCGCCGCGGCGGCCGACGGAGGCAGTGTCGGCGGACAGGCCGCGGACGTCGTCCAGCAGCACGAACTTCCAGCCGGGGACGCGTTCGACCAGGGCGGAACGGTCGAGCTTGGCCGGGTCGCTCTCGATCGGGTCGGGGTTCGCGGCGAAGGTCAGATCCAGCGCGACGGGGGGGCCGACTTTCACCTGGTACGCGCCGGCGGCGTCGGTCCCCTCGAACACCAGCCGGGCCAGGCCGCCGTCCGCTTTCAGCTTCACGGTCGCCGGCGCGCCGCCGTTGGGGGGGGTGATCGTCGCCGAGGCGCCCGCCGCCGAGCCGGGGAACGACTGGTCGAAGGGTCGGCCGACGCGGATCGTCCGATCCGCCTGACGGCCCGACGCCGCCAGCATCACCAGGTCGCGAGCGATGGCCGGATAGCTCGGGTGGAGCGGCCAGTTGGACCAGCCGGCGTCGGCCGGGACGGCCAACTGGAAGACCTTCCCCTTCCGACGGGGAGCCTCCAGAACCGCCGGACCGCCGTCGTCGAACGCCAGCGCGACCTGCGCTGTGGAGTCCTTCGGTAGCGTCAACTGGTGGCGGGCCCAGACGCGGACCTGGGTCAAACCGGCGACGACCGGGTCGGTCTGGTTGCGGAAGCCGGCGAGGATTGGGTGGCGGAAGCCCAACGGGTCGAACCGGAAGGCCGATTCCTTCTTCGCGGGGTCGCCGATCGTCTCGCCGATCGCGGCCGGCAGGATCCCCTTGCCGTCGGCGTACAGCAGCCGGTTGTAGTTCTCGGCCGAGATCTGGTCGCCGCCGAAGGCGATCAAGCCGCCCCCCTGTTCGAGGAAGTCCTCCAGGGCCTTCACCTCCTCGGCCGTGAACTGGGCGACGTTGCAGAGGGCGATCACGTCGTAGGCCGCCAGGTCGCGGCGGGCGAACTGGCTCTCGGGGACGACGTCCACGTGGATCGGGTCGGGCTCGTCGGCCGCGCTCTCGCCGGGGGCGAGCGCCTGGGCGAGATAATCGGTCTCCGCCTGGAACGCCTCCGACTTGAAGTCGCCGTCCACCAGCAGAGTGCGAACGGCCTCGCGGACGTTGGCGACGAACAGCCGACGGTCGTCGGGCGGCAGCGCGTCCTCGTCGATCGTCGCCTCCACGACGTGGTCGCCGGGGGTCGGAAACTGCTGGTTGAAGACGACGGGGACGTCCTCGCCGACCGGGAGGTCGACCACCTGTTCAGGACCGACGCGGCCATCAGTCGTCAGTCGGACCCGGACGCCCTGCGCCGGGGTTGGGCCGAAGTTGCGGATCAGGGCCGTCATGGCGACGGTCGTCCCCGGCGTGATGACCGGCGAGGACGCCGTGAGCCCCACCACGGCCCGGTTCCCGGCGTTCGCCTTCCCCAGGTCGACGACGGTCGAGCGCGGGCGGCGGGCCTCGATCTTGGCGATCGTCCGCTTGAGCCCGTCGTCGCCGCCCGAGTCCTCGGAACGGGCCCGCCAACTCGTCGACTGCAGGTCGGTGAGGACCACCAGCTCCTTCTGCGAGATCGACGAGACCTCGAACACCCGCTCGACGGCCTCGAAGGTGGCCTCCAGGTCCACGGCGCTCTGGCCCTGGGTTAATTCGCCGATCTCCTTGCGGACTTCTTCCAGGTTGGGCGAGGGGTCGCCGACGACGACGCGCGGCGGGTCGCCCATGACGACCAGGCTGATCGCGTCCCCCCGGCGCGAGTCCTTGACGAGCTGTGCGGCGACCTCTTTGGCCTGGTCGAACCGCGACTTGCCGCCGGCCTTCGCCGCCATGCTCATCGAGCCGTCCAGCACGATCACGCGATGCGTCCGTCGGCCCGGGATCACGTTGCCGAACGACTCCAGGAACGGCTTGGCCATCGCCCCGACGACCAGCCCGACCAGCAGGCAGCGGATCGCCAGCAGCAGCCATTGCTCAATCTGGATCCGCCGCTGGTTCTTCGCCAGCGCCGCCTGGAGGAACCGCATCGCCGCCCAGCGGATCTCCCGCTTCTTGCGCCGGTTCAGCAGGTGGATCAAGATCGGGATCGACGCCGCCGCAAGCCCATACAGGAGCGCTGAGTTGGCGAAGCCGAGGGCGAAGAGGGGGGTGATGGTCATGGTTTCCCCCAGTCGCGTTGGCGAATGCTCAAGCAAACCTCCCTTCTCCCCTTGTGGGAGAAGGTGCCCCGGAGGGGCGGATGAGGGGGGTCATCATCGGCGACGGAGGTCGGGTTACCCCTCATCCGGCCTTCGGCCCAATAATGCTGTACGGCACGACTTGCGTGGGATTCGCCGAAGGCGTCTGCCACCCTTCTCCCTTGGTGGGAGTAGGTGCCCCGAAGGGGCGGAGGAGGGGGGTCACAACCGTCGTTGGCCGTTATGGTCTGCCTCATCCGGCCTTCGGCCACCTTCTCCCACCAAGGGAGAAGGGAGGAAGCGCTACTGCCCACGATGTGTCTCATCGCCGCCCTCCTAGCTCGGCTTCGAGCCTTTGCACGTAAGCCGCGACGCCTCGTGCGACGGCGTCTACGTCCCCGAGAACTTCTTCGTTTGAGAACCGCAGAATCGTCAACCCTCGCCGTCGTAACTCGCTGTCCCGGGCAAAATCATACTCCACTCGGTCCTCATGGACGGGGCCGTCGACCTCCAAGGCGAGCTTATGCTCCGCGTCGAAGAAGTCGAGGATGAACGGGCCCATCGGGACCTGGCGGCGGAACTTCAGGCCGATGTTGCGGCGGTCGCGAAGCGCGGCCCAGAGGAGACGCTCGGCCGGCGTCATATCGCGGCGGAGTCGACGCGCGCGGTCGAGCGGTCCAGAGCAAGGGGGTTGCTCTGGGATCAGCGTCGGGTTTCGCGGCGCGTCGGGCATCAGACTTCTCCACGCCTGAGCCAAGATCCAAATCCCTCCCTTCTCCCCTGGTGGGAGAAGCTGCCGCGAAGCGGCGGATGAGGGGGGTCACAACCGTCGGCGGACGTCGGGATCCCCCTCATCCGGCCTTCGGCCACCTTCTCCCACCAGGGGAGAAGGGAGGTTTCGCGGCTTACGCCGCTCTGTAAGTTCATCGTCATCGTCCTCACCTCTTCCTGGCCGCGCGCGCCGCCAGATAGGCGGAGAGGGCGACGTCGAGGGGCTGGTCGGTGCGGAGGGGGACGTAGTCGATGTCGATCATCCGGCAGCCTTTCTTCAGCTCGTCGAGGTACGCGGAGACCTCGCGGCGGTAGGCGGCGGCGATGGCGGAGGGATCGGCGGCGATCTCGCCGAGATCCTCCATACCCTGGAACAGCATCGGGTCGCGGAAGGGGAAATTCACCTCGTCCGGGTCCAGGACGTGGAAGACGATCACCTCATGGCGACGGTGGCGGAAGTGCTTCAGGCCGGCGATCACCTTCGCCGGATCGTCGAGCAGGTCCGAGAAGATCGCGACGATCCCGCGCTTCTTGAACCGCTCGGACAGGTCGTGCAGCACGGCGCCGAGGTCGGATTTGTCGCGAGCCGGGGTGACGTCGAGCAGGTGGACGATCTCCTTCAGGTGCGAAGGCTGGCCGGCCGGCTTGAGGTAGCGGCGGACGGCGTCGTCGAACAGGGCCAGGCCGACGGAGTCCTGCTGCTGGAGGATCATGTACGCCAGCGCCGCGACGACGAACTGCGCGTACTTGAACTTCGTCACCCGGCCCTCGGCCGAGTACGACATGGACTCGCTCGTATCCAGAAGCAGGTACAAGAGGAGGTTGGTCTCCTCCTCGTACTGCTTGAGGTAGAGCTTGTCGGTCTTGGACCAGACCTTCCAGTCGACGTGGCGGACGTCATCGCCGGGGACGTACTCGCGGTGCTCGGCGAACTCGACCGAGAAGCCGTGGTACGGGCTGGGGTGCATGCCGGCGACGTAGCCCTCGACGAGAAGCCGGGCCTGGAGGTCCAGGCCCTGGACGCTAGCCAGCGTTTGCGGATCTAAATAGCTTTGGTAATTTTCCACCCTGCTCGGCCTCGCGTTCGTCGACTGGGATCGTCTTGATCAGCCGCTCCACCACTTCGTCGGGGCGGATGCCTTCGGCCTCGGCGTTGAAATTCGTGATGATCCGGTGCCGGAGCACGGGGGCGGCGACCGACTTGATATCGTCGATCGAGACGTGGAACCGCCCGTGGAGCACGGCCCGAGCCTTGCCGGCCAGCACCAGATACTGGCTGGCTCGAGGGCCGGCCCCCCAACTGACGTAGTCACGCACGAACGCCGGGGCCTCCTCGCGGTCGCGACGCGTGGCCCTGACCATCCGGACGGCGTACTTCACCACGTGGTCGGCGACGGGGACCCGTCGGACGATCTCCTGCAAGACCAGGATCTCGTTGGCCGAGAGAACCTTGGTGACGGTCGGCCGCGTCGGGCTGGTCGTCATCCGGACGATGTCGAACTCCTCGGCCTCGTCCGGGTAGTCGACCATCACGTTGAACATGAAGCGGTCGAGCTGGGCTTCGGGCAGAGGGTACGTCCCTTCCTGCTCGATCGGGTTCTGGGTCGCCAGGACGAAGAACGGATCCGGCAGCCGGTGCCGCTCGCCGCCGACGGTCACCTGACGTTCCTGCATCGCTTCCAGGAGCGCGGCCTGGGTTTTGGGAGGCGTTCGGTTGATCTCGTCGGCGAGGACGATGTTGGCGAAAATCGGCCCGCGCAGAAACTTGAACTGACGAACGCCCGTCGCCTTGTCCTCCTGGATCACCTCCGTCCCCGTGATGTCCGAGGGCATCAGGTCGGGGGTGAACTGGATCCGGTTGTAGGTGAGGTTCAGGGCGTCGGACAGAGTGTGGATCATCAGCGTCTTGGCCAGGCCGGGGACGCCGATCAAAAGGCAGTGGCCGCGGGCGAAGATCGAGACGAGCAACTCCTCGACGACCTTGTTCTGGCCGACGATCACCTTGCCCATCTCGGCGCGAAGCGTCTCGTAGGCGGACTTCAGACGGTCGACGGCGGCGAGGTCGTCCTGACCGGCGGGGAGCCCCTCGGGCTCGGGCTCGCGGGGGTCGTGGGGCTGGTCGCTCACGTGGGTTCCTCCCTCTCTCGCTCGCTCTCTCTGCCATTTCGAGGGGTCCAGCCGCCATGGCCGGCGTCGAAATGGCTTTATTCTGGTCGTTCTGGGGCGTCTTCTGGTTTTTCTTGATAAATTAGGATATGTTTTAAGGGTTCAATTTGGGCCTGTTACGGCCCGTTCGGTCGTCCTCCCAGCGCCCAGAGGGCGTGCGGCGTCGCGACGACCGCCCCCCTCGGGTCGAGGTGTAGGGCGACCTCGTCGACGAGCGACGGGAGCATGAACCTCTGAACAAGCGCTCCGTCCGACTGGCGGCGGACCACCACGGGAAGGGGCTCGGCCGGGTCGTCGGACAGGCCCGAGGCCTCCGGATAGGCTAGCACGGCCCGGTCGCTCAGGACGATCGACCAACGGACCAGTTGGGGGCCCGTCAGCGGGCGGCTCCAGGCCGTCGTCCCGTCCTCCAGTGAGAGCGCCCGCAGCAAGCGGCCGCCGGCCCAGTAGAAGCGTCGGTCGTCGACGGCCGAGGCCACGGGACGCTCGCCAAGATCCTCAACTCCAAGCGGGGCCGACCACTTGCGGCGACCCGTCGCGGGGTCCAGGCGGATCAGCGTCCGGCCGTCGTGGATCACCAGCAGGCGGTCGGCGTCGACGACGGCCCGGGGGGCTCCGGTGACGGGAAGCTCCGCGCTCTCGCGGTAGTCCCAGTCGTACCGGCCGGTGGTCAGGTCGAGCTTCTTGACCGTCCGGCGGTCGGCCACCAGGATCACGTGGTCCTCGTCGAATGGAACCGGAACCCGTTGCAGGGCCTCACCTTCCGCGAGGGGCCTCCGCGACACCCCGCGGCCCGTCTCGGTCTCCAGGACGACGACCTCCGAGGGCCGCCACGTCTGGAGGACGATTCGATCGGGGCCGATCCAGGCCAGCGGATTCAGATCCCCCCCCTTGCCGGAGAACGACCAGTCGACCAGCCCGGTGTCGCCGTCGAGGGCGATCAGCTCGTCGCCGCCTCGGAACGCGAAGAGCCGACCGGCGGCGGCCTGGAAGCCGTGCAGCGTCGCGCCAACGACCGGGGCGGCAGCCTCCGCCCGAGGAGCGGCGGGGCCGGCGTCGCGGGCGAAGGGGTCGGGGCCCGTCCGGGCCGGAGCATCAGCCTCGCCGCCGAACCGCCAGAGGACGGCCCCATCGCGCGGGTCCAAAGCCACGATTCGAGAAGGGGTTGCGGCAACCAGCTTGTCGGCCAGATAGCCTACCCAGACGGCCCGAGCGCCGATGGAGGCGGTCCACGATTCGCTGCCGCCGTTCGGCTCCAGGGCGGTGATCGAGACGGCGTCGGCCAGGACGGTACGCGCCGAATCGGCCGAGGGGGGCGAGCCGGCGACCGTCAGCGGCCGGGGGCCTTCGCCGTCGCCTCCCCGCCATCGCCAGCGGCGGATCAGGGGGGAGGGGGCCGCGGGACGGGCGTGGTCGGCCGTCAGGCGGGCCAGGGGCTCGCGCGCCAGTTCGGCGGCGGCCAACTCGCCGGCCTTGCCGCCGCCGGCTTCGGGCAGGCGAGCCTCGCCGTAACGGGCCTGGAGCCGCGTCAGGGAGTCGCGGGCCGGGCCGAGGAACCCCTGAGCCTCATAGGTCCGGGCGAGCCGCCAGAGAGCCCGGGCGCGGGCCTCGTCGTCGGGGGAGGAGAGAGTCAGCAGCCTTCGGTAGGCGGCGGCGGCCTCGTGAGGACGGGCCTCGGCCTCCTGCAGGGCTCCCAGGGCGAGCAGGGCGTCGGGGACGATCTCCGCGGCCGGGAAGGCGCGGGAGGCTTCGGCGAGCAGACGCGGGTCGCGGGCGCGCCGGCCCTGGTCGTACAGGTCCCGGGCGCGGCGGTCGAACGCTGCGTAGGCGTCACGACCGCGATCGCGGACGAGGGCCGTGAGCCGATCGGCGACGTACAGGTCGGCCCGAACCGAGCGCCGGCCGTCCTCGGCGGGGACGGTCAGAGAGGCCAGTCGGTCGTAGGTTAGCAGGTTCTGAAGGACCTCGACGGCCTCGGCGGGCCTCGACAGTTCCAGGACGGCGTCGGACAGGGCCAGGCGAGCGCGAAGGCGGTCGAACGGCTCTCGGGCGACGGTCGACGCTCGTTCCAGACGGGCCACGGCCTCCTCGGACTTCTTGGCTTTCCGCAGGTCGCCGGCCAGCTTCAGCAGCAGCCGGAACTGGTGGTCGCGGGCCGCGTCGGCCAGCGAAGCCCCGTCGACGACCTCGGCCGGCTTCGCCAGCTTCGCGGCCGACTCGTACGACGCCAGCGCCAGGTCGGCGCCGCCGGAGGACTCGGCGGCTCTCGCCAGGCGGTAGTGGGCGGTCGCGTCCTCAGGACGGCGGGCGATCTGCTCGCGGTAGCGTTCGATGAGCCGGCTGTTCTGGCAGAAGACGATCAGGCCGTCGTTTTGAGCGACGACGAGGTAGCCGTCGCCGGCGACGAGGTTGCCGCCGGTGGTCTGATACATCTCGGCCAGCTTGATCGGCGGCGCGGCAAGGTTCGCCGTCGCCTGGTCGAGAACGTGGATCTCGTTGCGGGTCGGCCAGTAGATCCGGCCGCCGGCGAGGAACCCCCGGCCGAAGCCTTCGCGACCGCCGGCGTCGGGCCAGGCGTGCAGCAGGCGGCCGTCGCGAACGTCGAACAGCAGGACGCGGTCGCCGGTGGCCACCAGGCGGCCGGCCGCAACCCCCAGCAGGTGGGCGACCTTCACGTCCTCGGGGATCGCGTCGGTCTTCCAGCGCAGGCGGCCGGTCTCGGCGTCGAACGCGAAGATCGCCGAGGCGTCGCCGGGGGCGACGAACACGGCGCCGTCGTGGACGACGGCGGGGTTTAAGTCGCGCTCGGAGGCCGCCGCCCCTCGGTTCCCCTCGCGCCGAGGGTAGGTCGCCACCCAGAGGATCCCGCCGGTCTCGGCGTCGAGAGCCGCGACGGCTCCCAGATTCGTCTGATAGTAGAGCGAGGACCCGTCGAGCGACAGCAGACGGCTGCCGGGATCGCCGCCTCCCATCACCACGCCCATCCCCATCCCCATCATGGCGTCGTTCTCAGGCGCCGCAGCGCCCAGGTAGCGGATCCACCGCAGCGCACCGTCGGACGCGTCGAAGCTGGCGATGTAGGTCGCCGTCTGCTCGCGGCGGTCGGTCACCGCCACGTAGACGCTCCGCGAGTCGGCGACGGGGGCTCCCTCAAAGGCCACGGTGGCGCTTCCCTGCTGGCCGGGGCGGTCGGGGAGGGTCAGCTCGCTCGACCGTCGCGACCAGAGCTTGCGGTCGGGCGTCTTGTCGAGGTCGAGCGCCAGGATCATGCTGCCGTTGCGGGCGGAGGCGTTGTCACGGTCGCCGCCGATCCCCCCCTGACGGATGAACGGCTGGACGATGAAGCTGGGGGCGGATGGACCCATCCGGGCGTAGATCCGACGGCCGACGGCCGTCAGCGTGTGCCGCGGGGCCGTCCAGAAGGGCAACCGAGCCTGGGGGCCGGCGTCTCCTCCTTCGGATTCGTAAGTCCAGGCGGGCTCGATCGTTGGGGCCGAGTCCTCAACGGAGTCGGGCCGCTCGTTCAGGTTGTACCCCAGAATCTTGTTCGCGTCGCAGACGATCACCTGATCCCCCAGCACGATCGGGTGATAGCCCAGCAGGCGGTCGCCCGGATAGCTCGCCCCCGGGTTCATGGCGCGAGAGGCCGGGTAGGGGCCGCGCACGGCCGGAGTGATCCGCTCCAGGGAGGCGCGCCATTGGATCGACCCGACGTCCACGGCGTCGGGAAGGACCCGGTCACGCGCCGGCGAGCCGGCGAACGTCGGCCAGCGGGCGTCGTTGGAGACCGGCGGCGCCAGCGCGTCCGACTTCAACGACGAGGCCACCAGGTCGGCCAGCCGCCCCTTGGCACGGCCCGCCAGCGAGCCCTCGGCGGCCGGGTGGGCCTGCGCCAGCGCCTGGGCTTCCCGAGCGGCCCGGGCGGCGTCTCCCATCGCGGCGATCGCCAGCGTCTTCTTGGCGGCGACGCGGGCCAGGTCGACCGAGGGGTCCGGGTGGGCCAGCAGTTGCGGCGTGTTCGGGTCGTCGGGGACGAGCCGACGGTATATGGCGACGGCCTCGCCGAACCGGCCGTCCTGGAAGGCCAGGTCCCCGAGCAGCTCGACCGCGTCGTCGCCCCACGACGAGCAGAAGGCCTCATCGACGACCCGCCGCAGCAGAACCGGGTCGCGACGCTCCTTCCCCTCGGTGTACCAGCCCTCGGCCTGGGGGTCCCGGCGTGCGCGGTAGGCGGCCAGGGCTTCCGCGGGCAGGGCGGCCAGAGTGCGCTGGCAGAACGCCCGCAGATCGACGTAGAGCGTGAAGGCCTCGTCGCGACGTCCGGCGGCCGGGGCTGGAGCGGCCGGATCCGCGGCCTCGCGGGGGAGCCGGGCGACCTTGTCGCCGTACTGGTCGATGACCCGCTGATAGATGGCCACGGCCTCGGCCCACTGGCCCGACCGCGCGTGGTTGGCGGCGTTCCGCAAGAGCGACTCCGCCGCCTCGCTGGAATCCGGGTAGAACTTGGAGCCCCCACCCCCGCCGAACTGCCCCCAGCACGGGCTCGTCGCCAACGCCAGGAGGGTCAGAAGGACCCCGATCATTCGGGTTGGGGCGGCGGCGCGGTCGCGCCGGTCGAGCCGGGACCAGGTCATCCTCGCTCCCCTCTCGCCGATCATCGTGATCGGTCTCGGTTCGACGTCTTCGATCGGTTCAGTCGCCCGCTCGGCCTCGCCTTCGCCGGATCTTCCGTATGTAAGACATTGTACGTTCACCTGGGACGAGTTTGACAACCCCCCAAGGCAAATCCGATACCACCGCTCCCGTTTTTCGGACGATTGCGATCGCACGTGTTGAACCGACCGAAGAATCCTCCTAACTGTAAGCGTCAAACCCCCTCCCGACGTCCCACCGCTGCCGCGCCCTTGGGCAGGCTCGCTCGCTGCTTCGTCGTGCAGCGATGGTTGAGCCCCGTCCCTCGACTTCGGAATCTGGTCGGGGAGGACGCCTCCGGACGGCCCCTGACATGCTTGCGTGCTATTATCTCAGCGAATACCTCGGCTGAAAGGGGAACCTGGGAACCGCGGATCGTTTGCGGACGGCGGGCGCGGTAGACTGTCGCATCCCTTTAATCTTGAGAACGCCCCGGCATTCCTCTCTCCGCCGCCGAACCTCGTCTCGTTCGGTCGGTTGCGCCGGTCGGCGCTCGGCCAGCCGTCCACGTCCCCCAGGGGAATCTCCGTGAGCACCGCCGAAGCGACCGCACCGCCCGAGCTTCACGCCCACCGCCGTTACCAATGGACCGGCTCCGGCGACGTCAACGCCTTCTTCGGGCTGATGATCGACAACATCGGCGACATGATCCTGATGACGAGCCTGCTCGTCGCCGCCTTCGGTTTCCCGCGCGACTTCGTGCTGACCCGGATGATCCCGGGGACGGCCGTCGGCGTGCTGGTGGGGGACCTGATCTTCACCGTGATGGCGTTCCGACTGGCCAAGCGAGTCGGCCGGAACGTCACGGCGATGCCCCTGGGGCTGGACACCCCCAGCACGTTCGGTTCGGTCTTCCTGATCCTCGGCCCGGCGTTCGTCGCGGCGAAGGGGAGGGGGCTGGACGACCTCGGGGCGGCGCGACACGCCTGGTATCTGGGGATCGCCATGCTGCTGGCGTCGGGCGTCTTCAAGCTGGCCTGCGCCCCGTTCTGCGGCTGGATCCGACGGGTCGTGCCGAGGGCCGGGCTGCTGGGGTCGCTTTCAGCGATCGCGCTGGTGCTGATCAGCTTCCTGCCGCTGCTGGACATCGCAGCGCAGCCGGTGGCGGGGCTGGCCTCGCTGATGATCGTGCTGGCGACGCTCTCCGCCCGCTGGAAGCTCCCCGACCGCGCGCCGGGGATGCTGGTGGCCGTGGGCGTGGGGTGCGTGCTCTATTACGGGATGTTCCTGACCGGGACGGGGCCAGGCCCCGAGGGTGCACGGCCGGAGACCTTGCTGCGGTTCTCGCTGCCGTTCCCGATGGCCGACTGGTGGGCCTGGTTCCAGCTCAACTGGCGCGAGGCCGCCGGCTACCTGCCGGTGGCGATCCCCCTGGCGCTGGCGACGATCATCGGCGGCGTCGACTGCACCGAGAGCGCCGCGGCCGTCGGCGACGAGTACCCCACCGGCCTGATCGTCGCCGCCGAGGGCCTGGCCACGCTGGTCGGCGGCGGCCTGGGGGGCGTGATCCAGTCGACGCCTTACATCGGTCATCCGGCGTACAAGGCGATGGGCGCCCGCGCGGGATACACTCTGGCGACGGCTCTGTTCATCGGGGCGGTCGGGGTGCTCGGCTGCTTCGACTGGATCTTCTTCCTGCTGCCGAAGGCGGTCGTCTTCCCGATCCTGGTCTTCATCGGCCTGGAGATCACGGCGCAGTCGTTCCAGGCGACGCCGTTCCGTCACTATCCGGCGGTCGCCTTCGCGTGCGTCCCGGCGCTGGCGTATCTGGGACTGCTGGCAGTGAATCAGGTCCTGCCGGAGGTCGGCAAGCCGTTCGACCAGTTGGCGCCGAACGTCCAGCACTGGATCGCCTCGGTGACGAGCCTCTCCGGCGGGTTCATCGTGACGAGCCTGTTGTGGGGCTCAAGCCTGGCGCTCCTGATCGACGGGCGCGCCCGCGAAACGGCCTTCGTGCTGGCGCTGGCGGCCGTGTTCGCCTGGTTCGGCGTGATCCACTCGCCGCTCCCCTCGGGGGCCGTGATGACCCCCGGGGCGGTGGCGGCCGAGTTGAAGGCGATCGGCCGAGGCGGCGCCTCGGCCCACCAGACGCCCTATTACTGGTCCGGCGCCTACCTGGCGATGGCCGCCGCCGTGCTGATCCTCGGCCGATACGCCGAGATCCCGCCGATCGAGGAAGACCCGCACGTCGCGCCGACGAAGGCGGTGTGAGGGCGTTCTCCTCAGAACTTGCTTACTCGCTGAATTGCGTCAACTTCACCGGCGGTTGATCGGGAAACTTGGCGGTGATCTCCAGGACGCCGCCCATCGCCTCGACGTACTTCCTCAGCGTGCTGATGTAGACGTCGGTTCGTCGTTCGATCTTGGAGACGGCCGCTTGCTGGACGTGCAGCTTCGCGGCCAACTCCTCCTGAGACTGACGGCGGGCTTCGCGCAGTTGACGCAGTGACGCTTCCTCAGCGAGTAGTTCTGTGGTCCGCTGGGCGATCCGCCGTTGCTCCTCTGCCGGCAGCTTGGCGATGAAGTCTTCCAGCTTGTTAGCCATCACATCCCCCTGAGATGCCTCTGATATCGTTCCTCGGCGATCGGGATCATCGACTTGTAGAAACGCTTATCACCCGCCTTGCAGCCGCCCACCAGTAGGATCGCACGCCGTGCCGGATCGAAGGCAAACAGGATCCGCCAGGGGTCGCCCCTATATTGAACTCTCAACTCCTTCAGGTTTGAGACGTTGGTTCCCTTGAGCGTATCGACGTAGGGCCTTCCGAGGTTGGGCCCGCGTTCCCTCAGCACATTGGCCGAGGCGACGATTTCCTCCCGAACGCCTGCCTCAAGTTGCAGTAGCCAGGATTCGAAATCGGGGTCGAGAATCACGTCCCACATGGATTCCTCCCAAGGAATAATAATCCGTCGGAGGAATAAGTCCAGATCACGATAGGTCGTGCATGTCTCTTCGCGCCGATCGCTCTCACTCCGTGTCGGCGCTGATGATCTCGCCGCCTTTGCGGGAGAGGTAGGCGGCGAAGACGCGGAGGTCCATGGTTTCCTTGAGGTATCGGACGGAGCCGTCGACCATCAGGAAGTTCGCGCCGCCGGGGTGGTAGGAGCCGAACTCCTGGCCGTAGTCGCAGCCGAGCTTCCCCACGCGGACGTCGCCGGGGAAAACCTGGCAGGAGGCGAAGGTCCCGGTCGCCGACGAGCTGTAGCGGGCGTTGAGCGGGGCGCTTTGGTCGAAGAAGTTTTTGTGGCCCATCCAGATGCCGTGGATCGCGTTGGGCCCCTCGCCGATCGCCGCCGTGTAGGTCGTGCCGTCGGTGATGTCGGTCAGCGGGATGGTCGGCTCGTACGACTGCATGATCACGCCCCGGCCCTCGCCGTTGGCGGCGTAGTTGTTGGCGCAGGCGGAGCTTCCCGGATAGCAGCGCAGGGCGCGCTCGCCCCAGTTGCCGCCGTAATCGTTGCGGGCGAAGAGGACCGTCGAGGCCGGGGTGTCGCCGTTGGGCCTGGACTCGGTGTTGGTGGGATTGGAGGGGCAGAGGAAGACGGCGATACGGGCCTGGCTGACGGTGTAGTTCTCGGCGTCGGTGTACCAGAAACTCTGGTTGATCGCGTTGTACATCGGGGCCTGTTCCATCTGGCCGAGGGTCGCGGCCCCCCAGCTCAGGAACCGGATCGCGTGGCCGGCCGGATTGGCGACCACCGACCCGCCGGGGCCTCCCTTGGGGAGGACGTTGTAAACGCTGAGGTAGTTGTGCAGCCCCAGGCCGATCTGCTTCAGGTTGTTCACGCACTGAACGCGGCGAGCGGCCTCGCGGGCGGCCTGCACGGCGGGAAGCAAAAGTGCGATCAGGACGGCGATGATCGCGATGACGACGAGGAGTTCGATCAGCGTGAACCCTCGACGCGAGACGGAGGACGTACGGGCGGAAATCATGGAAGGCGGGCCTTTGGAAACGAGCCGGGTCCGGGCTTGATGAGTCGGCGATCCGGCCGGAGGCGGCCGAAACGACTCGACGTCGGACGACGGGCAGGTCTTCTGGCTCTCGGCTCGTCACGGCTTTCGGACGACCTTCCCGCCGATCGTTCGGCAGTGGTCGCAGCGTCCGAAGCCTGGCCGATTACAGCGGCGGCCCCGCGCCGGATTTCCACCGGCTTCCCTATTCTCCCCCCTCGGCGCGCGGCCTCGGGCGGGCACCCGTCGGTCCGTTCAGCGTAGCCGCGGAGGGCCGAACGCCGCAAGATCGACCGATCGTCAGGAGACCTTCTGCCCCTGGGCGTTCAGCAGGGCCAGCTCGGCGATCTGGATGATCGAGTCGCCGTTGGAGACGATCGAGGCGAGGCGGTAAATGCGGTAGGCCGTCGAGTTGGCGAAGGTGTAGGTCGTGGCCGTGTAGTCAGTCGTCACGGCGGCGTTGGAGCGGACGTCCAGGGTCGTCCAGTTGACGCCGTCGTTGGAGCCCAACAGGGCCCAACTGTTGGGCGCCCGGCCGGGGTACAGAGCCGTATCGTTGGCGCTGGTGATGGTGTAGCCCGTGACGACCACCGATCCGCCGCCGCCGAACTGGTACTGAAGCCAGCTTGTGGGCGCGAAGTCGAGCCATTTGGTCGTCGGGTCGCCGTCGAACGCCTGGACCGTCCCCTCGCCGGCGGCGGCGTTGTCGCCCCGGGCCGAGACGATGGCGGGAGATGTCGTCGTGGAAGTCGAGGTCGAAGTCGAGCCCGCAGCGTTCGTCGGCATGTGGAGCCGGGCCGTGGCGGTGAGCCCGTAGATCACCGTCTGCGCCGTGGAGCCGTCGGCGTACCGGACGAAAATGGTGATGGTGCGATCCGTCTCGTCCTGGTAGGGCTGGATGTAGACGTCGGCCGTCGCCCCGGCGCGGATCACGACCAGGCGGTCTGGCCCGAAGGGAGAGGAGTAGCTCCACCGGTGGCCGTTGTCGGCGGTGATGAGCAGCTCGGAGATCTCCTTGTCGGCCGCCAGCCCTCGGATGACGATGTGGACGTCCTGGTAGCCGTTGGGGGCCGGCGACCAGGGACCGGAGCCAACCACGTCGTGGCCGTCCTGGCCGAGCGAGACGCCCGAGAGCCCCGTGGACGTGGGCAAGATCACAGACGTGCCGGAGGCCGCCGAGCCGTTGATCTGAGCGGCGTACACCTGAAGGCTCGCGGCCTGGCCCGTCGAGGCGTTCAGGCCCCAGTTCCCGGTCGCCGTCAGCACCATCTCCATCGGCGTCAGCCAGGGGTAAGCGGACGTCGTGTAGCCGGGCGTGCCGATCACGACCACGGCCTTGGCGGGGTCGGTCCAGGAGAAGTAGTTGTCGGAGAAGTCGCCCTCGAAGTAGGTCCGCCCGGCGCTCGACTTGTTGAACGTCGCGTCGTGCGCGACGCTCAGGTTCACGCCGGCGTCGATGAACGCGTTCCCCTGGATCGAAAGGCCCAGCACGGGGAGCCGCGACCATCCCCAGGGAGCGGGGTACTGGCTCTCAAAGGCCCCTTCGTTCGACCCGGCCCCCAGGCGCAGGGCCTGCCCGCCCAGGAACGTGTTGCCGTCGATCGACTGCCCCCAGTGGTTGCCGCTGATCACGATCGCCGTGTTGTCCGCGCTCATGCCGCGGAGGTCGATCGTGTTGTCGTCGTACTTCTGGTCGACGTAGCCCCGGCCGATCGAGATCGCGAACGAGCCGGCGGGCAGCGGCGAATCCAGCAAGTACTGCGTCGGGCTGAGGGCCTGGGCGATCATCCGCCACTGGCCGGCGTAGGGGCCGGTCAGGATCGAGACAATATCTCCGGTGTGGGCGACCGGGCCCCGGAGGTAGGGGATCTGAACGATCGATCCATCCGGCGAGACGGCCGACGGGATGCCCTCGAACCGGGGCTGATAGGTTTCCGTCAGGATGATTTCCGGGTTGTTCGTGTATCCGGCCGGTGCGCCGGTGGTCGGCGTGCCGATGCCGCCGTCGATCACGTTCCCCGAGATGACGTTGCCGATCCCCTGGCCCGTGTCGGAGTTCCCCATCACGAGGAACCGCTGCGCGATCCCCAACGGGTCGACCTGATGGGCGTGGTTGCCCTTGATGGTCAGGTCGAAGCTTCGATAGGCGTTCAGGAACGTGGGGGTGATCGTGTGCGCCACCGCGCCGCGATAATCGTTGTCGAGGACCTTCCAGGGAGCCGCCCCAAGCTGGATCATGCCGCCGGTGAGGGTGTTGTAGGCGATGACGCCGGTGTCGCCGTCGTTGAAGTTCATCAACTGGGTCGCCGCCTCATACCCCGTCGAGACGGCGGCGGCAGGAGCGACCACGTCCAGGTTCGTGAACGAGAGGTCGACGTCGACGCTCCCCAGACCGGCCTGGATCACGTTGCGGGAGGGGGCCGTCCAGGAGGCCGTCGTGCCGGAGAACCGGATCGCGAAGCCGTCGAGCGCGACGTGGCTGGACTGCACGATGATCGCGCCGGTGGCCGACTTCCAGGGGGAGCCGGCGGCGTCGGAGAGAGCGAAGACGAGCGTCGCGCCGGCGTCGGCGGTGATCGAGACGGGAGCGTCCAGAACCAGTGGGCCGTTCAGAACGTACGTCCCGGCCGCAAGGTGGATGACCGGGGAGTCGGCGGCGACGGCTGCGACCAGATCGGCGGCCGTCGAGACGTTCACGCTGGACTGGCCGACGCGAGGGTCGACGGCCGTCCGGCCGAGGTCGGCGGCGGCCCCGGCGAACTTCGCCACCGCCTGCGAGCCGTCGTCGAAGGTCAGCCGCAGCGTCAACGTGGCGTCGGACTCGTCGCGGAGCGGGACGAAGTCGAACACGCCGGCGTCGGCTCGGTAGGTCATCGACAGCGGCGAGGCGACCCCGCTGTAGGGCGCGGGGGCTCCGGAACGGTAATAGACCCAGGCGTTGCCGCTCTGGTCGGAGAGGACGGCGGATTGCACCGTCGCAAAGGTCTGCGAGCCGAGGCTCGCCGCCGTGAGGGCGGCGTGCGACAGTCCCGGATACGAAGTGCTCTGGGGGAGGCTCGCGGCCGAGACCGTCGCGAAGTTCGACACCGGCGCGGCCGGCATGGCGAGCGTCGGGTTGGTCGCGCCGGCGGTGATCGTGGCCGTATCCGTCTTGCCGCTGCGGTTCGTGTACGACTGGTAGTTCGGGTTCCAGTGATCGTAGGTGACGGTGACGGTCAGGGGAACGCCCTGCAGGTTCACGTCGGACGAGAAGAAGACGTCGGCCGTCGTGCCGAGGGTCTCGTTCGACCCCGGCCGGTTGAGCAGTTCGGCGTTCCAGGAGCCGTTGGGATTGACGCCGGTCTGCCAGGTCCGCGGCGGGTTGGTCGCCGCCGTGACGGTGACGGTCGCGGAGGCCCCGTACGAGAGGTGCGCCAGCGCGATGTGGACGTCCTGATAACCATCCGGGCCGACGGCGATCGTCGAGGCGGTCCAGTCCTGGCCGTCCTGGCCGAGGAAGGTCGCTGTGACCTGAGTGCCGGGCATCCGTAGGTTGGGATCGACGGCCGAGGTGGAGTAAACCTGGGTGGCCTCGGTGCTGCCGTTCGCGTACCGAACGATGATCGCCTGGTAGTTCGTGCCGGCGGGGTCGGCGAAATAGGGCTCGAAGAAGACGTCGCCGACCTGGGAATTCGTCGAGTCGGGCAGGAACATCGCGTTCTTGCCGCCGGAAGTGCTCCAACTCCAGGCGCCGCCCCCGAAACGCTGAACCTGCACGGAAACGACGCTCGAGGCCGGCTGCGACATCCCCGTGAGCCGAATGTGGACGTCCTGATAATCGTTGGGCGACTGCTGAACGAGCGTCCCTTCCGTCCCTACGTAGTCATGCCCGTCCTGACCGAGATAGACGGCCGAGAGGCTCAGAAGGCGACGCTCTTCCAGAGCCGCCACCCCGGGCGCAAACCTTCGTGGTCGACGGGCGCGCGATTTCTTCATCGAATTCAGAGCCCTGTCGATGCGGATTCAAAGAAGGCGAAGCGGGGCGATCCGTCGGCAGGGAAGGCGTCCAACTTCACTCAACGATAGCTCCATTTCTCGGAGTCGCATCATTAATCCGTGCTTTCGACACAACCTCCCGCTTTACAACCGCGCCAATCACGAGACTCGGCCGAATCGGCCTGACCAGCGGTACAGAGGAGGTGGCCGGGTATAATGTCGAGGACGCTTTCGCTGGGTGAGAGGATCGAACGCGATGAGCCCGACGACTCTGGAACGAGCCGCAACAGAATCGACGACCGATGATCATCCACCCGAGACGATGCTGGTCGTCCCCGAGGGCGTTCGGCTGATCGTGGGCCCGGAGGATTTCGAGCGCCTGTGCTACGTCCCGGCCAATCGGGATCTGCGACTTGAGCGATCCGCGGATGGAGGCTTGACCGTGATGGCGCCGGCGTCGAGCGAGGGCGGTGAGAGGAATCTGGAACTCGGCGGCCAACTCCGCGATTGGAACAAGGCGAATCGCCTGGGCCGAGCATATGACTCGTCCGCCGGCTTCACCATGCCCAACGGCGCCGTCCTGAGTCCGGACGCCTCCTGGATCGCCCACCAGCGCTGGGACGCCCTGCCCGCCGAGAGCCGTTCCGGCTTCGCCCGCATCGCCCCCGACTTCGTCGCCGAACTCCGCTCGCCGAGCGACACCCTCAAGGACCTGCAGGCCAAAATGGCCGAGTACATCGCCCAGGGCGTCCGCCTGGGATGGCTCATCGATCCGATCTCGCAGACCGTCGAAATCCACCGTCCCGGCCGCGAGCCCGAGATCCTGGCCAAGCCCGCCACGCTCTCCGGCGAGGACGTCCTGCCCGGCCTGGTATTGGACCTCAAGGGGATTCTGTTCGATTGACCGGAGGACCAATCGCCATGAGCACGACGACCCTGGAAAAGGTCGCCGCGAAGCCGACGGCCGACCAACGGACCGACGCCACTCTCATCATCCCCGAGGGAGTCCGGATCATCGTCGGACCGGAGGATTTCGAGCGCCTTTGCCGCGTCCCGGCCAATCGGGATCTGCGACTTGAGCGATCCGCGGATGGAGGCTTGACCGTGATGGCGCCGGCGTCGAGCGAGGGCGGTGAGAAGAACCAGGAGTTGGGGCGCCAGCTCGGCAACTGGAATAAAGCAAGCGGTCTGGGCCGAGCGTATGACTCGTCCGCCGGCTTCACCATGCCCAACGGCGCCGTCCTGAGCCCGGACGCCTCCTGGATCGCCCACCAGCGCTGGGACGCCCTGCCCGCCGAGAGCCGTTCCGGCTTCGCCCGAATCGCCCCCGACTTCGTCGCCGAACTCCGCTCGCCGAGCGACACCCTCAAGGAACTGCAGGCCAAAATGGCCGAGTACATCGCCCAGGGCGTCCGCCTGGGATGGCTCATCGATCCGATCTCGCAGACCGTCGAAATCCACCGTCCCGGCCGCGAGCCCGAGACCCTGAGCAGGCCCGCCACGCTCTCCGGCGAGGACGTGTTGCCGGGCCTGGTATTGGACCTCAAAGGGATTCTGTTCGATTGATCCGGACCGCGTGATTTCAGCACCTGTCGCCGGGTCGTGGCGGCGCGGCCGCGGGTGTGGCACATTGGAGGGGTCTTGGACGGCGGGGGGGGATTTCGGTGATGGCGGAATGGATCGATCGCGAGGTGCAGGTGCTGATCTCAGGGGCCGGGCCGACGGGCCTCACCCTGGCCTGCGAGCTACGACGATGGGGCGTCGACTGCCTGCTCGTCGACGAGAAGCACGACACGACGCCCGTTCGCGAGTCTCGAGCCCTGGGCATCCAGGCGGCGACGATGGACGTTTTCCGACGAATGGGCGTCGCCGACCAGATGCGTGACGAGGGGCTCCCGGCGCACGGCGTCGGCGTCTATCGTGGCGGGAAGAAGCTGGTCGACGTCCGGTTCACGCTCTCTCCCGACGAAACCCGGTTCCCGTACATCCTGGTCCTCCCGCAAGGCCGGACCGAACGGATCGTTCTCGACCGGCTGGAGGAGTTGGGGGGCGAGGTCGAGTGGTACACCCGGCTGGCCTCCTTCAAGGCCGACGTCGACGGCGCGACCGTCGAGTTGAAAACCGACGACGGCCGGTCGAACTTCGTCCGCACCCGCTGGCTGATCGGCTGTGACGGAGCCCGAAGCGCCGTGCGGCACGGCCTGGGTCTGGCGTTCGCAGGCGACGAATATCCGGAGCGGTACCTGCTCGCTGATGCCGAGGTCGCCTGGAACCAGCCGACCGACGAGGGGACCGTCGCCCTCACGTCGGAGGGCGTGTTCGTCGCGCTCCCGCTCCCGGAGAAGGGCCTCTGGCGGCTGATTGACGCCGGCGGCCGATCCAACGCCCAGACGCCCGAGGAGATCGCCGCGCGTTTCGCCGTGCTGCTCGGCCCGATCTCCGGCCTCGGGGGCGTGCTGGGCGAGACGGTCTGGACCTCCGCGTTCACCATCCACCGCCGGGTCGTCGACCGCTACCGAGCGGGTCGGGTCTTCGTCGCCGGCGACGCCGCTCACCTCCACAGCCCGGCGGGAGGGCAGGGGATGAACACCGGCGTCCAGGACGCCGCAAACCTGGCCTGGAAGCTGGCGATGGTCCTCCGCGGCGAGGCGCCGGAGTCGATCCTGGAATCGTACGACCCCGAGCGCCGGCCTGTCGGTGAACGCGTCCTGCGGGGGACCGACCGGGCGATGTCGATGATCGGCCTGCGGAACCCGATCGCCCGCGCCCTTCGCGACGCGACGCTCGCCGGCGCGGGCCGGATCGAGGCGTTCCGGCGGAAGCTCTCACGCGAGGTGGCCGAGTTGACGGTCGCCTATCCGAACAGCCCGATCGTCGCCGAGTCGCGGACCGGCTGGGTCATGGCCGCCGCGCGCGAGGGCGCCACCGGCTTCAACGCCAGCGAGGCCTTCCGGCGCGGCCCCCGACCGGGCGAACGAATGCCCGACGTGTTGCTGACCCAGTCCGACCCGACCACCGGCCTGCCGCAGCGGCTCTCCGACGTGGTCTTCCCCGAACACGCTCCGCCGGGGCACGTCCTGCTGGTCTTCCAGGGGACTCAGCCGGAATCCGGCGCCTATCGGGTGGACTTCCTGGCCGAGGAGTTCATCCCGCCCCACCTCGCCGACCGCATCCGCCCCATCCTCGTCGAGCCCCACAAGCCCATCGAGGTCTCCGCCGGCTGGCGCGGAGAACGGCTGGCCGACCCGGCCGATGCGCTTCACCGTCGGTTCGGCGCCCAGGGTGCATGTTTGTTTCTGATCCGACCCGACGGATTCATCGGCTTCCGCGCTCGACCGCTCGAACCGCTGGCCTTTCGCGAATACTGCAAACGCCTCTTCCTTTGACCCACGACGTCCCGAAGGAGACGACCATGGCAGGCATCGGCAAGTTCAGACTCAGCGACGCCCTCGGCAAGGGTGCGGGGGGAGCCTCGAAGAAGGACACGGCCTCGGCCAAGGGAAAGGATAAGGAGAAGGGCGCCGTCGCCGCGGAACAGACCCGCGAGGCCCTTGAATCCGCCCAGGCCAAGAACGCCGAGGCTTCCGCCCGCAGCCATATGGTGGAAATCGGCCGCGGCAACCAGCAGGCCGGCCGTCAGCAAGGGGGCGGCCGACGCGGCAAGTGATCGTCGCCCTCTTCGCCGCCGATCTCGATCGGCGGCGAAGCTCAGGCGTCGACGCAATAAAAAAGACCGGGGACGGCGCCGCTTGGGGTGTCGGTTCTCCGGCCGCGCTTGGGGTCGCGGTCGAATCCGTTGGGAGCGGTCGGCCTTGCCGAGATCGGCCGGACCGCTTGCCTCCCGAAACACCCGGCGGACGCCGCCGTCCGGTCTTGCTGTCTCGTTGTCTGATCCCACCCTGCGAGGTGCGGGGAATCAGGACGTTCGGTCAAAATAGCTAAAATAAAACAATTGCACAAGCCCTTCGCCACGAGTTAGAGCGATTCTTCGAGCTTGCGGCGGAGGGAATTGAGGAACGGGCGGAGGGCGCGGAGGCCGAGTCGTTCGATCTCGCGTTCCAGTCCGACGACCTCAGCGCGGATGGTGCGGAGGGTCTGGGGGTTGGTCTGAGCCGCCTTGAGGGCGTCGTGGGCGCGGAACGTGGTGTGGCGGAGAAGCTCGGCGATGTGGTCCGAGTCGGCCGAGGCAGGGACGAACTCCTGGGTCGCGTCGTCCGGGCGCAGGGCGGCCGGCGCCGCTTCGGCGGGCGAGCGTTTCCAGCGTTTGGTCGGGAGCGGGGTCAACATGGAGACGTCCTTGCAGTGAATGATCGGATCTCGGCGAGTCTTTCGAGCCGGCCGATCCGGGTCGATTCGGTCTTTGCCGTGTTCAGTCGTGGAGAGATGCGCCGTGGCGACGCAGGCTCTTTGGGGTTGGGAATTACAACGCCGTCGCGAACTCCGTCGCACGTCGTCCCTTACTGGATCTAGGTTATGAACGTCGGATCGTCCACTCCGGGCGACCCCTGCATTTCTGACGAAGACGCCGTTCGAGACGCGAAAGTTCAGGGGAATATTCGCCGCTCCGTCGATTTCCTTGTCGAAATCCGTCGCAAATTGAAGCGATGGAAATCAACCGGCATGTTGCGCGAGTCATCTGTCATCTTCATGGCGACGGCCCTCCCGAATGTGACATGAATTCCTCGGGAATCCGAAAACGGTTGACAGACGTGCAGTATATCGGCGTTCACGACATTGTCCACGAGATTTTCCGACGGTTTTCAGGAGCCGGCGGGTGGTGGTTTTCGGGGTTGGAGATGTGGTAGGGTCGGCGGTTCGTCGCGATCCTCGACCCAAAAGGGGGAGGACGCGGAAGGAGAATGTGGGCAGGAAGGAGCAAGACACTTGAAGACCGCTGACGTGACGACGCGGGTTTGGCTGACCGCCGCTCTGGCCGCCTTGTTGACGCTGGGGCTCTCGATCCCCGCCCGGGCCCAGGAAGCCAAGAAGGAGAAGGCGATGACGAAGACCGACAGCGGGCTCGAATACCGCGACGCCAAGGAAGGGACCGGCGCGGTCGCCAAGGCCGGCAACACCTGCAAGATGCACTACACCGGCTGGCTCTGGGAAGACGGCAAGAAGGGGAAGAAGTTCGACAGCTCGCTCGATCGTGACGAGCCGTTCGATTTCCCGCTCGGCGCCGGCATGGTCATCAAGGGCTGGGACGAGGGCGTCGCCGGCATGAAGGTCGGCGGCAAGCGCGAGTTGCTGATCCCGGCCAAGCTGGGCTACGGCGCCCGCGGTGCCGGCGGGGTCATCCCCCCGAACGCCACCCTCTACTTCGAGGTCGAGCTGCTCGGCGTCCGCTGAGCCGTTGGTTCGTCTGCGCAAGCTCCCGACGTCTCGCCAATCCCTCTGATGAGGGCGGCGAGACGCGGGGCACGCCCGAATTCCAGTCATGACGGCGCAAGCGGCCGAGGCCGGTCGTCATGGGGCCGGAGGCGGGCATCGAGTCGTTCTCTCAAGCCGACGAGGCCCTGGATCTCGACTTCGTTTTCCGACTGCTCGACGGCGGAGAGCCCGATCCTCTGAGGCCGAACTCCGCCAGGGCGAACCGCATTCCCGTCACGCCGCAAGCTCATATCCGCCTGGACTTACGTCCCGCGCGTCGGCTCGACGGGTCTTTTTTCGTCTCCTGAAGGCGAGCCTCGGCAGGTAAGACTCGGCGGTCGTGGCCGTTCTTGCCTCGGTTTCGGGGTTCGAGTCAGGGAGACTTGCATGGGAATGGGAATGGACGAGAAGTCGCCTCAGGACCAGGCGTTCAGGGCTGTCGCGGGCTATTGGGCTTCGCAGACGCTTTATGCGGCGGCGAAACTGGGCGTGGCCGACCGGATCGGCGACGACCTGCGGACGGCCGCGGAGGTGGCGAAGGCCCTGGGTGCGCACGAGCCCTCGACGCTCCGATTGCTCCGCGCGCTGGTGACGGCCGGCGCGGTGCGAGCCGAGGGGGGGCGATACGGGCTGACGCCCTTCGGCCAGACGCTGCGGACGGGCGTCCCGGGCTCGATGCGGTCGTTCTTCCTGGGCGTGATGGCCGACGATCACCGCCGCGCCTGGGCCTCGCTCGACCAGAGCGTCAAGACGGGGGAGACGGCCTTCGACCGTATCTTCGGCATGCCCGTCTTCGACTACTACGCCAGCCATCCCGAGGTCTCGGCCGACTTCAACGACGCCATGACGGCGGGCTCCGCGGCGGTCGAGGCGGCCGTCACGGCGGCCGTGGACTTCACGTCGTTCGGCAGGATCGTGGACGTCGGCGGCGGCAACGGCGGGCTCCTCTCGGCGATCCTCAACGCCGCGCCGAAGTCGGAAGGCGTGCTGTTCGACACCCCCTCCGGGCTGGCCGGCGCGAAGGACCTCATCAAAGCCCGGGGCGTCTCCGGGCGCTGCGAGATCGTCCCCGGCGACTTCTTCGCGGAGGTCCCCGGCGGCGACCTGACTGTCTTGAAGTGGATCCTGCACGACTGGGACGACCGCCGCGCCTCGGCGATCCTCGGCAACTGCCGGAAGTCGGCGTCTCCGGGCTCGCGGATCATGATTGTCGAGGTGGTCCTCCCTGACGGCGACGAGCCCTCAATCGGCCGGCTGGGCGACCTGAACATGATGGTCATGACCGGCGGCCGCGAACGCTCCGCCGCCGAGTTCCGCGCCCTGCTGGAGGCCGCCGGCTACACCGACGTCCGCGTCCTCCCCACGCGGTCGCCCTTCTCCATCATCGAAGCCCGCGCCGCCGGCTGACCCGAGCCCGACGCCATCAAGGCGACGCGGCAGGCGACCGCCCCGGCCCGGTTGCGATGCTCCGCGTCGCGGGGGCCTTCCGCGCGTCCTCGATCACGATGAGAGCGTCGTCGATCTCAACAGCCTTGGTCGATCCCTCCGGCCAGAGCGGCCGGCGCTGGGCCATCACGGCCGCGGCCTTCTCGTAGTCGCCCCCCTCGCGCTCGAAGTTGGCGAGTCGGGCAATCGCCTTGTCGTAGGCTCGATGGTCGAGATCGTCGGAGCGAGCCTCGAAGAGGGCCCGCGCGGCGTCGCGGGAGTGGAGCAGGGCCTCGCGGGTGCGGGGGCGTTCGGCATGGTCCCAGAGGGCCTTGACCGTTTGAGACCAACTCTCGCTGAGAACGAACAGGCGGTCGGCGGGGGGGCCGGCGGACGGGGTAGCTTCGACTAACGCGCGGGCTTGCTCGCAAAGCTCGGCGGCGCGACGCCAGTCCCCCTCCTGGATGCGACGGCCCGAGGCCACGTCCACGAAGGCGGCGGCGAACCGCAGCCGGGCCTGGGGGGCCTCGCCTCGCTCCAGCAAGCCTAGGCCGCGTTCAAAGTCCCTGGCGGCGACTCCGGGTTCGTAGCCGCGGCGGGCGTCGGGAGTGGGGGGATCAAAGGCGCCGGGGCGCGTCACCCAGGCGTACTCGGCGGCGAGTTCGTCGCGGAGCGCGGCCAGCCGACCGCCGTCGACCGGGGCGCGGCCGTCGCGAGTCTCAGCGGCCAGGGCTGCGGCCAATCGCTCGGCGAAGCGGTCGCCGACCACGGCCGCGCCGTCGCGCTCGCGCTCTGCGTTCAGGAAACTGGCGAGGTTTCTTAGCCACCCGGCGTCGTCGACGACGGCGAACTCGTCGCCGCGGCTGGCCTGGATCCGCTCCATGCGGGCGAGGCCGTCGCGGATCAGAGGCTCGGCCTCATCCAGGGCCGTTTGGCGCCGCAAGGGATCGCGCGTTCTGCGCGCCAACTCGATCAGAGCGCCTGCCAGTTCATAAACCGTCAACTCGCCGAACTCGCCTTCCGGCGTCGGCAGCGCCAGCCTTCGTCGACAGGTCTCAAGGGCTTCCTCCAACCGTCCCTCATTCTGGTAGACGTCGCCCAGGACGTGCCAGAGCCGAACCGACCGCGGTCGGTCGCGGAGTGCGGCGCGAATCTCCTCACGCAGAACGGCCATCGTCCGCCAGCCCTCGGTGGTCGGCCCTTCGGCGACCTGGATCGAGGCCGTGAGGAAGCGGGCTTCGCGGTCCAGGTCCGCCGCCTCGTCGACGTTGAGGATCGTTCGGAGCAATTCCCGTTCGTCCGCCAGAGCGGCCAGCGCCTCGTCGTAGCGTCGCATGGCGATCTGGTCGCGAGCCACGGCGAGAAGGAAGACCGCCCTCCTGAGCCGGGCTTCGTCGGTCCAGGGCGCGTCGGCGATCGGGCCGCAGAGGTCGGCGGCCTCGGCGAACAGTCGGCAGGCGACGGCCCCGTTGCCTCGACGGTCTTCGAGCCGGGCCATGCCTCCGGCCAGCTGTGCGCGGTCGCGTCGAAAGTCGGGATCGCCGACAAGCCGTGGCGAGGCCATGCGCGCTTCGATCAGGGCACCTTCGCAGGCCTCGGCGACGACAGTGATCTCCCGGCCGTTCATCGTGCTGAACGTACGGGTCAGATTCTCGATCAGTCGGGCCGCCGAGTGGACGCGCTCCTTCACCTGGACGTCGCTCGGAGCCTGGGACGGGGGCGGCGCGACGGGGGCAGAGATGACCGGGGGGGCGGCGGGCGTTGGGAGGTCGGTCGGAGTTTGCCAGAAGGGGACAGCCAGGGCCGTGGCCACGGCGATCAAGGCCAGGAGCGCGCCGACCCGCGAGGTGATCCGCAGGGGCCGTCTGGCCGGTCGACGGCCTTCCAGAAAGCGCTGGAGATCGTCGGCGAGCGCCGCGGCCGAGGGATAACGTTCGGCCGGTCGGCGGCGGAGGCAGTTGGCGACGATCGCCTCCAGCGCCCAGGGGACTTCGGGAGCGTCTCGCGAGATCGGCGGGGCCTTCGCCGCCAGAGTCAACTGCATGGTCTCCATCCGAGACTGACCGGCGAACGGCGGTCGGCCGGTCAGCAGGCGGTAGAGGATCGCCCCCAGCGCGAAGACGTCGGCGGCCTCGGTGACGGTCCCCGGTCGGCCCTCGACCTGTTCCGGGGCCATGTAGCCGGGGGTGCCGGGTCCGTGACGGGTGTCGGTCAGCCCCTCGGCGTCGATCTCTCGAGCGAGACCGAAGTCGGCGACGACAGGCTGGAG
This sequence comes from Paludisphaera rhizosphaerae, assembly GCF_011065895.1. Classification (NCBI taxonomy): domain Bacteria; kingdom Pseudomonadati; phylum Planctomycetota; class Planctomycetia; order Isosphaerales; family Isosphaeraceae; genus Paludisphaera; species Paludisphaera rhizosphaerae. Next base: position 249,139 of record NZ_JAALCR010000006.1, on the reverse strand, counting down.
GTTCGCCAGGTCGGCGTCGGCCTTGCCGTGCAGGAGCACGTTGGACGGCTTGAGGTCGCGGTGGATCAGGCCGCGACCGTGGATCGCCTGGACAGCCTCAGCCAGCGTCAGAACCAGCCGAGCCGCGTCGCTCGGCGGCAGCGCTCCCGATTTCCCCAGCCGGTCGGCCAGAGTGCCGGCCTCGAAGTACTCCATGACGATGTAGGGCGAACCATCGGCCAGCCCGACGTCGAACGTCCGAACGACGTTGGGATGCCGCACCCGCGCCGCGGCCTGGGCTTCTCGGACGGCCCGCTCCCGACGCGATCGCGAACCGGGGGGGCCGGGGTCCAGAAACTTCACCGCGACCCAGACGTCCAGCCCCTCGCGACGCGCCTTGTAGACGACCGCCGACCCGCCGTGGCCGATCTTCTGGAAGTCGACCAGCCCGGGGATCGCCGGAGGGGCGTCGGAATCGACCTCGGAGTCCTCGACGGTCGCGGCGATCGTCGACGGCCCGGTCCCGGTCCCCTCGATCATCAGGCGGTCGAGGAGGTCGCGACAGCCCGCGCAATTCTCCAGGTGGGCGACCAGCTTCGGGTCGGGCTCGGCGTCGCCGGTCAGATCACCGAGGCGGCGGATCGCCGAGAACGGGGGGCAGTCGTCGTTCATGTCAGCGTCCCCTTGACGAGCTAGGCCGCTCCGCCCAACCGGCGATCCGCTTCCTTCCGGACCTTGAACCGGACGCGCTCGCAGGCCATGTAGACGGCGGCGTAGTTCCTGCCCAGTTCGCGGGCGACGTCGGAGATTCGCTCCCCCTCGATCGCGCAGCGGCGGAAGATCTCCCAGGCGTCGGGCCTCACCTGCTTCCGCACGGCCTCTTGAAGGCTCGCGGCCTCCTGGGGGCTGAGCCGTCGTCCGCCGCGAAGGGTCGTCGTGAACTCGCGGGGGGCGATCGGCTCGCGATCCCCCAGCCGCTCGACGGCCGGCGCACGGCCCAGTCGTCGAAAGTGGTCGACCGCCGCGTTCCGGGACATCGTCCGCAGCAAGCCGCGGAACGACCTCGACGGGTCGTAATCGAAGGTCGGCAGCTCTCGGACCAATTTCAACCAGACCCCCTGGGCGAGTTCCTCCCCTTCGCGCGTGGCCTCTCCCCGGCAGTAGCGGCGGACGACCGTCCGATAGCGTCGGACCAGTTCGCGCCAGGCTTGCTCGTCCTGGACGTCCTTCACCTTCTCCAGCAACTCGGCGTCGGTCTTGGGGTCGTCGTCGGGTCTCTCTTCGTTTCCGGCCATCGGGAAATTCTCCCGGGAGCTGTTAAGGTCCGGCGTACGACAGGTTGAACGGGCCCCTGCTCGCAAGCGCTCGTCGAACGGAATGAGAGATTCTACACACTGGAACCAACGACGAAACAGCTAATTTACACCCAGAATCCCGCACAAAGTCACACATGAGGTCTACTTCAGCCCATCATGTTCGCTTTGCGCGCCGGCCGACGGATCGGCCTGCTTGCTGGATCAGAATTCAAGTCGCTTCGGCCTCGACCGCCGCCGATTCCACATCCTCAGCGCTAGGGTTTCCTCACCATGCACTTCCGTCGCCGCCGCGCCCGCCTGTCGCTCCAGCCCCTCGAACCGCGAACCCTCCTCACCGGCCCGGGGACGCTCGACACGACGTTCAGCAGCGACGGCCGCGAGTTGATCGATTTCACGAGTCTCCCGGGCGTCGGCGCGACGTCGGGCGCGACTTCCGTGCTGCCGCTGGCGGGCGGCGGATTCCTCGTCGCAGGGGACGACCTGCCATGGACGATCTACGGCGGGGCTTATCCCCACAGCTCCTCACTGCTCGTCGCCCGGCTGAAAGCCGACGGCTCGCTCGACACGACGTTCGGCACCGGCGGTAAGGCGTCGGTCACGATTCCGGCGGCCGTGGTCGGGAACGTCTCGATGATGTTGCAAGGCGACGGCAAGATCGTGCTGGTCGAATCCGCTTATGATTCCACAGTGAGCATCGGCTCGACGGCCTCTCAGATGTACGTGGCCCGGCTCAACGCCGACGGCACCCCCGACAACTCGTTCGATTCCGATGGGCTCGTCGAACTCGGCGGCTTCGCGACCGTCCAGGGGGGCTCGCTCGTCTCGGCCCCCACCGCCGACGGACGGATCATCCTCGTCGGCGAGGCCAGAGACTTGTCGAGCCCCATGGCCATGCGGCTGAACGCGGACGGCTCGGTCGACAAGACCTTCGGTTCGAACGGCGTCGTCAAATTCGCGTCTTACACGGATTCCGCCTCGGCCATGGCGATCCAGCCCGACGGACGGATCGTGATCGGGCTTCAACAGTCTTTTCTCTCAACCGGCGCCAGGCACTTCGCGGCCGTCCGGATCGGCGCCGACGGCGGGCTGGATACGGCCTTTGGCGACGGCGGTATCGCGACGGTCGACTTCGGCGACGGCTCGGAGTACGTCAACGCCCTGGCTTTCGACTCCAGTGACAGGATCATCCTCGCCGGCGCCGTGGGCTCCTCGTTCGGCGTCGCCCGGCTCAACCGTGACGGCTCCCTCGACACGACCTTCGACTCTGACGGCCACGCCACAGTCGCCTTCGGCGACAAGGCCGCCGCGACCGCCGTGGCCGTCGACGGCTCCGGAAACATCATCCTGGGCGGATGGACTGGCTCGAACTCGGCGCTGGGGACGCTCGCCAACGCCGACTTCGCCGCCGCCCGCCTGACCTCAACCGGCACCCTCGACACGACGTTCGGCGCGGACGGCAAGGCGACCGTCGACTTCAGCTCGCTCGACGGGACGACCGACCCCAACCGCAGCGACCAGGCCTTCGCCATGACCCTGGACACCAACGGCAAGATCGTCCTGGCCGGTTGGTCCTTCCCCAGCGGCGGCGGATTCACGACCAGCGGCGCCCCCGGTCAGTTCGCCGTCGCCCGGCTGGACATCGCGACGACGATCACAGGCGGCGGGGGAGGAGGAGGTGGTGGTGGTGGTGGTGGTGGTGGTGGTGGCAGCGGCGGCGGCGGAGGCGGTGGCGGTGGAACTGGCACGGGGAATCATATCTACTTTTTCTACGGACTGAAGCACCCCGCGATGGTCATCAACCGGGTGGCGGCTTCGGCGACGCCCGCGCCGGCGGCTTCGCCCACGACGGTCGCGACGGTGCGGACGAGGCCAACGCGGATTCGTCGCCTCCCCGTCAGCCGCACGCCGAGGACGACCCACGCGTCGCTGGCGATGCGATCCGAGACGACGCGGGTACCCGCACATCGCCTGCCGGCTTAAAACGGAGGGTTTCGGGGATGAGTTCGACGACCATAACGAGCCGCCCGGTCGGCGTCTGGATTGCGCTTGGACTCGCGGCATGCCTGGCGTGGGGACGCCCGTGTGCGGCGCAGGGGCGGAATATGGCGAGACCGGCCGTGGCGAAGCCGGACCTCTCCAGGCTCACCCCCGAGAAACTGCAGACACTGAACGGTCACCGACAGGACGTCTGGCGGCTCGCCTTCAATCCTCGCGAGCCGTCGATCCTGGTCTCCTGCGGCGACGACTCACAAGTCATCACCTGGGATTTGCAGACCGGCAGGCCGATGGAGGAGGTGAAGATTCTCGACCACAAGGTCCGCGACCTCGCCTTCGACGAGACCGGTCGCTTCTTCGCCGTCGCGACGACTAACCCCTGGGAGGGCGGGTTCTCCGGCCTCTTACGCATTCGGGATGCGGCCGAAGGGACGATGGTCGAGATCAAGTCGCTCCAGCGCTGGACGTTCCGATCCGTCGCCGTCGACCCCAAGGGCGTCTGGATGGCTGCCGGAGGAGACTCGCGTGCGCTGCGTGTCTGGAAGCTGGCCCGCCCGGTCGTCGTCCCCGACGACCGCGGCGAGCCCAAACTCTCTTACTTCGAATTGCCAACCCCGCCGGCGCTTCCCAACGAGATCCTCACCGTCGACGTCCACGGCGGCCGTCAGAATCCGATAATCGCCGTCGGCGGCAAGGAGGGGATGCTCAAGGTCTTCAAGATCAAGAACGACCGGCTGATCGAGACCCCCATCACCACAGCAGACGCCCCTGGCGAGATGCGCTCCGTGAAGTTCCACCCTCAGGCCGACTTCCTGGCCACCGGCGGCGCAAGCGGAGTCGTCCGGCTTTGGGACCTGGACAAGGGGACCCCCACCCAGCGGTTCGATGCCCAGGCCATGGGCGTGAACGACATGGCGTTTTCGCCCGATGGCTCACTGCTCGCAGTCGCCCACGACAGCGGCCACATCCGTCTGTGGGACATCGAGACCGGCAAGGAGGTCGCCAAGCTGGAGGCCCACAAAGGAGGCGCCTTGGCCGTGGCGTTCAGCCGCGACGGCCGATCGCTGGCCACTGGAGGCCGTGATTTCAGCGTCTCCGTCTGGCGGCTCTTCCCTATCGAGGCACGCAAGAAAAAGTCGTGATCGTGGCCCCGAAGCCAAGATGCAACCGCGCTCAATCCCCCTTGCGGACCCACGCCTCGTCGAACGTCGCGTGCATGATCGTGCTGGTCCGGGCGGTGCCGCCGCCGAGGCCCAGGGAGTACGTGTAGCTGAGCTGGATCTTGCCGTCGCGGCCCTGGGTCATCGAGGGATAGTGGAACGATTGGCCGGTCTCTCCCTTCTCGACGTGGCGGGTGATCGGCCAGGTCTTCCCCTCGTCGTCGGAGAGCGAGACCGCCAGCGAATGGCGGCCTCGAGGGAGGTCGTTGTAGACGAGCGCCCACGCGCCGGAGGCCAGCTTGATCGCCTCGATCCCGGCTCCGGGGTTGTCCAGCGTGGTGTCGACGGCGTCGGTCCAGGTCTTCCCCTCGTCGGTCGAGATCGCCGTGCGGATCTTCTTGTGGGGGCCGTTGTCGCGCATGAAGGCGACCAGCGAGCCGTCCTTCTTCTGCACGAGGCTGGGCTGAATCGCGCCAAAGCCCACGGTCGGCTCGCCGGCCTTCCAGGTTTTGCCCTGGTCGTCGCTGGTCGCCATCATGGAGATCGAGAAGGTGTCGCAGTAGAGCGGCAGGATCCACCGACCGGAGGGGAGCACCACGCCCCGGACGCGGGGCATCCAGCCCAGGCGCTGGTAGAGCAGGTCGGCCGAGCGTTCCGTCAGCGGGTCGATCGACTTGGCGTACTTCTTCCGCTCCTCATCGGTGAGCTTGGCGATCGACCCGGCGACGGCCTTCTCAACGGTCCCCGGCGCGGGGGTGAGGTGCAGGACGTTGGAGGTCTCCCACTTGATCGGTCCCGGCGGGCTCTGCGAGGGGTCGGCGACGGCGTACTTCAACAGCGCGCCTTCCCAGCGGTGGTCGAGGATCGTCGGCCAGAACATCCAGACCCGGCCGTCGGGCGCGGCGAGGAGCGCGGGGTTGCAGTCGGGATAGCCGGGGGTATCGGCCGTGAGGAACCGGGGCGACCATTTGTCGGCCCCCTTCGCCAGCCAGGCGGCCTGAACCTCCACGTCGTCCGACTGCCGCTCGCCCGAGCCCGAGTACCACACCGCGAGCAGATCGCCGCGGGCCGTCTCGATCACGCAGGAGGCGTGGTTGTGCTTGGCCTCGGCCTCGAAGATCGGCCGCTTGACGATCTCCGGGGGCGCCGCCCCGGCGAGCATCCCCACAACCCATAGCCCGCCGACCACCTTCGTCAACGCTCGCGTCATCGTCGTCCGCCCCTTTGTTCGTCGCCGGGCCTTGGAACGTCTTCCGCCCTGGCGGGGAAAGGCCGTTACATTCGCGGCCCCGAGTCTAGCGCGTCGGCGAAGGCCGGGCAAGAAGCGGGGGGCGCGTCGCGGCGACGCGATCAATCAAAGAGGATTCGCTTCAGGTCGAGGACGAGGCCCGGCAGCACGTCCTCGCCGGAGAGGCTCGTCGGCCTCGTCAGCGTCTCGGGCTCACGGCCGGGCCTGTAGACTTCCACCGCCTGCGTCGTCGGGTCGATCAGCCAGCCCAGGCGGACGCCCTGGGCGATGTACTCGGCCATCTTGGCCTGCAGCTCTTTCAAGCCGTCGCCCGGCGAGCGGAGTTCGGCGACGAAGTCGGGGACGATCCGGGCGAACCGGGCGCGGTCGTCGGCGGGAACGGCCTCCCAGCGAGCCTTGAGGATCCAGGCTGCGTCCGCGGCCCGGACCGCGCCGTTGGGGAAGGTGAAGCCGCTGGAGGAGTCGAACGCCTCGCCCAGACCACAGGCGTCATTCCAGTTCCAGAGTCGGGCGCTCAACGCATTGTTCCGCCGCCCTCCGTCCGATCCCGCTGGCGCCATGACGATCAATCCCCCGTCCGACTCGCGTTCCAGCCTCAGCTCGCGGTTGGCGTCCTCGGCACAGAGCTTCTCAAAGTCCTCGGCCGCAACGATCAGACGGACGCCCTGGGGAACGTTCAGCGAGAACGCCGACGACGATTCGTTCGTCGCCCTGGCCGAGACCCGCTTCCGAGTCGACGCACTCATCGCGGTTTTCATCCTCAAGCCTCCGCCTCTGGGGGACGTTCTCTTCCCAATCCAACGGCAACCCCATCAAGTCTAGCGCCTCGGCGAAGGGCCGGGCAAGGCGCGCGGGGCTCGCGAAGACCATGGACTTCCCATCCGGGACCCCAACGGCCTTCCCCCCTCGCGGGGGAAGGTGGCCCGAAGGGCCGGATGAGGGGGAGGCATGACCAACAGCCTCGGGCGTAAGACCCAGTGGCCTTGGTGGACGTTGTCAAGTTGAAGGAAGGCAGAGAGTCGTCAGGCTTCAATCGCGGGTCCGCCGGCCGTTCCACGCTTCGATTCGAGGAGCCTCAACTCCTGGCTGATCGACGGAGCCCAATCAGGCCGGCCGCGATGGAATTCCTCAAGCGGGAGCCAACCGCGTTTGGGCTCGTGGCAATCAAAACCGAGGTCTGCTCGTCGATACAATTCGCCGTCTTCTCCGCGAACGACGGCTCCCAGAACGTCGGCGATTTGAAAGAGCTTCGCGAGGGCGGCCGCATCAGGGCTGTTGGTGTAGATGGCCCCCTCATACAGCCAGAAACAGCGAGGCTCTCCACGCGGGTGCGCCTTCCAATGGGCCGTGTCGCATTCGACGGGCTTGTCTTTGCCGAGCCGCCGCGCGGCCTCGGAGAGAAGCCGTTCCTGCTCCGCGGAGAGGACGACGCCGGATTCGGTTCGGCATTCGGCCAGCCCCGGCGTCTCATCGAGCAGGCGATCCAACTCGGCCTCGGTCAACCGATCGAGGTGATCGATCTCCAATTCGGGATCGGCGGCGACCAGGGCGTTCCATTCTTCCCATGAGATCTCGCCGCCTTCGGATGAACCGACGTCATCCGACCCTCCAGCGTCTCTCGTCGCCCGGATCTCGTAGCTCATCGAGTTCGCTCCGTCACAAGTCATGAGGTCGCGGCGACGGCGATGATCGAATGAACGCTTGTAGGTATAGCAGCTTCGAGTCTCCAGCGCCGGTCACCCCTCATCCGGCCGCTTCGCGGCCACCTTCCCCCTGTATGGACCGGGGACATACACCCCCGCGAGGGGGGAAGGCCGTTTGGATTCCGGATTGGAACGGAACCCAGGCCCTTCTATCGCTCCCCCGGCAAGCTGAGAGTCTCATCACGCGCCGGCTTGCCGTTCAGGTCGGCGGCGCGGACGAGGAACGAGGGGCCCAGTTTGCGGCCGGCGGGGGCGTCGAGGGTGTTGCGGGCGGCCTGCACGCGGAGTTCGGACGGGTCGCGGGAGTGCTGTTCGCCGAGGGCGATCCCCACCAGCGGGCGCTTGCCGGACTCGCGGTCGGCGGCGACTCGACGCAGGAAGGCGTCGGTCCAGCGGACGACGTTGTCTTCAACGGTCGCCGACATGTACACGCGGCCGGCGTTGGACTTGACGTGCTTCGGGTCGTGCTGCACGCCCAGCGTGAGGCCCTCGCAGGCGTCCTCGAACGTGTTGCCCCGGATCAGAACCCCGATCGCCGGGCAGTGCGACCATCCCCAATGCACCGGTTGCTCCGAGGCGCAGGCGCCCGCAGCCATCCCCGTCGCGCCGCCCATGAAGCGGTTCCGTTCGACGACCGTGCCGAACTGGTTCCCCGGCAGGACCAGTCCGTACGACGTGGAGCTTCCCCGGATATCGACGCTGTTCCCCGAGAACCGGATCCCCGTCAGGCCGTCGACGATCGAGACGACGCCCGTCTCCTTCGGGATCGGCTCGTCGAGCAGCAGGGTCGTGTCGTCGATCGGCTGGAGGAGGCGGCGATACGTTCCGGCGGCGGGCCCGGTCAGGATCGCCACGGTCCAGCCGGCTCGGATCGGGACGTCGCCCTGGCGCTCGCCGACGCGGATCAGGCGGCCGTCGGGCGAGACCGATCGCACGGCCCCCTCGTATCCCACGCGGTAAGACTCCGTCAACATGATCTCGGGCGCGTTCACGCGCGGAACGCCGTCGCCGTCGATCTCGCCAACCCCCTCGACGACGTTGTCCTCCACGATCACGTCCTTCCCCGCCGCCCCGAGCGCAAAGAACCTCCAGAGCTTGCCGGACGGCTCCCCCTTCACGCGGTTCTTGCGGACAAGGACGTCGTGGATGTAACGACCCGAGATCGCCGCGGCCGACATCGTTTTCGCCGGCGCTCCGCGGAACGTGTTGTCCACGAACGACCACGGCCCGTTGAAGAACTGGACCGAGCCCCCCAGCAGCGTGCAGCCCTCGACTCGGCCGCCGTCGGCGTGGGTGAACCGGAACATCCCCACGGAGTCGACCCACTTGCTGGGGTCGGTCGAGGGGGGGCCTTCCACGTCGAGCTTCGAGAGCACGATCCCCCACTTGCGGGAGTGGCGGATCGGGTCTGGGTCGCGGTCGTCGCTCGTGCCGATCACCGCCGGACCGTAGCCCACCTTGTCGTCCCAGCGGATCGGACCCTCGAAGCGGATCGAGAGCCCCGACAGCGTCGTCCGGCCGTGGTGGATCTTCAGCGCGGTCGTCCAGGGGGGGGAGCCCGCCGGCTGGCTGAAGACGAGCGTCGCTCCCTGGGAGGCCGTCAGGACGACGGGCCGGTTCAGGACGAGCGGTTTGACCAACCGATACGTCCCCGCCGCGAGGCTGACGGTCCCCGCCTGATCGACGAGGGCCTGGAGGTCGTCTCCCGGTTTGGCCTCGCTCCGGGAAGCGGCCGGGGCCGGGTGCCGGAGCGCTGGGTCGCACGAGCCTCCCGGGAAGCGGATGACCGTCGACCGGCCGTCGCGGGCGATCAGACGGAGGCTGAACGAGGCGCCGGCCTCGTCGCGGATCGGCGGGAAGAAGACGTCGAGCGTCCCGGCCCGTCCGCCCGGCTTGACGATCATCGGGTCGGTCCCCACCCACCCCGAGGCGTTCCGGAACGGATCGTCCCCCCCGACGCGGAACGACCAGGAGCCGATCGAGCCGTCGGCCAGCGTGGCGGCGACGAGGTCGCGGGGAACGTCGACGCCCGTCACGGCGACGTGGACATCGCCAGGATCGTTCCCCCCGTCCTGGCCGAGCCACTTCACCTGGGCCTCGGCGACGACCACCGTCGGGGCAGGGGGCTCAGCCGCCTTGCGTCTCGGGTCGAACTTGCCGGCGGCGATCGAGGCGCGGTCACCCGTGTCGTTGGTGTAGAGGATGCGGACGGCCAGAGGGCCGCCGTCGAGGTCACGCGTCGGCTGGAAAAAGAGGTCCCCTTCGCCGGGCTTCGAAGGATCGAGCCGCAGCTCGCAGGCCGGGAGCATCTCCGGGTTGATGTGGCTCTCCCACTTCGTGCCCGAGGGGCCGTCGATGCGAACCGCGCGGACGTCGACTTTCTTCGACAGGCCGGAGAGCCGGATGCAGGCGTCCGCCAGGCCGTCGGGTCCGACGCCCGGCCCAGGGCCGACGGCGTCGCGACCGTCCTGGCCGACCCACGCCGCCTTCATCGCGGCGGCCGCCGTCCGCAGGGTTGAGTCGACCTGCTTACCCATCAGCGAGAGCTTATGCTCGCGACCGTCGTCGTAGCGGATGGTGAGGTCGTACTTGCGAGGGCCCGTGTAGTCGCCGGGCTCGATGTAGAGGTCGCCCCTGGGGGAGCCTTGCTCGCGGACGAACGCCGCCTTCCAGGCGAACGGTTCGATGGCGTTGTATTGCCACTGGTTGTGCTTGCGCTCGGTCGACAGGACGTCGATGAGCTTCACCTCCCTGCGCGGGTCGAGGCCGGCGATCGCGATGTGGACGTCCTGCACGTCGCTGGGCTCGAACCGATTGTGCGGCCCGACGAAGTCCTTGCCGTCCTGCCCCACCCAACGCGCCGAGGGCCCTCGACCGGCCTGCGCGAAAACCGTCCCCGCGGCCGTCGTCAAGAACGCCACGGCCAGCGCCGCCCTGCGAAAGACATCCATGCGTCGTGCTCCCTAACCAACGCCTCGCCCCCGCCGGAGCCTATCACGACGCTCACCCCCAGGGGAACCCACCGGGGGCACCTTTGGACTTCGGCAATTCGTAGGGGCGCCCCTTGTGGGCGCCCGATCGCCTTTCGGTGTCCAATCACCGTAGAATGTCCGATCGCCTTTGGATGTCCGCAGCGATCAGGGCGCCCACAAGGGGCGCCCCTACGAATTGCGGCCCCCCCGATCGGTCGGCACTCCGGACGAGCCCTGGAGGGTGGGCACCGCCCACCTCCGGTACCTGGGGATGGTGGGGCGGCCCCCACCTTGCCTCGGGGATTCGGGTTGGAGGAACTCTAACGTCGCCGCCCGGCTTGTCTCCCGAGCCTTTGCATACTAGGATGATCGGAAAAATGACGGTGAAGGTTGTGAATCGCGGCGCGGCTCGCAGCCGATCATGATTCCGATATCAGGTCGCGAAGGCGTCGTCAGGACGGGGGGCGCGAGGATGAATGCCGGGGAGCGGGTCTGGTCGTATGGGCGGATCTTCGACGACGTCACTCAGGTGATCGGCGGCACGCCGCTCATCAAGCTGAGGAGAGTCGTCGACGGAGCCAAGGCCACGGTCGTCGCCAAGTTGGAAAGCGCCAACCCCTTGTGGTCGGTGAAGGACCGCATCGGCGTGGCGATGATCGACGAGGCCGAGGCCCAGGGGAAGGTCGGCCCTGGCACGGTGATCGTGGAGCCGACCAGCGGCAACACGGGGATCGCCCTGGCCTTCACCTGCGCCGCGCGGGGATACCGGCTGATCGTCACCATGCCGGAGAGCATGAGCCTGGAGCGCCGGCGGTTGATCAAGGCCTTCGGCGCGGAGATCGTTCTGACGCCCGCCTCCGAGGGGATGCCCGGGGCGGTCCGCAAGGCCGAGGAGCTGCTGAAGAGCCTCCCCAAGGCGTATATGCCCCAGCAGTTCAAGAACCCGGCCAACCCGGAGATCCACCGTCGGACGACCGCCCAGGAGATCTGGCAGGACACCGAGGGGAAGGTTGACGTCTTCGTGGCCGGCGTCGGCACGGGGGGGACGATCACGGGGGTCGGCCAGGCGCTCAAGAAGCTGAAGCCGTCCGTGAAGGTCGTCGCCGTGGAGCCGGCGGGCTCGCCGGTGATCGCCCAGAGCCGCAAGGGGGAGTCGCTGCGGCCGGGCCAGCACAAGATCCAGGGCATCGGCGCGGGCTTCATCCCGGACGTTCTGGACATGTCGGTGATCGACGAGGTGGTCGACGTCCGCGACGACGACGCCTTTGAGACCACCCGCCGGCTCGCCCGCGAGGAAGGCCTCCTCTGCGGCATCTCCTGCGGCGCTGCGGCGTTCGCGGCGATCGCCCTGGCGAAGAAGGACGAGTACGCCGGCAAGCTGATCGTGGCCCTGCTGCCCGACCTGGGCGAGCGCTACCTCTCCACGCCGCTCTTCCCCGAGGCCTGAGCCCGTGCCCGCGTCCGCGCCCGGCCCCCGTCCTCGTCCCGCGTTCGATCCCGAGGGTTTCGAGGGGCCGCTGGAGATCCCCCGGACGATTCTCGCCGCGATGGTGGACCACTGCCTGCGCGAGAATCCCCGGGAGTGCTGCGGCCTGCTGGGGGGCGTGCCGCCGAGGGCGTCGTCGTTCCACCCCTTGCGCAACGTCGCCCCGACCGCCGAGACCCGCTACGACGCCGACCCTCGCGACCTGATCGAGGCCGTCGTCGACCTCCGCCGCCGGGACGCCGAGATCCTGGCGATTTACCACTCCCACCCCCGCTGGGAGGCCGTCCCCAGCCGGACCGACCTCGATCAGAACCACTACGGGGCCGTCCCCCGGATCATCGTCTCCCTGCTGTCGAGCCCCCCCGTCGTCCGCGTCTGGCGGCTCGGCCGCGACGATTTCCAGGAGATCCCCTGGACGCCCACGGACGACGAGACGTTGCACGACCCTCCGGCGGGCGAATAAACTGAGGCTCCTCGCCGATTTCCAGCGAACTCCGACTGGAACGGGTGCCATGGCCACGCTTGCGTGGCCATGAACCGGCGTGGGACGTTCCCAGCACAAGTCCGTCGCCGATCGCATGCCCACGCGAGCGTGGGCATGGCACCCAGGTCTGCGGCTCGACGTCGGAGCAACCGACCCGGGTTCGTCCCGATCGTCGCAAGCCTACCGATCCCGAACACCCTTTTGAGAGGCGGCGCCCCGCGCGTCGCGAGCCTTTCCCGTCATGCAGAAGACCCTGATCATCTTCAAGCCGGACTGCGTTCAGCGCCGGCTGGTGGGCGAGATCCTCGCCCGGTTCGAGGCCAAGGGGCTGCGCGTCGCGGCGCTGAAGCTCCTGCAGGTCGACCGCTCCCTGGGCGAGAAGCACTACGCCGAGCACCAGGGCAAGCCGTTCTTCGAGGGCCTGATCGGCTTCATCACCGGCGGTCCGGTGGTGGTCGGCGTGCTCGAAGGGAACGAGGCCGTGACCGTCGTCCGGACGATGCTCGGCGCGACCAACGGCACGGCCGCCGCCCCCGGCACCATCCGCGGGGACTACTCCATCAGCAAGCAGAACAACCTGATCCACGGCAGCGACTCCACCGAGTCCGCCGCCCGCGAGATCGCCCTCTGGTTCGGCCCCGGCGAGGTCGTCGACTACGCCATCGCCGGCTCCCAGTGGGTCTTCGACGGGGCTTGATCCGCCTCGTAGTTGTCTGACCGCCCGCGCCTGAAGTCCCCTCTCCCCCCGGGAGAGGGTGGCCGAAGGCCGGGTGAGGGTCGTCGGGCTTGTACGCATAGCGATAGGGTCGAGGACGTCTTCCCCCCTGGAGGGGGAAGACAGACCGCGAAGCGGTCAGATGAGGGGGATGACCGCCGTCGGGGTGAAGCGAGGGTGCCGAGGTCGAAGGCTCCCGGATCTCCACCCCTCATCCGCCCCTTCGGGGCACCTTCCCCCTCAAGGGGGGAAGGCCGTTATGGTCTCGGTGTTCGTCCGACATGCCCTCTGCGATCCCATGACCCTCACCCGCCGCTGCGCGGCACCCTCTCCCGGGGGGAGAGGGAACTTTTGTTGTTCCGCCTGATCCCAATTTCGCTCCCCTGAGGACACCCCCATGCGTCTTCACAAACTGCTACCTTTGGCCGTGATCGCCGTGGGGCTCTCGGGCTGCGGGGGCTCGCCGGAGGTGGGCGACGCCGTCGTGGTGCCGCCGGCTGGCAAGGAAGCTCCCGCCCCGGCCCCGGCCCCGACGCCCTCCAACTCGCCCGAGACGCCCGCCGACAAGGTCGACCCGGCCGTTCAGCCTGGCGAGGCCCCCAAGACGGCCCCCGCGCCCGAGGCGACGGCCAAGCCCGAATGAGTCACGTGACGTTCCACGGAATCGGCCGGTGACGTCTCAACACCGGCCGGTCGTCCTGGTATGTTGGGGATGAGCGGTCGTTGATCGACCGCGCACGCCCCAACGTCCCGCCTGCGAAACGGATCGATCCCAGCACTCCCAGTCGAACGTTCGACTCCCGACGGAGGACTCTTGCTCATGTCCCGTTCCGCTCGTCTGTTCCATGCTCTCGCTCTGTCCGCCGCCGCGGCGGGCCTGTCCTCGTCGGCCTTCGCGGAGGAGCCCGGCTCGATCAAGGGCCGCGTCGTTTGGGCCGGCTCCGCCGCCCCGACCGAGAAGGTGCTCGTCGAGAAGGGGAAGGCCGCCAAGGACCCTGAGGTCTGCGCCGCCGCCGGCTCGATCGTCTCGCAGGAGCTTGAGGTCGACTCCGCGACCAAGGGCGTCGCCAACGTGATCGTCTACCTGGTGAAGCCGAGCGGGAGCAACCCCGAGGCCGCCAAGGCCCTGCTGAAGGCCCATCCCCAGGCCGTGCTCGACCAGAAGGACTGCGTGTTCCTCCCCCACGTCCAGGCGATCTACGAGGGGCAGGAGCTGGTCATCAAGACGAGCGACTCGGTCAGCCACAACGTCCGCTACCAGGGCTTCAGCAACGGCGCTCTGAACCAGATGCTGGGCGCCGGCGCCAAGCCGCTGGACCTCAAGCTCAAGGCCGAACGCCGGCCGATGCAGGTCGCCTGCGACATTCACCCCTGGATGACCTCGTGGGTCGCCGTCTTCGACCACCCCTACTTCGCCGTGACCGACAAGACCGGCGCCTTCGAGATCAAGGGCGTACCCGCCGGCGCCCAGAACCTCATCGCCTGGCAGGAGAAGGCCGGCTACATCAACGAGGGCAAGTCCAAGGGCATGCCCGTCACCGTCAAGGCCGGCGCCGCCGCCGACGCCGGTGAGATCAAGCTGGAGCCGACCGCCATCAAGTGAGGCGAACGACCTCTTACCGACGGGCCCTCCGAGTCCCCTCTCCCCCCGGGAGAAGGTGGCCCGAAGGGCCGGGTGAGGGTCGTGGGAGATCGGAGGGCATGCCGGATCACGATCCGGGACCATGACGGCCTTCCCCCCCTTGAGGGGGAAGGTGCCCCGAAGGGGCGGATGAGGGGTTGATTTCCGGGAGCCCGCGGTTTCTCGAAGGCCCTCCTCCATCCGACGGCGGTCGTCCCCCTCATCTGACCGCTTCGCGGTCTGTCTTCCCCCTCCAGGGGGGAAGATGTCATCGCCGCGCTCCCGTCGCCATGCTTACGATCCCGTGACCCTCACCCGCCGCTTCGCGGCACCCTCTCCCGGGGGGAGAGGGGACGTCTGATTGCGAGGGGTTCGAATTCATGCCCCTCCAATCCTCCGCCCGATTCAACGCCCCCCTCGCCCGCGCCTCGCTCTACCCCGAGCTTCGCTACATGGGGTCGAAGCATCGGCTGCTCCCCTGGATCCATGAGGTCCTCCGCGACCTCCCCTTCGACACGGCGGCCGATCCCTTCTGCGGCGGTGGCTGCGTGGCCTACCTGCTGCGGGCGATGGGCAAGACCGTCGCCGCGTCCGACTTCCTCAACTTCCCCGCCGTCCTCGCCCGCGCGGGGCTCGCGCAATCGCACGCGCGAATCGACGCAACGACCCTCGACCGCCTGCTGGCCCCTCGCGAAGACGCCCCCCGGTTCATCGCCGAGACCTTCGCGAACGTCTTCTACACGCCCAACGACCTGGCCGCCCTCGACCGGATCCGAGCGAACATCGACCGCCTCGAAGACCCCGATCAGCAGGCCCTGGCGCTGGCGGCGCTCATGCGGTCTTGCCTGAAGAAGCAGCCTCGGGGGGTGTTCACGATCTCGGGCGACCTCTCCCGCCACGACGACGGCCGGCGCGACCTGCGGCTCTCGATCGAGGACCATTTCCGCGAGCAGATCGCCGCGTTCAACGCGATCCCCTTCGACGACGGCCTGCGCCACACCGCCCGCCGGGCCGACGCCTTCGACGTGGACCCATCGGGCGTCGACCTGGTCTACCTCGACCCGCCCTACGTCCCGCGCTCGGACGACAACTGCTACATGAAGCGCTACCACTTTCTGGAAGGGCTCTCGTGCTACTGGCGGGGCGTGGACCTGATGCCGGAGACCCGCGTCAAGAAGATCGCCAAGCCGTTCACGCCGTTCAGCTACCGCCGGTGCGCCGTCGACGCCTTCGACCGACTCTTCGAGCGTTTCCATCGGTCGATCATCGTCCTGTCGTACAGTTCCAACGGTTTCCCGGACCTGGAACGACTGGAGGGGCTCTTACGGCAGCATAAACCGTCCGTCACGGTCCACAAGCGGCCGCATCGTTACCACTTCGGGACGCATCGCGGCGTCGGCCGGGCGGTGGTGGAAGAGTTCCTGATCGTGGGGCGATAGCATGGAATAAACGGCCGGCGGCGACGAAGACACTCCGACCGAGGAGCGCCGACGATCCTTTGTAGAGGCCCGACGATGAAACCGACCACCTGCGGCTGCTGCGGCGGGACGCAGCTCACCGAGGTCGTGCTCACGACCCAGCATTTCTGCCTGCGATTCGGCCCGTGGTTCGCGTTCTCGAAGTACATCACCCCCAAGCGCGCGATGGTCTGCCCGGACTGCGGGGCCGTGACGCCGTTCCTCGACGAGAAGGCCCTGCAAAAGGTCCGATCCTGGCGGCGAGAGGAACGCGAGGCGGCGACCTATGAGAAATCGAAGGCCGGGCGGTACGACGATTTCTGAGCACAGTCGGAACTTGGAGCGGTTTTCGGGTGCCATGGCCACGCTTGCGTGGCCATGAACCGGTCTGGGACGACAGCGCGACCGTTGCCAATCGCATGGTCACGCAAGCGTGGCCATGGCACCCGTGCGGTTGACTCCCGATGCGTCTCCGCTCCTCCTTCATCGACGAGCCGGTCACCGCTTGAGCACCAGCCTTCGCTCCGCGACGATGAAGCGAGTCGCGACGAATGCCCGGGGCGAGAGGAGGTCGATCGTGCGTGTCGGAATCGGCTTGCTGGTCCTTTCCATCGTCTGCTCCTCCACCACGGCCGCCGAGCCGCCCCGGGGGTGGACGCTCGTCTGGTCGGACGAGTTCGACGGGGACGCGATCGACCGGACGAAGTGGGACTTCGACCTCGGCGACGGGCCGCCCCCCGGCCAGGGGGAACGACGAGCTGGAATATTACACCAGCGACCCACGCAACGCGTTCGTCCGCGACGGCTCGCTGCACATCGTGGCGCGGAAGGAAGCGTCGCACGGGAAGCCATACACGTCGGCCCGGATCAAGTCGAAGGCGCGCGACGGCTCGCGGCTGTTCGCGCAGGCGTACGGCCGGTTCGAGTTCCGGGCCAAGCTTCCTACCGGCCGGGGCGTCTGGCCGGCCCTGTGGATGCTCCCGCAGGACACGTCGACTTACGGCGGTTGGCCCTGCTCGGGGGAGATCGACGTGATGGAGGCCCGCGGCCAGGAGCCCGACAAGGTGCTCGGGACGATCCACTTCGGCGCCCCCTGGCCGGGGAACGTCCACTCCGGCGGCGAGTACCACTTCCCCGCCGGCCAGTCGATCGACCAGTTCCACGAGTACGCCGTCGAATGGGAGCCGGGAGTCATCCGATGGCTCGTCGACGGCCATCTCTTCGCCACCAAGCGCTCCTGGTGGACCAGCCGCAACAAGGGCAAGCCCGCCTCCGAGGCCGACGTCGCGCAGTGGCCCGCGCCTTTCGATAAACCCTTTCATATCATCATGAACGTGGCCGTCGGCGGGAAGTTCCTCGGCAACCCAGACGCCTCCACGACGTTCCCGGCCGAGATGGTCGTCGACCACGTCCGCGTCTACGAGAAGACCACCGGCTACGGTGACGCCGGAACTCGAGGTCCGGAGAACCTGCCATGGAAGAAGTGAGGCGGAACGACCAAGCTGACCGGTGGCCGAACCCCGTCGCGGTGGTGGCGGCAATCCTCGTCGCGGTGTCTTGGGCCTCTTGGCTGACGAACGCGCGCATCAGCCCCGTCGACGAGCCGCCCGAATTCGGCTGGCCGCTCGTGTGCCAGGTCGCCGACGGCTGGATGGTTTCCGGCGGCTATGTCATTGCCATGGGCACCGAATACCTCCCCGGCTCGCTGATCGTCGATGCGCTCTGCGCCCTGCTGCCGGCTGGGACGACGTTCCTATTCGTCCAGGTGATCGCCGCGACGGCCTTCGGCTCAGGGCGGTTCACGACGGCCTCGCTCCTGCTCCTCATCGCGGCCATAGCCGTGATCCTCGCGGCCTCTCGTCTGATGCCGGAGTCGATCGGGGCGCTCGCTTACGGGCCCTTCCTCCTCGGCCTGGCGAGCCCGCTGCTGCTCCTGCTGAGCCTTGCGTTCGCGCGATGGGGCGTCGCGCAGTCCCAGACCTCGGTCGACGTCCGGAGGGAGGGCCCTCTATGGCGGACGCAGTGAGGCCGAAGGCTTGGCGGCCGCAGATCTCGCCCTTCGCGATCGCCGTGACGGCGGCGCTGCTGGTGGCGGCCGGCTGGGCGCAGATGCTGATGAACGAGCAGACGAACCCGGGCCAGAATCCGCCCGAGTTCGGCTGGCCGTTCGCGTACAGGGTCGAGCACTCGGCGATGACCTCGGACGGCTACCCGCTCATCACGGACACGGAGTACCGCCCCGGCGCGCTGGCCGTCGACGTCGCCCTGGCGCTGGCGACCACCGCG
The DNA here is from genome assembly GCF_011065895.1 of Paludisphaera rhizosphaerae. Classification (NCBI taxonomy): domain Bacteria; kingdom Pseudomonadati; phylum Planctomycetota; class Planctomycetia; order Isosphaerales; family Isosphaeraceae; genus Paludisphaera; species Paludisphaera rhizosphaerae. Next base: position 230,716 of record NZ_JAALCR010000006.1, on the reverse strand, counting down.
ACGGCCTTCGCCCTGGTCGACCTGATCGCGCTGGGGGCCCTGGGCCGGAGGCCGTTCACGACGGCCTCGCTCATGCTCGTCGTGGCCGTCCTCGCCGGCGTCCTGGCCGCCGGCCGGCTCATCCCCGACCAGGCCGGGACGCTCGCCCTCTGGCCCTTCCTCTTCGGCCTCGCGAGCCCGCTCCTGCTGCTGGGCCTGGGCTACGCCCGGGCGTTGGCGAGGAATCGAGACGCATGACAACGTCCGAATCGGAATCCGACTTCCGGCGATGGCTGCCTCGACCCGCATCGGTCGCGGCCACGCTGGGGTGCGGCTTGTGGCTGCTCTTGTTGCAGAATGGGCTGGGGTTCACCCCCGATCGAGTCGGCTTCCCGCTCGTCTTTCGCGTTCAGCCGTCCTGGCCTGAACCCAGCCTGTCTGATCGGTTCGATCTCAGGCCCTTCCTCATCGACGCGACGGTAGCGCTGGGGATGTTGGCGTCGGTCTACGTCTCGGCCCAGGTGATCGCGGACGTCTTCTTCGGGCGATGGGCCTTCACGGTGCGCGCCGCCGCCTGGCTGATCGCGATGATCGCCGTGGTCCTCGCCGATCTACGGCTCTCGGGCGCCCTGACGTCCTTCCTCCTGATCGGCTCCGCGGGGTTCACGCTTATAAGTCCGTTCTTCTGCCTGATCGTTGGCTTCGTGGTACTCGATCAACGCGAGCGCCGGATCAGGGCGGAACGGGCCGAAGGCCGGCACTCCGCAGGAGACCGACCATGACCGACCAACAGCCCACAACGTCCCGCATCCCCTGGTGGTCGCCGCATCCGGTCTCGGTGGCGGCGGCGGTCGTCGCGGGGGCGGTCTGTTACGGATCTCAGGCGTCCGGCCGGTATGGAGGCTCGCCGTACATGCAGTACGGGGCGCCGCTGGTGTACCGCTGGGTTCCGCGCGCGGGGTTCTCCAATCCGCCTCGATTCGACCCCTTGGCGCTGATGGTCGACCTGCTGGTCTGCGTGATCGTCGTCCTCGTCTGCTCGGCGTCGGTCCAGGTCTTCGCGAACCTGATGTTCGGGCCGCGACGATTGACGCTGCGCTGGCTGATGGTCCTCGTCGCTCTGGTCGCCCTGCCGATGGGCGTCCACGCAAGCCTCGGCCCGAAAGCCACAACCCCCATCGGCCTGGTCTTCATGCTCGCCACCGTGCTGGTCTTCGGCGCGCCGTTCGCGCTGGGGCTTTTTGGGGCGGTGATGGCGCTCGACGCCGCGGCCGGCTACCTCTCGCGCGACCGTCGCCGGCCCGTCGATCGAGAAGACTCTCCCTCGTGAATCCCCGTGCATAAATGCATATTCGCACGGTCCCCCGCTTGACCTCGCGCACGATCGAGCGTACCCTAAGGAATACGGACAAAGAACCCGAACGGTGCCCGTACAGCCGCCCCTCGGCTCTCCGGAGAGGCTTGCGACGGTGCGCCCAACGCGACGACGATCCGCCGCGCCGCGGGCGCGACGGCCTTTCATGGCGTACTCGATCGAGAACCGCGGCGTATCGCCGACGGGAGGTCGCAGCTGCGCCGATTGATCAGGAGGTGAATTCATGATCACTCGAAGGTCTTTCGCGGCGGGGATCTCGGCGGCGGCTTTCGCGGCCCTGGCGGCGGCGCTGGGGGGCTGCGGGTCGGACGACTCGCCTCCTCCCGGGCAGTTGACGAACGCCGACCAGCAGGCCCAGGACGCGATGAAGGACATGATGGCGAAGAAGACCGCTTCTCGGAAGGGCCGCTCGTCGCGGCGCTGAGCCGGCCGGGCCGCTTCGGCTCGATCTCAAATCCGGTCAGGTCAGTCCAGGTCAGTCCAGGTCCAAGGTTTTCGTATTCTCGGGAGCACAGGCACATGGTTTCGACGCGGAGGCGTGGTTTCACGCTGATCGAGCTTCTGGTGGTCATTGCCATCATCGCGGTGTTGATCGCGCTGCTGTTGCCGGCGGTCCAGGCGGCGCGTGAGGCGGCCCGGCGGGCGCAGTGCGTCAACAACCTGAAGCAGATCGGGTTGGCGATGCACAACTATCACTCGTCCCAGGGCTCGTTCCCGATCGGCCAGGCGAAGGTCTACGGCGGGTCGTCCACGGGGACGCTGTACAACTACGCCACCTTCGGCCACCTGGCGATGCTGCTCCCCTACATGGAGCAGACGGCGGTCTTCGCCTCGTGCAATTTCAGCCTCCCGGCCACCACGGACGTCATCGGCCAGGCGGCCAACTCGACGGCCGTGAACACCCGGCTGAGCACCCTGTTCTGCCCCTCCGACGGCGCCGGCACGAACACCTACCTGAACAACTACCACGGCTCGATGGGGACCACCACCGACGTCTGGGGAACGGTGAGCACCAGCTCCACGGGCGTCTTCAACACGATGGGCCCCGCGGTCTCGCTGGGCTCGATCACCGACGGCTCGTCGAACACCGTCTCGCACGCCGAGGCCCTGATCGGCAACGTCAGCTCGAACCTTCGCGGCCGCAAGGGGACCGTCAGCGCGAGCGGAAACTCGGCCTACGTCCTGACGGACATCCGCAGCTACTCGCCGGCCAATTCCCAGGCCGCCGTCAACACGGCCGTCCAGACCTGCCAGCAGCAGTTCATCTCGACCCCGGCGACCGCCTCCACCCGCGGCCAGTACTGGGCGGTGGGCGCTCCCGGCCAGAGCCTGACCAACACCATCGTCAGCCCCAACGGCGGCGGTCAGGCCACGTTCTCGTTCTGCGGCGGTTGGTCGACCACCTGCAGCGGCTGCTCGGCGGACTTCTCCAACCTCTTCGTCAACTCCAGCAACCACTCCGGCGGCATCAACGTCGGCCTGGCCGACGGCTCCGTCCGGTTCATCAAGGACTCGATCAGCCCGACCACCTGGATGTCGATCGGCACCGTCAACAGCGGCGAGGTCATCTCGTCGGACAGCCTCTAATCCGACCCCTTCGCCCCAGGCGAAGCAGAAACCTCAAGGGCCCGGTCGACCTTCGCGTCGCCCGGGCCCTTCTGCGTTCCGCGGCTGGACGATCCGACCGTTCCGTGCTATACCTCTAGTGAACGCTTGAACCGAAGAGGACTCGGGGAAGTCGCCATGAGCACGGCCAGGCCGGGAAGGCGTCCCAAAGACGTCCCACTCACGCCCGCTCCCAGGGCGGTCGGGACGGGGTTCGTCGATCCATACGACCCGCGCTTCCCCTCCAGCGACGGCAAGCCGATGGCCGACAACACAACCCAGTTCCGCTGGATCGTCATCATCAAGGAAGGTCTCGACGCCCTCTTCGCCGATCGCGACGACGTCTTCGTCGCCGGCGACCTCCTCTGGTACGTCGACGAAGCCGACCCCAAACTCTGCACGGCCCCCGACGTCCTGGTGGCCTTCGGCCGCCCTCGGGGCGATCGCCGCTCGTACCGACAGTGGTTCGAGGGAACGCCCCCCCACGTCGTCTTCGAGGTCCACTCCCACACCAACACCCCCAAACGGATGCGTGCGAAGCTCGACTTCTACGACCGTTACGGCGTCGAGGAGTATTACTACTACGACCCCGAAGGAGGCTGGCTGAAGGGCTGGCTCCGGGGCGAGAAGGGCCTGGAGCCGATCCCCGAGGGGAGGCTCAACGGCTGGCGAAGCCCCCGACTCGACGTGACCTTCGAGAACTCGCAGATCAAGGAGGGGCTGATTCTGAGGGGCCCCGACGGCGAGCCCTTCAAGACGTTCGGCCAGCTCGCCCAGGACCGCAAGGCGGCGCTGCGGATCGCCGAGTTGGAGGCCGATCGCGCCCGCAGAGCCCGCCGAAGGTCCAAGGCCGACCGCCTCCGCGCCAAGCAGGCCGAACACGACCGCGCCCAGGCCGAACACGACCGCGACGAGGCCCTTGCCCGGGCAGAGCGGTTGGCGGCGAGGCTTCGAGAGTTGGGGCTGGAGGAACCTTGAGAGCCGCCAGCCCCGTCTCGGTTGGAACTTAGGCGCGGGAACGCAGCCGGACGCCCAGCAGGCTGACGGCGGCGAAGACGAGCCAGGAGGAGGGCTCGGGGACGGGGGCGGCCTGAACGTCGCTGGCCAGCACCTCGGCGGCGGCGTGGACCTGGGCCTCGGTTTGGGCCTTCTCCATCACCTGGGCGGCGGCCTTGACCTTGCGCGAGGAGGGCGCCAGGCCGCCGGCGATGACCACCTTGGGGGCCTCGGGGGCGATCAGCGTGGTTTTGAGCAGCTTGACGATCTGATCGTCGATGTTTTCGACGGCCGACTTGCCGCTGTTGTACACCGACTTGACGGCCTTGCCGACCTCGTCGCCGGTGTCCTTGGCGGCGGAGACGGCGGCACGCCAGTACTGGGTGGAGGCGTCGGCCAGCGTGACGGTCGTCGCCCGCTCGACCAGGAACTTCTGGCGAGGCTCCGCCACGGCGACGGACGTCGACGCGGCTAGACCGGCGTCGATCGACTGGAGCGCGACCGAGTCCAGGCGGAGCGGTCCCACTCCTCCCCGCGCCGGCGTGACTGAAACCGTGGGCGTGCCGTCGGGGACCGCCTGCTTCGGCCCCATGCGATAGGCCACGTAGGTCGGCGAGGTCCCGGCGGGGAAGGCGTCGCCCGCCCTGGGCATTTTGATCTGCTTGCCGGTCGCATCGAGCACCAGAGCCCGGCTCGACGCCCCCCGGATCACCGCCCCCTCCGTCGGCGCGACCATCCCCATCGCCAGGCCGAGCCCCAGCAGGGCCGCCTTCGCCGTCTTCGAGGTCGAGATCGTCCGGGCCGCGCGTCGGCCTTCACATGAGATGCTCAAAGGCTCCGTCCTTCCCCCCGTCGCAAAACGAGGAATCCATTCCATTGGCGGATCGGGTCGGCCGGGTTGATGGATCAGAGCGAGTGAAGACGTGAGCGCCGACGTGTTGGATGCGTCGGCGGGCTTTTATCACGATAGGCTCAAGTCCCGCAACCCGAAAACCGACCATGCGGGCGCGCTGCATCCCCTTCAGACCCCCTTGTCCCAGGCCCCGCCGTTGCGAACAATTGATGCCGGTCGGCCGAACGGAGGACGTTCCCCGGGCTGACTTTACATTTTTTCACGATCACGATGACGGAGACGACGATGACGAACGGCGGGCGGCCGAGAGTTCTGGACGTGGGTCAGTGCGATCCCGACCACCGGCGAATCGCTGGATTCCTCTCGCGCCAGTTCGGGGCGGACGTCGACCGCGCGCACGGGCTGGACGACGCCCGAGGGCTGATGGAAGAGACTCACTATCGCCTGGTGCTGGTCAACCGGATGCTCGACATGGACTACACGCCGGGGCTCAACGTGATCAAGGCCCTCAAAGCCGACGTCAACCCGGACCTGTCCAACGCGACGATCATGCTGGTGAGCAACTACCCCGAGGCCCAGCAAGAAGCCGTCGACGCCGGTGCTGAGCCCGGTTTCGGCAAGGCCCAGCTTGAAGACCCCGAAGTCGTCCGCAGGGTCGGGTCGATCCTGGCCTGATCTCAGCGGTTGGTCCCGGTGGGGGCGTCGGTTGCCTTTCGATGCGGCGCCGATCCCCCTTCACCCGGCCCTTCGGGCGACCTTCCTCCTCAGGCGGGGAAGGCGAGTCGCTCGGACGGCGCTCTCGACATGCAGCGGCTGCGCCGGGGCGGAGGGGGACATCGCCGGCGCGACGACTCGCGACAGGAACGCGACGTGCGTCGCCGTCCCCGCCAGAACGAGGACGTGGAAGACCTCGTGCGGACCGACGCCTGGCAAAAACTCGGGGAAGTGGAAGAGGTTGACGGCCGCTCCCGCCGTGTAGACGACGCCGCCGGCCGGCAGCAGACGGAGCCGGCGCGGGTCGTGATGGCGGCGGACCTCCAGGTAGCAGGCCAGCATCCCCCAGCCCAGCGAGACGTAGACCAGCGTCGCCAGCCAGGTTGGGAACGACCTCCCCAATCCGACCGCCGAGCCGCAAACAAGCGAGACGCCCCAGACCACGGCCATCGCCGTGCGACGGGGGCGAGGACGCATGAGCGTCCAGGCGCAGGGGGTGAAGGTCCCCGCGATCAGCAGGAAGATCCCCACCATGTCCAGCCGACGGAGCAGGGCGATCGTCGCCGCGTCGGCGGGCAGGGCGTGATAGACCGTGCTGGCCCCGTAGCAGGCGGCCATCCCGAATCCGAAAACACCCAGGGCGGCGACCTTCCCGCCATCGAAATCGTCGCCGGCCGAGCGCCCGCGAACGGCCTCCCGTACCAGCAACCACGTCACGGGAAAGGCGGCGAACAAGCCCAACGCATGCGTCCAGGCGCTGACGGGCTCCCGCAGAGAGATCGGCGACATGAGCGCCTCCCGGTGGAGGTTCGGAAAGGGGAAGACCGCGCGGAGCCGCGCCCTCCCGTTTTCGACCGCCGGACGCCCCGGGCTTCAATCGTTCCGCAACGTCGGCGGCCGACGCTCCCTACAACTTATCCAGCCCCGACCCCGCCGGCCCATCCACGACCTCGCCGAGGCGATCGAAACGCGAGCCGTGGCAGGGGCAGTCCCAGGTCTGGTCGTCGGCGTTCCAGGCGACGATGCAGCCCAGGTGAGGGCAGACGGCCGACATCTGGTGCAGCGTCCCCTGATCATCGCGATAAGCGGCGACCTTGGACAGCCCCCTGCGAACAACCGCCCCGCAGCCGGGGGCGAGATCGCCCGCGTCGGACACGTCCCCCGGGGTCAGCCAGGCGGCGAACCGACTCGCGACGTTCGCATTCTCGCGGAGGAAGCGGCCGATCGCCTTCAACGGCCTGCGCGAGGGGTCGTACAGCTTCGCCCAGGGATTCTCCCGACCGGCGATCGCGTCGGCGATGATCATCGCGGCGATCGTCCCATGCGTCATCCCCATGCCGGAATCGCCCGTGGCGATGTAGACGTTCCCCTCGTCGAGCGGGTTCTTCCCCAGGAAGGCCAGGCCGTCGATCGTCTCCTGAACCTGTCCCATCCATCGGAATTCGACCGCTTGCATCATCGGGAATCTCTCCCGAGCCCAGGATTCGAGCGCCCGGTAGCGGTCCTCGTGGTCGGTCGCCTGGCCCGTCTTGTGGTCCTCGCCGCCGACGATCAGGAGGTCGTGCTCCGGATGGTTGGGATCCTCGGAGAGGTCCTGGATGCGGACGTAGTGGTAGGGGTCCATCGTGTCCCAGTAAAGCGCCTTGGGGATCACCCCGCGGGGGACCTTGCCGGCGACGACGTACGACAAATAGGGCGCCTGTTTCGTGTGGATCGCATACATATCGTTGATCGGCGAATTGGTCGCGACGACCACCGCGCGGGCGCGGACGATCGGGCCGGCCTCGGTCTCAACGACGGCCGGCTCGCCCCCTTCCACGGACTTCACGTGCGTTCGGTTGTGGATCTTCCCCCGCCGCTTCTCGATCGCCTTCGCCAGACCGTCGAGATACTTGAGCGGGTGGAATTGCCCCTGGTCGGGGAACCGCAGACAGGGCCCGCTGTCGAACGGGGCGGAGGAGACCCCCGGCAGCCGCTGGACGCGATCCAGCCCCGCGCGATGGGCGGCGTCCCTCTCGTGCGTGAGGAGGTCGTCGGGGTCGTCGGGACCGAGCATCAGATAGCCGTCGAGCCGGGCGAACTCGCAGTCGATCGCCTCATCGCGGATGACCTGGGCGATCTTCTCGATCGCCGCGGTGTGGCTCTCGGCGGCGAGCCTCGCGCCCTCGACGCCGTGGATGCGCTCGATCTCGATGTAGCGGTCGTCGATGGCGTTGGAAAGGTGCGCCGTGGTCCGTTCGGTCTCGCCGCCGCCGATCGGCCCATCGTCCAGCACGATCACGGACTTCCCCTCGCGGGCGAGCAGATAGGCCGTCGACAGCCCGGCGATCCCCGCCCCGACAATGCAGACGTCGGCCTCCGCATCGGCTTTGAGCGGCCTGCGCACGGCAATGGCCTCGTCGGTCGTCCAGCTTGAAAGGTTGCGTCCCTCCTCGTCGCGCTTCATCGTCGCCTCCCGGAGCGTCTCGGGACTGAGTCGTCTCTCCAGGATCGTATGCACCTCGCAGGCCGAACGGAGACGCCGGCCGGGTATAATCGGGGGGAAGGCGCTCAGCGGTCCCAGGCCGGAAGCGCGTTGAAACCGGAGCGAGTCCGAAGAAGAACCGCTGCGAGCCCGACGACGCCGGAACCGGCCGGACCAAAGCGGACGCTGATCGACCCGACGATGCAGACGGTGGAAGTCGACCGCCCCGGCCGCGAGCCTGAGATGCTGACGAAGCCCGGGACCCTCTCCGGCGAGGGCGTCCTGCCGGGCCGCATGCAGAGCCTGAAGGGGATTTCGTTCGATTGGCCGTGAATCTCCCGCTCGCAGGCTGGATCGCAACCCAGGCCCGGGCCCGCCCTGGATCACGACATGCTAACCCTGATGGACATCGTGGCGATCATCAACTTCCACGTGTGGATCTGGTTGTGGCTTCGCGATTATTACGCGATCGCCGGGACGCATTGCTGGGTGGTTCCGAACGTCTTCCCCAGGAGGGCGGCCATACAAACCTGCATTATCATGGCAATGCTGGTGCTTCTCGGGATATCGCACGCCTGGGGACGTAAGGGTCAAGCGCCATTCTCGGACGTCGGATGGCTTCTAACGTCGCTGACGACGCTCGTCCTGTATTTCTACGGCCTTCGAAGTTCGGAATTCTATCAACCCCGATAGAAGCCGCAGGAGCCCGAGACGCCGTCGAAACCCGGGACGCTCTCAGCAGAGAACGAGCCGCCGGGTCTCGCTCGGGAACTGAGGGGGGGCGATCGGGTATGATGGCGAGGTCGGCGTTCCGAGATTCAGGTCCGGACGGGGCGTCGGGGCCGGATCGAGCATGAGGTTGAGGAGGAGCCGCCATGAGTCCGTCGACCCTGGAACCGACCGCCGCGCAGCCGACGACCGATCGCCCGACCGAGACGTCGCTGATCGTCCCCGAGGGGGTGCGGCTGATCGTCGACCCGGAAGACTTTGAGCGCCTTTGCCGCGTCCCGGCCAATCGAGACCTGCGACTGGAACGCGAATCGGACGGGGGACTCATCGTCATGGCGCCAGCGGGGATGGACGGCGGTCGGCGGAACCTCACATTGGCTGCCCGCCTCTGGAACTGGAACGACGCGACGGGCCTGGGCGTGGCGTTCGACTCCTCCAGCGGCATGACCTTCCCCAACACGGCCGTCCGCGCCCCCGACGCCACCTGGATCACCCGCGAGCGCTGGGAGGCCGTCCCCGAGGACGAACGCGCTCGGTTCGCTCGGCTCGTCCCCGACTTCGTCGCCGAGCTGCACTCCCCCAGCGACTCATTAACAAAGGCTCGCGCCAAGATGGCCGAATACATCGCCCAGGGCGTCCGCCTGGGTTGGCTCATCGACCCGACGACCCAGACCGTCGAGATCTACCGCCCCGGCCGCGAGCCCGAGACCCTGACGAGGCCCGCGACCCTCTCCGGCGAGGACGTCCTGCCGGGCCTCGTCCTGGACCTCAAGGGGATCCTCTTCGATTGATCGTCCCTTCGCGTCCAGGGGAGGTGGGCGGCGCCCCCTACCGGCCTGAACGCGCCGGGAGCGTCCGCCCGCTCGGGTGGCGTGGCTTAGCCCATGAACAGAAGGAACGGGGTCGACAGCACGGGGATGCCGGACACGATCGCCAGGGTCAGGCCGACGACCGACCAGCCTCCGGTCATCCGGCTCACGGCCGCCAGGACGACGGTCGTCGTGGCCGCCGCCAACCACATCAATCCGACCATCGCCCAGCCGCCGAAGAGGACCAGCTCTGATTCCGCGGCCACGGCGAGGAGGTAGACCACCGGCATCATGAACGCCAGCAGCAGCGAAATCCCACCGGTGATCCCGCTCACCCAGCCGTACCACTCGCGGCCATGCCCCGGGGAACTTCCCTCACGGCTGAGGCCGACGCCCAGGCCCCCCGGCCGGCCGCCGACGACCCCCCTCGGCCGCTCAAAGCCTTCCTCATCGTCGCCGAGATAAGCTTCGGGCGGGTCGAGCTGCGCCAGCACGGCCAGCACATCCTCGCGGGAGGGCTCCGACGAGCCGCAGCGGGCGTGGAGCAGCTCGCCGATCCGCGACTCCACCTCGCCGACGACGTCCAGCCGCTCGGCGCGGGAGACGCGGCCGAGCAGGGCCCGGTCGATCGCATCCAGCCGCGCGTCGATCAACGTCCGAGCACCATTCGCCGTCATAACCGTCTCCGCAATGCTCATTTCCGCACTCCTTCGAGTAAGGCCGAGAGGCTCCCGGCCACCGTCCTCCAGCTTCGCTCCATCTCCTCTAACCGTCGCTTCCCCTGATCGGTCAGCCGGTAATACCGCCGCGTCGGCCCCGCCGGCGACCGCTCCGCGCGGATCGCCAGAAACCCCTCTCGCGCCAGCCGAGCCAGCACCGGGTACACCGTGCTCTCCGTGAACTCCAACCCCTTCAACCCGTGCAACCGTTCCACGATCGCATACCCGTACGCCTCCTCCCCGGCGATCGTCGCCATCACCGCCAGCTCCACCAACCCCTTGCGCAACTGCGTCTCCCAGGGCCCCATCGCATTCCGCCCCCCCCGCCTCGGCCTCGCTACCTCGCATCACACAGTACCGACCCGTACGGAGATGTCAAGACGTCGGCTGATCCGAATCCGAAACCCCAACGGCCTTCCCCCCTCGCGGGGGAAGGTGGCCCGAAGGGCCGGATGAGGGGGGAATCGGCGGTGCACCGAGAGCCAGTCGCCTGGGTGCCATGGCCACGCTTGCGTGGCCATGAACCGGTGTGGGACGACTCCGCGACCGTCGCCGATCGCATGGCCACACAAGCGTGGCCATGGCACCCGGCAATTCGATGCGTATGAGTCAACCTCACATCAAGGGTCGAGACGCCTCCCATCGGGCTGGGTCTGGCCCTGAGCGGATTTGCTCTGGGATGGCCCCCCCCCACCGTTGTTGGGAGCCCCTACGAATCGATCCCCGCGATCGGTCGACGCCCTGGTCCCTCTTGGGGGATTCGTTTAGACTCCCCAACCGCCCGACCTCGGCGATGAGGTCGGTCCAACATCAGAGCAGGGCGGTGGGGGCCATCCGATGGGCGTCGAATACCGGCATTTCCTGATCGCCGAGGACAACACATACAGGCCCGGCCCCGAGGAGTTGGCCCGCCTCGTGAACGCGCTGCTCGAAGCCGGCTTCGTCGCCCGGGGGGGCTCGGGCGATTTCGACATCATGGCGGCGGCGATCTCGATCCTACCTCCGGATGCGGACTGCTACGTCCAGATCGGGGACCAGGAATACGCCCCATTCCCCTGCCCCTGCTCAGCGGGGAACTTCGCCGACCTGGTCGGCCGGGATTTCATAATCCGTTGGGAGGTGGACAGCATCAACGAGGCGGGTCTAAAGTATCCGCTCGACCCCTTCCCCGAAGAAGGTGAGGACGCCTACTACGACATCGAACTCCACATGGCGAGGGACTTCGTCTACCAAACCGCGGAGTGCATCGATCCCTTCGGCGAGGTGAAATGCAGTTGCGGCCAGGTCCTTGAATACTGGGAGCGAGACGGCGACCGGGCGATTCGCCCCGTCTACTACAGCCAGCGCATCCACCGGGAGTGCCCCGCGTGCGGCGAACCGTTCCTGCCGCAGCGACTCATTGCCCGGATCCGAGTCGGACACGCAGGCGATGCCGGCGAGCGGGCCGGGGGAGCCACCTATCTGTTCGCCGTGGTGGTCGACTGCAGCAAGGATTTCGCCCGAGGTATCGACGCTCCAATCAGGGCCATCGACGCGTTCCTGATCCTGGTCGAGAAGACCCTCGGCCGGCGGTTCTACGAGATCGGCGAATACTACTAAGCCTCGACGGGTCTTCCCGACCGAAACCCCAGTCAGGACTCATCCCGCATCCGGGACGTCCCCGCCGGCCACGACCACCGCCACATTCCATCCCTGAAGGCTCGTCGATCGGCGAGCCTTCTCTCTTCTTCCTACGCTCTCTCAACATCCCCCAGATCGTGGCCAGAAACAAAAAACCTTAACTATCTCCTTCATCCATCACACCTTGCGCCGGCCACAACCTCCAGGCCCCATCGTGGCCATCGTGGCCGCTCACGGAGTAATCACTCTCTCTATAGAGTGTGTTTCACCTTGAGGCTGCACCCATCGGGGTAGGGGCACCCCTCCTGGGTGCCCGATCGCCATCGGACGTCCACGGCGATCAGGGCACCCACGAGGGGTGCCCCTACGAATCGGGGATCGCCAGTCCCTCCGACGGCCCTATCCTCACACCCCGCGAATCCCCCAAAATCGACACCACTCACTGGACAAGTTCAGGAAGACGGTTGTATAGTAACCCTCCTTGAGATCCGTTCAGGTCGCAGGGTACAGAGCCGGGGACTGTCCCCATTTGGCGGAGTCCGCGGAGCGAAATGGGGACTGTCCCCCTCGCTGCGCCCAGGAGTGAGGGAGGGCGTTCCAGGGATGGCGGCATCCGACGTGGTGGTCCGTGGAGCGCGGGAGCACAACCTCCGCGACGTGTCGCTGACCTTGCCGCGAGGGCGGCTGATCTGCTTGACGGGGGTGTCCGGGTCGGGCAAAAGCTCGCTCGCGTTTGACACCTTATATGCTGAAGGCCAAAGACGATACGTCGAGAGCCTTTCCAGCTACGCCCGCCAATTTTTGGGCCAGATGCCCAAACCCGACGTGGACCGGATCGAGGGGTTGTCTCCCTCCATCTCGATCCAGCAGAAGACCGGCGGGCGCAACCCACGCTCCACCGTGGGGACGATCACGGAGATCAACGACTACCTCCGCGTCCTCTTCGCCCGCGTGGGGATCGGCCATTGCCCCAACTGCGACCGCCCCGTCGCCGCCCAGACCCGCGAGCAGATCGTCGCCCGGATCCTGGACCTCCCCGCCGGAACTCCTTTCAGCGTATTGGCTCCCGTCATTCGCGGCCAGAAGGGGGAGTACAAGGACCTGTTCGTCGACCTGGCCAAGGCCGGCTACGTCCGCGCCCGGGTGGACGGCCAGATCCACAGCCTCTCCGACGACCTCCGCCTCGACCGGCAGATCAAGCACGACATCGAGGTCGTCGTCGACCGCCTCAAGGCCACGACCGCTGAGAACGCCCGCGGCCGGCTGGCCGAGGCCGTGGAACAGGCCCTCAAACTGGGTGAAGGGACCCTCGTCATCGCCGTTGAGGGCCAGCCGGACCTCGTCCTATCCGCCCACTACGCCTGCACTTACTGCGGCATCGGCTTCGACCCGCCCAGCCCCCAGCTCTTCAGCTTCAACAACCCCCAGGGGATGTGCCCCGCCTGCGACGGCCTGGGCGTCCGCCACGACTTCGACCCCGACCTCCTCGTCCCCGATACATCGCTCTCCGTCTGGGACGGGGCCATCGCACCACTCGGCGCGGTGAAGGGGATCGGCAAATGGCGCAAGCACATCTTCGAGGCTGTGGCCCGCAATATTGAGTCCGACCCCGACGGCCCCCCCGCCGGCGCCATGCTCAAGGGCCCCTGGAGTAAGCTCGACGAAAAGCACAAGCGGATCTGGCTTTACGGCACCGGCGACCGCGTCGTCGTCTGCCACTGGAAGACCAAGGGGAAGGTCTGGGCCCACCCCGAGAAATGGACGGGCGTCGCCAACGACCTCCTCGACCGCTACAAGACCTCCGGCGGCGGCCCAACCCGGCTCCAGCTCGAACCTTACATGCGGACGATGGTCTGCCCCGAATGCCAAGGCGCCCGCCTCAACCCCCGCGCCCGGGCCGTCCGCGTCGGCGGCAAGACCATCGTCGAGCTTTCCGCCAGGCCCATCGGCCAGGCCAAGACCTTCTTCGACGGACTCGCCGACCCCTCGTCGCAACTGGCCGTGGAAACCGACCTTGCGGCGACGCCCCTGGACCCCGTCTCGGCCACCATCGCCGAGGAGTTGCTCAAGGAGATCCGCGGCCGGCTGGGCTTCCTCAACGACGTCGGCCTCCACTACTTGACCCTCGACCGCGCAGCCCCCACCCTCTCCGGCGGTGAAGCCCAGCGCATCCGGCTGGCCAGCCAGGTTGGCGCCGGCCTGGTGGGGGTCCTGTACATCCTGGACGAGCCCTCCATCGGCCTGCATGCTCGCGATAACGACAGGTTGATTGGGGCTTTACAGCGATTGCGGGACGTCGGCAACACCGTCATCGTCGTCGAGCACGACGAGGACACCATGCGCGCCGCCGACTGGCTCGTCGACTTCGGCCCCGGCCCCGGCGTGAAGGGGGGCGAGGTCGTCGCCCAGGGGGACTTGAAGACCATCGAGAAGGCCCGCGAAAGCCTGACCGGGGCCTACCTCGCCGGCCGCTCGAAGATCGAAATTCCCCCCCAGCGACGCCTCCCGGACGGTCGAGAGTTGGTGATTCGAGGCGCCCGGCAGAACAACCTCAAGGGAATTGACGTTTCCTTCCCCCTGGGCGTGTTCATTTGCGTAACGGGCGTGTCCGGTTCTGGCAAAAGTTCATTAGTTTCGGACATTTTGCGGGATGCTTTGTCCCGCCAACTGAATGGGGCTCAATCGACCCCCGGCGAGCACGACGGGATCGACGGGATCGATCAGCTCGACAAGGTCATCGACATCGATCAGTCCCCCATCGGCCGGACGCCTCGCTCCAACCCCGCAACCTATATCAAGTTGTGGGACCTGATCCGCGACCTCTACACCAAGCTGCCGGACTCCCGGGCCCGCGGTTACCAGCCCGGCCGGTTCAGCTTCAACGTCGCCGGCGGGCGCTGCGAGGCCTGCGAGGGGAACGGCTCAAATAAGCTTGAGATGGATTTCCTCGCGGACGTCTGGGTGGTTTGTCCGGTCTGCGAGGGCCGTCGGTTTACAAGGGAAACCCTGCACGTCCGCTACAAAGGGAAGTCCATCAGCGACGTGCTGGACATGGACGTGCAGGAGGCGCTCGAGCACTTCGCCAACGTCCCCAAGATCGCCGGGATGCTCCAGACCCTGCACGACGTCGGGCTGGATTACCTCAAGCTCGGCCAGCCCTCGCCGACCCTCTCCGGGGGCGAAGCCCAGCGCATCAAGCTGGCCCGCGAGCTTGTCCGAAAGGGCACCGGAAAAACGCTTTACATCCTCGACGAGCCGACGACGGGGCTCCACTTCGAGGACGTGCGCAAGCTCCTCAACGTGCTCCACGGCTTCACCACGCGGGGCAATACGGTGGTGGTCGTCGAGCACAACCTGGACGTCGTCAAGACGGCCGACTGGCTCATCGACATGGGCCCCGAAGGGGGCGCCGGCGGCGGCCGGGTCATCGCCCAGGGCCCTCCCGAGGTCGTGGCGAAGGTCAAGGAAAGCCATACGGGAGCCGCCCTGGCGCGGGTCCTCAATCCCGATCCCAAACGCCGCGTGGGACATGCGGCGACGGTCAAGAAAGGCAAGGGCAGGGGGGCGAAGACAGCCGAGTCGGGCTTCGACCAGATCTCCGTCCGGGGCGCCCGCCAGCACAACCTCAAGGGGGTGGACCTGGACATCCCCCGCAACAAGATGACCGTCTGCAGCGGCCCCAGCGGCTCCGGCAAAAGCTCCATGGCCATCGACACCCTCTACGCCGAAGGCCAAAGGCGTTACGTCGAAAGCCTTTCCAGCTACGCCCGCCAGTTTCTCGCCCCGCTCCCCAAGCCCCGCGTGGAGAAGATCACCGGCCTCTCGCCGGCCGTCAGCATCGAACAGAAGACCACCAGCAAGAGCCCCCGCTCGACCGTCGGCACCGTCACCGAGATCCACGACTATCTCCGTATCCTCGTCGCCAGATTAGGAAAGCCCTACTGCCCGACCTGCGGCCTGGAGATCGGCTCGCAGACTGCCGACGAGATCATCGAGAAGATTTTGCAGCTCCCCGAGGGCTCGCGGATCCACGTCATGGCCCCCGTAGATCGGCGTGACAATGAGAGTTACGACGACCTCTGGGCTGTTCTCAAAGGTTCGGGGTTCGCCCGCGCCCGGGTCGACGGCCAGACCATCGATCTCGACTCGCCTCCTAAATTAAGCCGACGCCGCAAGCACCAGGTGGAGGTGGTCGTCGACCGGGCCGTCGTCCGCCGGGCCACGCGCTCGCGGCTGGCCGATGCGGTGGAGGCCGCGCTCGACCTGGGCAAGGGGGTCGTCCTGGTCGCCCGGGTGGCCGACGACGTCGACGAAACCAAATGGCCCGTCGATCGTTACAGCCAGCACCGCGCCTGCGACGGCTGCGGCCGGAGCTTCGAGGAACTCTCCCCGCACCACTTCTCCTTTAACAATCCGCTGGGCTGGTGCCCCGTCTGCGAGGGGCTCGGCGTCCAGCAGGGGGCGAATCCCGCCGTCCTCATCCCCGATCCCTCGCGGTCGCTCCGCGACGGGGCCGTGATGGTTTGGCCCAAGTTCCATGAGAACCGGACTTTCGGGCGAATGATCGAGACTCTCGCCGCCGCCGAGGGAATCGACCTGGACACTCCCTTCGACGACCTGGAAGGCCGACACCGCCGAACGATCCTCCACGGCCGACCCGACGTCTGGTACGAGATCCCCGACGCTAAAGACTTGCCCGGCTTCAAGTTCCAGTACAAGGGGCTCTTCCCAGCCATCGAGGAAGCAGGGAGGGTCTCCTTCCAGTACCGCTGGCGGCTCCAGGGCCTCGTCGACGACGTCCCGTGCGCCTCGTGCATGGGCGCCCGCCTCCGCGACGACGCCGCGGCCGTCCGCTTCGAGGGCCTCACCCTGGATCAAATAAGCCGCCTGCCGCTGGGCCAGGCGCTCGCCTTCTTCGATGGCCTGAACCTGACCGATCAACATAAACATATAGCCGGAGACCTGATCCGCGAAGTCCGCGAGCGGCTGTCATTCCTCAACGAGGTCGGCCTGGACTATCTCTCGCTGGCCCGAAGCACGCCTACTTTATCCGGCGGCGAATCCCAGCGCATCCGGCTGGCCAGCCAGATCGGCAGCGGCCTGACGGGCGTCCTGTACGTCCTGGACGAGCCGACGATCGGCCTGCACCCTCGCGATAACGGCAGGCTGCTAGGGGCTTTAAAGCGACTGCGGGACCTCGGCAATACCGTGGTCATGGTCGAACACGACCGCGAGGTGATCGAGGCCGCCGACGCCCTGGTCGACTTCGGCCCCGGCTCGGGTCGGTTCGGCGGCGAGGTGACCGCGGCAGGCCCGCCCAACAAGGTCGCCAAAGATCCCAAGTCGTTGACGGGTGAGTACTTGAGCGGATCGAAGGCGATCCCCGTGACGACCAACCGTCGGCCGGCCGGACCCGATTCCGGGGTCGAGGCGATCGAGATCAAGGGAGCCCGCCACAACAACCTGAAGGATCTGGATGTCCGTATCCCGCTTGGAGTTGTGACGGTCGTCACCGGCGTCTCGGGATCGGGCAAGAGCACGCTCGTTGAGGACGTCCTCTGGAAGACCGCCGCCAAGACGCTCCACCGGGCCCAGGTGTGCCCCGGGGCCGTCGAAGAGGTAGCCGGACTGGGCCAGGTCGACAAGGTGATCCGCGTCGATCAGTCGCCCCTCGGCGGAACCCCAAACTCAACGGCCGCAACATATTCGGGTGCCTTCGACCTGATCCGCGAACTCTACGCCAAGCTCCCCGAGGCCAAGGTCCGGGGCTACACCGCCCGCCGGTTCAGCTTCAACATGCCCGGCGGTCGCTGCGAGGCCTGCGAAGGCGCCGGGCAAAAGCGCATTGAGATGCACTTCTTGCCCGATGTCTGGGTGCCGTGCGACTCCTGCAAGGGGAGGCGGTTCACGGCCGAGGTTCTCGCCGTAACCTTCCGCGGCAAAGCCATTTCAGACGTACTCGACATGTCCGTCGACGAGGCGCTCTCCCTCTTCGAGAAGGTGCCTCGAATTCGCCGCATCCTCCAGACGCTGCACGATGTTGGGCTCGGCTACCTGCCCCTCGGTCAGTCCGCCCCGACCCTCTCCGGGGGCGAAGCCCAGCGCGTGAAGTTGGCCTCCGAGTTGTCCCGGCCTGACACTGGTCGGACCCTCTACGTCCTCGATGAGCCGACGACGGGTCTGCACGTGGACGACGTCCGCAAGCTGCTGGACGTGATTCACCGCCTGGCGGACCTGGGCAACACGGTCGTCGTGATCGAGCATAACCTTGACGTCATCAAGACTTCCGACTGGGTCATCGACCTCGGGCCCGAGGCCGGCCGGGGGGGCGGCGAGATCGTCGCGGAGGGCCCGCCGGAGGTCATCGCCGCGTGCGGGAAGGGGTACACCTGGAAGTTCCTCGGCCCGTTGCTGAAGGCCGGCCCGTTCGCCGAGCGTGAGCGGTTCGACCCCAAGGAGGCCGCCAAGAAGGCGGCCGCCGAGGCCAAGGCCGCCCGGCTCGCCGCAAAGGCTGAAGCCGAAGGGCTTAAAGCCCAGACCGAGCCCAAGAAAACGGGCTCGAAAAAGAGGGGGAAAGTCGCCGCCGAGGCGGTCTCGATCGCGCCTGAGACGGCTCTCGCCCCCTGGGAACGCGACGGCCGGAAGTGGCACGTCGAGGAGCGGACTTCCCGCAACGGCAAGCCCGTTCGGTGGGACGGGCAGATCCTCGCGAAGGTCGTTGACCGGATTGAAGAGCTGGCCGGCGAAGGCTTTATGTCGACCCAGTGGAACGAACGGTCGATGGTGAAGATCCCCTTCAAGGGGCCGGAGGATGAGTCGGCCAGGACCTTCTTCCAGGCGAATACGGCCGGCGAATGGGTGTTGACGATGCGGTTCCGCCTCCCGCGCAACACCTTTCAGGAAAAGACGTTGGCCGCGTCCCTGAAGCTCATCCCGTTCCACGACGGACCGACCCCGGTGCTCTCAGACGCTCCCCGGCTGAAGGTCGGCAACGACGCCGGCGGCCAGGAGATCATCATCACCGGGCACGCGCTGGACGACTTCCAGACGCCCGCGTTCGACGCCTTCCTTGTGAAGGCCGTGGAGTCGCTGAGCCGTCGGGCTGGGCGTTCCCGGCTCAGGACGGCGGCGGAACTCTGACCCACCTCGGGCGTCTCTAAAGCTCAATCTCATCTCACGTTCCGACGACATCGAGCGAGGGCCGGGCGGGCCTGCATTATCTGCTGTTGCGCTCTCGTCGTCGGCGGCAGGCCCAGGCCGTCCTGGGTCCTCGCGACACACCTGGATTGTGCCCCATAAACTCACCGCAGGCCGATCAAGTTTCCCTGTCGGCTCATTTTTTGAAATCATTACTCCTTGCCCTGATTGAAGTTGAGAAAATTTGCGAATTTTGCGGAGGGAGTTGCAAAACCGCAATCGAAATCGTAGGCCCTAATGGAGATAGACGTCGACCGAGGGCCGGGCGGGCCGAGGGGGAGACGTCCGATGGGCAAGACGATGAAGCGACGGCGGGCGACCGGCGAGGCCCGTGAGTTTCGCGACCAGGAGTGGCTTCGGCTTCACCAGGAGGGGAAGTCGACCTCGGCGATCGCCGAGGCTGCCGGCGTGAGCGTTCAACTCGTGCGGCGGGCTCTGGCCCGTGCCCGCGAGCTGGACGCATCCCGCGAACAGGATGTCGCCGCCCTAACAACTTTGCAGCCACGGGAATCCGAGGCGAGTGAGGAAGGCTCGCCTTCCAGGACCGCTGCGCCGCGGACGCCCTGGTGGCTGGAACTGGTCCCGCTCTTCCCGATCGGCCCGCTCACGCCGACCTCGGAATGCCCGCATCGCGGGCCGCTCGAAACAGGCTCGCTCCTCTGCTGCATGGTCTGCTCGGCGTCGGGGATGGACAGCCACGCCTCCATGAAACGCGACCCCGAGACCGACCCTCAACCCGAGCCCAGCCGACCCGCCGACCCGATCGTCACGCAGACGACGGACGCCGGTCCCGCGGTCGAAACCCGCCGCCAACGCCGGGCCCGGAAGTTCGCGGACCGCCGCATTCGAGACGACGGTCCCTCCAACGCAACCCCGCACACGCCGCGATAATCCCTGATTCGGGATATCGCATTCAAGAATGGCTGGGCCGAGCCCCAGCATGATGCTAGCGACGGTTCCTCTGGGCTGGGTCTCGCCCCAGCCCATGAGGAGGATGTCCGTCCGCCGTGTCATCCCGTATTCGCAACAGGAGTTCCTCGTCATGACGTTCACGCAAATTCTCTCCACGCTGGGCGTCGTCGGTGGGGCCGCGCGGAGTTGGGGGCCGAAGTTGGCCGCCGCCGCGGCGTTGATCTCCGTGGGGTTCGGGCTATCGGAGTATCGGTCCAAACCGGCGGAGCCGGCGGCGGTCGTCAGCATCAGGGCGACGGGGCGGACTTATCCCAAGACGCTGGCGACCGCTTATGCGGCCGCGTGGATCAAGGGGGCCGAGGCCCTCGAGGCAGGAAAGGGCCCAGTCGACGCGCTGGGGGTGGTGACCGAGGCCTGGACGGCCGGGCGGGTCGCGCTGTTCGACAAGGCGGTGGCGCCGGCCTTCGCGGCGGTCGTCCCGGAAGGGAAGGCCGATGCGGAGGTCTCGGCGGCGGATCGGGCCGCGCTGGCGGCGCTTTGGCGAGCCTTCGCGGCGGGGCTCTCGGGATCGAAGTGAAAACCCAACTTCCTGGGCGGCTTCCGCACACCATCATCCGAGGCGACCGATGAGCGATTCGACTTATCCTTACATTGGCGGTTGGCTGGGCGTCGACGACGTCCAGCGGGGTTTCGCGGCCAAAAGGCCGACGCTGGCGCAGACGGCTCCGGACCTGATCGGCGACGAGGCCGACGGCAAGCCGATTTTGGTCTACAAGGCGCTCAAGGACGTGCTGGGGGCGTATCCGTCGTACCCCGCGCAGCAGATCGGCGATTGCGTGAGCTTCGGCCACGGTCACGGGCTGGACATGCTCCAGTGCATCGAGATCGCGCTGGGGGCGCCCATGGACTTCCGCGAGACGAGCACGGAGTTCATCTACGGGACGTCTCGCGAGGTGGCCGGCATTCTGGGTCGAGGCGATGGATCGTACGGATCGGCGGCCGTTGAGGCGATGACGAAGATCGGCGTCGTGAGCCGCGAGATGGTGCCGGACGGAGCCTACAGCGGCACCCGGGCCAAAAGCTGGGGCCGCTACGGTGCGCCGGCCGACCTGAAGCAGAAGGCCGCCGAATTCAAGCTGGGCTCGACCGCCCAGGTGACGACGTGGGCTGAGCTGGTAGCCGCGCTCAAGAACGGCTACCCGGTGACGGTCAGCTCGGGGCAGGGGTTCACGATGACCCGCGACGCGGCGGGATTCTGCTCGGCTCGGGGCGTGTGGGGGCACTGCATGGTGATCGGCGGGGTGCGGTTCGACCGCCCCGGCGCGTGCATCTTGCAAAGCTGGGGACCCGACCAGCCGGCCGGGCCGTTGGCCCTGGACCAGCCCTCGTTCAGCTTCTGGGCCGATCGGGCGACGATTGAAGGAATGCTGGCGCAAGGAGATTCCTGGGCGTTGGCCAAAGCGCCCGAATTCGCGGCTCGAGCGCTCCCGGAGCACTGGAGCTACCATCAGGCCGCCTGACCGCGACGACCGCCGACGGTCCATCCGTCGCGACCCTCCTCACCCGTCTCGCGTAGTCCCCAAGCCTCCGCCGGAGATCAGCCGAGAGGACCGAATCCTGCTGGCCGCCCTGGTCGCCACGGCCCTGCTGCTGGTGGGGTCGGAGTTTTACTGGGGGGTGGTGTCGGGTTATTAGGCGGCGGAGACCGACCGAGACGGTCTTCCCCCCTCGCGGGGGAAGACAGATCGCGGAGCGATCAGATGAGGGGGACGACCGGCGTCGGACGAATGTCCTCCGGTTTGCCTCGAACGCAAGGCCGATCCCCCCTCATCCGGCCCTTCGGGCCACCTTCCCCCGCGAGGGGGGAAGGCCGTTATGGTTCTGATTCGCCCGATGATTTGACGTCCCTCTCCCGGGGGGAGAGGGGACCTGTCTCACTCCCATCGCGTCACGCTTTTGTGATTGAACTACACGCCTCGTCAAACGAAAGGACCCCTGTCCATGGGCACCGCGCTGCAGATTGCGCTTTACGTGTTGAAGAACTACAAGACCTACGCGGCGTTGATCGCGGCGGTCAGCTCCGGGGTCGGGATGATCCTGGCGAAGAACTACGACGGCGGGATCGAGACAATCCTTCAGGCCCTCACCATCGTCTTTACCGGCGCCAGCGCGGCCGGCGTGCATGCGGCGGCCGTGAACGCGGCCAAGGCCCCCAGCGCCTGAGGCGCGGGACGGGCTGCGTCGGTAATCGTCGTCGACTCGTATCAGGATCGGTCGAACCATGAGTTACTACCCGGACCTATACCAGAGCCTCGCCTACACCGGCGGGCTGGCGGCGACGACGGGCGCCCTGGTGGCGCAGGCGGTGTCGTCGGATCCGGCGGTGGGCGCGGGCTCGTTCTTGCTGGGGGGCGCCGGGTTGATCGCCGCGGTGTCAGCCTTCACGAAGGACTTCTGGCAAGACCGCCAGAAGCAGCGCGAGCACGAATTGGCGAGGCTGAAGATCCGAGCGAAGAACGACCAGGCCGACGCAGCTCTGGCCGCCGTGCTCGCCTGGATCCGGGCCGCGCACCAGGCCGACGCCGGGCTCCCACCAGCGCCCGACGTCGGCCCTATCCCGGACCATCGCAATGACGAGTAACCATATCCTCAGCGCATTTCGGGTCTGGCTCGAGGGTCGCAAGAGCCGGCTGCCGGGCCTCATCGCGACGCTTTGCCTGACAGCGGCGGGCCTGCTGGCGCTGGCCTCGGCGGCTCGTCGCCAGACGCCGCGGCCGGCCGTCTTGCAAACTCCGCCGCCCCCCTGCGACCACGCGGAGAGCGAGCGTCGTCGGGAGGCGATGGACCGCCGCCAGGCGGACTTGATCGACAGATTCGAGCGGATGCTGGACGGCCTCTCGGCGAATCGCTGAGAGGTTCGCAAAGGAGATAGGAGGAGATCGACGATGGGTCGAACCACGAACAAGGTCGAATCGCGGCGGCCCGATCCGATCGAGGACGAACCGCCGCTGGGGCTGGACGACGTGATCCGCCAGCGGTTGACGATGTTCAGCACCGACGGCACGCGGACCTGGGCGGAGGCCCTGGCTGACGCCCTCATCAAGGCGGCCGTCGGCGGGGACCTGAAGTCGCTGGATGCCCTGAGCCGACGCGTCGGGAGTGCACCGGAGAGCGTCGTTACGCCGATCCTGGCCATCGACGACGAGACCGCCCGCAGGATCCTGGAGGCCGCCCGTGGACCGGTCAAAGCTCGATCATCTGATTAAAGCCGTGCGCGATCGCCGGCCCAGGACGAACGCCGAGCTGAGCGACTGGGTCCACGCCTTCACCGGGCTGAGCATCCCCCAACGTCCCGTCTGCCGGGGGCATTCAGCGCCGTTCACGATGTTCGCGGAGCAGGTTCTCAAGCGGCCGCCGCTGGCCCTCTGGCACGGTCCCCGAGGGAGCGGCAAGTCCTTCCTCTCCGCGCTCGACACCCACCTGGCGAGCCGGTTCAACGTCCGGCACGACACGAACATCCTGGGGGGCTCGCGGGCCCAGTCGGAACAGATCTACCGAGCGCTTCGGACGGTCGTCCACGACGCCGGCGGGCCGCTGGGGAGCGATCGCGACGCGGTCCGCAGCCTGCTCAAGACGGAGGCGACCTACGTCAACGGCTCCGGGGTGTCGATCCTCGCGGCCAGCCCCACCAGCGTTCGCGGCCCGCACGTCGCGTCGCTGAAGCTGGACGAGGTCGACGAGATCGACCCGGACATCCGGGAGTCGGCCCTGGGCATGGCGATGGATCTGCGAGGCGTCAAGGCGAGCGTCCTGATGACGTCGACGTGGCATCGGCCGTCGGGCCCGATGGCATCGCTCGTCGAGCAGGCCCACGAGGGCGCCTTCCCCATCCACACGTACTGCATCTTTGAAGTCCTTGAACGTTGCCCGACCTCGCGGAGCGGCAAGAAGCTGGAGAAGTGCCCCAGTTGCCCGCTGATGCCGTGGTGTCATGAGGACCGCGACCAGGACCCCTGGGGCCGTCCCAAGGCCAAGCGGAGCAGCGGGCATTACGGGATCGACGCTCTGATCCAGAAGGTGCGGGGCGTCTCGCCGCGGACCTTCGCCAGCGACTACCTCTGTCGGGGCCCCAAAATCGACGGGCTCTGGTTCAAGGAGTTCGACGAGGCGAACGTCTCCGAGACGGCCGAATTCGACCCCAGCCTGCCGGTGTACGTCGCGGTCGACTCGGGCGTCTTCACCGGCGCGGTGGTCTTTCAGATCGTTCGGGGCTGGCAGTGGGCCGATCCGCCTGAACCGACTCGCGTGCACATCCTGGCCGACTACCTGTCGGAAGGTCGCACGGCCGAGGCCTGTGCGATGGACCTCCGGGAGCTGCTCGACCGCCATTGCGGGTCGGCCCCGCGGTTCGTGTCGACGGACTCGGCCGGCGGGGCGAGGAACCCAGTCGGGCCGACGGTGATCTCGGAATACGAGCGCTGCGGGCTGGTGGGGTCGTCGGGGATTCAGGCCTGGCCGAAGTACGCCGGCTGCGTTCAGGAGGGGCTGAACCTGGTGGAGGGCCTGGTGCGATCGGCCGACGGATCGGCCCGGCTGTTGATCCACCCGCGCTGCACGCGGTTGATCGCGGCCATGCAAAACTACGCCCGGGCGAGGCGGGCAGGCCAGTGGATGGACTACCCGGCCGACCCGCAACACCCGTGGGAAGATCTGGTCGACGCCCTTCGAGGCGGTCTGGCCACAGCCCTGCCGGACGGGGGGAGGGAGTCGATGCCGATGCGGCGGGCCCATGCGAACCGGGTGTTCTGACGGAACGATTCACGTTCGGATCGCCCCGATTTGTAGGGGCGCCCCTTGTGGGCGCCCGACCGCCTTCGGACGTCCCACCGCTCTCGCACGCCCAGTCGCCAAGACTCGTCGACGGTGATTGGGCGCCCACAAGGGGCGCCCCTACAACCTGGGGTTAATTCGTCCAACGTCATCGGTTGCACGGTTTTTCATAACATCGGAAGACGACATCCTCATGCTGACATCGAACACCATCGGCGCGTCGATCGTCCCGATGCCCGGGGCGGCCATGCCGCGGATCGTGCTGCCGGACGGTCGTCGGATTGACGCCCCTCACCCGGAGTGGCAGGCTCACCAGCTCCGCTGGCGCTGGCTGCTCGATTCCTGGGAAGGGGGCGAAGCGTATCGGACGGCCGTCTACGGCTACGATCCCCACGGAATGCCCGTGCGGAACCTCGTCCGCCACAAGCGGGAGTATCCGTCCTCGCTGGACGCCGGCGCCTATCCGCCCAGCGGCCGGCCGTTCGGCACCGACCCCGCCCACCAGGCCACCGACGACGACTATGAGCTGCGACGGGCCCGCACGCCGGTCCCCACGTTCGTGGCCGAGGCCGTCGAGGCCCACCTCGCCCGCATCTTCAGCCGCGAGGTCAAGCGGCACGGCTCCGATCGGCTGGAGGGCTGGTGGCGCGACGTCGACGGCCGCGGCACCACCATCGACGAGTTCATGTCCAACTCGGTCGCCCCGCTGTTGCTCGTGCTGGGCCAGCTCGACCTGATGGTCGACCGCCCCGCAGCCCCCGAAGGCGAGACCGTCCGCACCCGGGCCGACGAGATCCGGCTGGGGCTGGACCAGGCCGTCGCCTCCTACATCCTGCCCGAGAACATGCTCTGGTGGCGGCTCGACCGCGCCGGGCGGTATGACGAGTGCCTGATCCGCGAGGTCCACGACGGCGGCGTCGCCTATCGCCACTGGGACGAGACCGAGTGGACGCTGTACGACGCCCGAGGCGAGATCGTCGAGGGGCCCGTCGAGCACGGCTACGGCCAGGTCCCCATCGTCCGGGTGTTCGACCGTCGCCGGCCGCGATGCACCAACATCGGCTTTCCTCGTTATGAAAGCATTGCTGAAATTCAGCGCGAGTTCTACAACCGCGACTCCGAGCTGATCCTCAGCGACACCACCCAGGCCCACCCTCTGCTGCAAGGGCCGGAAGACTACGTCAAGGCGGACGGCGCCGTTCCGATCGGGCCCAACTGGCTGCTCCCCAAGAAGAAGAACAGCCAGGGGGGTTCGGCGACGTATGAGGGGTTCGACGTGGTCGAATTCCCCAAGGCCGGGGCCGAGTCGCTGCGGCTGAACAAGGCCGACCTCCGCGACGCCGCCGACCGGGCCGCTCTCTTGCTGAAGCCGGCCGGCGCGGCGGGGACTGGCGGGTCGACGGTCGCCCAGAGCGGCGTCTCCAAGCGGATCGACCAGGCGGCGGGGAACGACCTGCTGTCGAAGGTCGCCGCGACGCTCGCCCAGGCGGAACGCCGGCTGGCCGAGCTGGCCATGACGGTGACGTCCGGCGGATCGACGGCCGACGACCGAGCCGCCGTTCGCATCCAGTACCCCACAAGCTTCGACCTCTTCACCGGTGAAGAATTGGCCCGGACGGTCGGCCAGTTCCAGACGATCCTGGCCGCGGCGGGGCACGCTCCCAAGACGGAGAGCGAGATGCTCGGCAAGCTGGTCCGGGTGATGCTGCCGGGACTTGAAGATCAGGATTACGCCGCGTTCGACGCGGAAATCGACGCGTACTTGGGGCTCGACGCCGGGGCGGTCCGGGAAGAGCCCTGAGGGGCCGCCCGATGCCACCCGACCTGCCGTCGACCACCCCGCCCTTGATCGAGGACCATCCGTGAACGACCAAGCGAACATCGATGTGAACGCCGCCGCCGAGACCCCGGCGAACCCGGCGTCCGAGGACCGCCAGCGCCTGCGGGCGCTGGAGGCCCGCTTGCAGGAGTTTCAGCGTCAGCAGGAGGCGACGCTGGAGTTGAAGGAGAACGAGCGGCTGCGGGCGCTGGCGGAGAAGGGGCAGATTGAGGAGGCCCTGGACCAGCAGCGTCGGACCTGGGAGCAGAAGCACGCGGAGGCCGTCAGCCGCTACACGCTGCTGGAGCAGCAGATCTTCGGCGAGCGGAAATCGGCGGCGATCGCTGAGGCCCTGCAGGGCCGGGCGTTCGTCGGCGAGTCTCCCGAGCAGAAGTCGGCCGCGGCGGCGATGGTCCGCCGGCTGCTGCAGGACGAGTTCGAGACCGTCCGCGAAGCCAGCGGCGCCCTGACCGTCCGCGAGCGATCCACCGGCCGCCCGGCCGTTGAGGCGCTCCGGGAGCGGCTGGAGTCGCCGAGCTTCGCGATCTTCTTCGCCCCGACGTCCCGCGGCGGAGCCGGCGGCGACGCCAGCCGCCCGTACGTCGCCCCTCGCGGCGCCCAGCCGGGCTCGCTGGAGGCCATCGTCGGCCAGTGGAAAGACCGGCAGAACCAGTATCAGTCGTTCGGTCTGCATCCGTTGTCGTGACGCGGTTTTTTGACGCCTTCCCCCCTGGAGGGGGAAGACGTCGGAAATCCCACCGCTCGGTTCGTCGCCTCGTCCCGCCTCGTCTCCGGCCGGCTTCGTCGGCCGTCGTCCCCCGTGCGCCTTGAATCCACATCGGAGAGCCTGTACATGCCTTCGTACGACAACAGCCCGCTGACGCAGTTCAACGCTTTCAACGCCGGCGTCCTTCCTTCGGACGTCTTCGGCGTGGCGATCAACTGGTTCGTCAACCGGACGCCGCTGACGTCCCGACTGCCGAAGCTGCCGGTGGCCTCGCCGCAGTTTCTGATCGTCAACGACAACTACCGGCCGCGGTCGGTGGCCCTGAACAACGGCGGTCCGTTGAACCCCGTGGCCACGACGATCGCCGCCGCCGACGCCTCGGTCTTCGACTCGGGCGACGTGATCTCGATCGAGCAGGAGTACCTGCTTGTGACGGCCGTCGATCCGGTCGCCAACGCGTTGACGGTCGTCCGCGGCTACGCCGGCACCACGGCCGCCGCCCACGCGGACGCCCTGCCGATCCTGCTGGTCAGCAACACCCGCACCGGCGCCGAGACCAACGTCTCCGGCCTCAGCCGGATCCCCCAGGCGACCACCCAGTACTGCCAGACGGTGCAGCACGCCTACCAGGTCGGCGGCGCCCTCCAGGCGGACTCGGGCTACGCCTCGTCCTTCGCCACGCCGCTCGACCGCGATCGCATGCTGGCCATGCAGCACGTGATGGACGACTTTGAGAGCGCCGTGTATTACGGCAAGGGCGTCGGTCTGACCTCTCCGGCCAGCCGCCCCTTGATGAAGGGCATCCAGTCGATCCTGGCGACGAACGTCGTGACGGCGCCCACCAACGCCGCCGCGTACAAGCCCAGCGACCTGATCCGCGACACCATCCAGGCCTGCTTCAACGGCGGCGGCAATCCCAGCCTGCTGCTGGTCAGCACGGACTTCCTCTCGGCCTTCGCCGTGTGGGGTCACGCCGCGATGCGGGTCAACGCCGGGTCGAACGTCTTCGGCACCCCGATCGACCTCTTCGAGGCGCCGTTCCTCAGCGGCATTTCGATCGTCCCCGCCCCGCTGCTCCGTCCCGGCACGGCCGTCTGCCTGTCGGCCAACGAGGCCCGCGTCCGGCTGAAGCGGTCGATGATCGACAAGCCCCGCGGCAGCCGCGGCGACGCCTTCGAGGGCGACATCATCATGGAAGGCGCCATCGAGATCGACAACGAGGCCCATCACGCCTGGGTCTCCGGGATCACGGCCTTCAGCGCCTCCTGATCCCAGGTTTTCTCTGTCTGTCCCGCCCCTTGCAGAGGGCCGCCACGCCCGGTTTCGGCCGAGCGTGGGCGGCCCTCCCCGCCTTCTTCCGTCATCATCGCGAGCCGACATGAACACGCGACCGAGTTTCACGTTCCCCGGCCTCTGGCCGTACATCGCCCGCGCCGGCGAGGGCCGCGACCTGCCGTTCCTGGGCCGGGCCGTGGGGCTCTGGCACTGCAAGCAGGTGCAGGACGCGCTCGGGCAGCTTCCGGGGCTCGACGCCGATTCGCGCGCCAGCCTGCTGGAGCACGTCGCCGAGGTCCGAGACAGCCTCGCCGCCACGCTCGAGGGGATCGACCTGGCCGTCCGCGAGACGACCGAAGCCCTCGACGCCACGCCGAATCTCATCGCCGAACCGCCGCCGGCTTCGTCGCCGAAGCGGAAGCGGGGGTGAGGCGACGACGTCGCTCATGACGGTCTTCCCCCCTCGCGGGGGAAGACAGATCGCGAAGCGATCAGATGAGGGGGACGACCGCCGTCGGATTCACATCCGAAGCATTGCCTTCGAAGCAACGCCGGTCGCCCCCTCATCCGGCCCTTCGGGCCACCTTCCCCCGCGAGGGGGGAAGGCCGTCGTGAGCCGAAAGACTCTCGACGCTAACCGACATGATCTGTCCCTCCAGCACATCCCTCTGCGAGCCCTCCATGAGCCAGTCCGATCGACTCTCGACCGTCTACGCCTCCGACGAGGACGTGGCCGTCCGCGCGGCGGGCGATTTCGTCGTGCTGGCGCCCGCCTGGCAGAAGCTCGCCCAGGGGACCGACGGCGCCTTCGCCGCGGGGGACCTCTGGACGCTATCCTCCCCCTCGGCCGACTTCCAGGCGGCGGGGGTTCGCCCGGGGCACGTCGTGCTGCTCCGCAAGCCGTCGACGGCCTTCAAGGGCTCGGGGGAGCTGTTCGCCATCGCCTCGGTCTCGGGCGGGTCGGTCACGCTCCGCCGGATCGGCATGGACGCCGGCCTGGGCGCTCCGGCGTCGCCGTCCGGAGGGCTGACGGCCGTCGAGTTCCTCATCGCCACGCTCGGGCCCCAGATTGAAGAGGCGTCGTTCGAGTTGAATCGTCGCTTCAACATCGACCCCAACTTCCCCGGCCGGACGCCCGCCGACCTGCGGGACGCCCGCGACCTCCGCCGGGCCTGCGTGCTGATCGTCCTGGCCCTTCGCTACGCCGCGGAGACCCGCTCCGATGAAGGGGACTTCGCCCTGAAGCTCCGCCAGACCGAGGCCGAGCTGTCCGAGGCCCTCTCCCGCCTGGACGTCCGCTGGGGCCCCCAGGGCTCCGACCGCCAGCCGGCCGACGTCTTCCGCACTCGCATCGAGAGGTAAAAATCCATGCCCCCGTTGGTCGACCCCGAAGAGGGAGAGCCCGCCGGCCCGATCTTCTATCGGGTCTACTCGAACGACGGCCACGGCGGCCCGATCGACTACGCGACGCCCGTCGCCGAGGTCTCCGACGCGACCTGGACCAGCGGCCCGCTCGACGCCGCCAGCTCGTATCGGTTCGGCGTTCGGGTCTACGACTCTCGGTCCGGGCTGGAGGAGTCCAACATCGACGCGTCCACGGCGCTGGTGCTTGACGCCCTCGCTCGAGACGCCACGCGAACGCCCCCCGCGCCGGTCGGCCTCCGAGCCGTCCCCCTGGCCGGCGGGGCCGTCCGGCTGGAGTGGTCGTGCCCGGCAGCCTCAGCCGCTCGCAGCCCCAGCCAGTTCAACGTCTACATGAACCCCGGCGCGATCGCGTCCTACGCATCGCCGACCGCGACGACGCCGGCCTCGAATTCACGAAACGGCGTCTACTCGATCGAGCTGACCGGACTGGCCGACGGCGTCGCGTACGCAGCGGTGGTCCGAGCCGCGAACAGCTCCGGCGAGGAGCCCAACACCGCGGCGGTCCAGTTCACCGCCGACTCCACGGCTCCCGCCCCCATCGACGCCCTGATCTCCGCGGCGACCTCGCGATCGGGCGTCTGACGCGCGTCGCCGCGTCCGCAGGGCCGCCGCGACTCCTCGTATCACTTGAATCAAAGCCGAAGCCTCGGCAGGATACCGTAGGATACAACATGGCCATTCTATTCGACGGCTCCGCGTATCTCCGGTCCCCCGAAGCATGGGGCGCCGAATCCTACGCCGAGTTCACGACCTCGTTCGTCCTGGCGTTCAACGGCCAGACCCGGCCGCTGGGGGCCCAGTATCCCGTTTTCAACTACCACTACCGGTTCTCGCTCAACAACTACTCGTCCGGCGGCGTGCTGGACATGATCTGCAACCAGACGGACGTGGAGGCCGGCGCGTGGACCCAGGCCGAGGTGCAGGGGTTCCCCCAGGGCGTCCCCGTCCAGGTCACGCTCACCTACTCGGCGACCGACCCGACTCGCCGCTTTCTGGACATCAACGGCCATCGCGACCACGGCGACTGGGCGACCACGCTCGCCGGCTTCGTGCGTCTGGACCAGGGCTGGACGATCGGCACGGACGGCTCCGGATCGTCCAAGGTCTCCATCCAGAATCTCCTCTTCATCAACAAGGCGATGACGGACGAGGAGATCGAGGGCTACCGCTCAGACCCTGAGGGGACCCTCGCCGCGCTCACGGCGACCGTCAAGCGGTTCTACTCATTCGACGGAACCGTCGGCACGGCCGTGGCCACCGGCGACGCCGGCATCTCGATCGACGGCGACCCTGACCACAGCTTCATCGCCGTGCCGGCCGTCGGCTCGACCATGCAGTACGTCGAGCCGATCCAGGCCCGACGGGCGAGCGTGGACCAGGCCTACATCACCACCAGCGGCGACGCCCTCATCATCTCGCTGGTCAAGCCGGGGAGCATCGACGATCTGGCCGTCGTCGACGCCTCGCACCTCGCGCAGATGATCTGTCCGACGATTTCCATCAACGGAGGACCGTCGATCGTCCTGGACGGCCCGGACTCTCCCCGCACGTACCATTACGGCCCGCACGGGGCGTTCTTCTGGCTCTTGCCGGTGGGGGTCGGACCGCTCACGAATTCGGACGTCGTCCACATCAACGCCCCCCGCGACTGGGTCGGCTCAGAGGTCGGCGGCACAGACGGAATGACCAACCGCGTGGTCGACATGCGCGTCGGCAAACCTTCGTCCAAGCCCTCGGACGGGCTGATGAAGGTCGGCGGCCAGTGCACCACTTACGCCAGCTCCATCTGGTCCGGCAACAAGGTGATGGCCAACGTCGCCAAGTTGATCGAGAACCGTGGCGACAAGTGGGAAGACGGGACGATGAAGGGGGCCTTCGGCCAGCGGGTCTTCTGGTACCCCGGCGAGACCTACTTCGACAGCTACGGATGGGACCCCACGCCGTATTACGGCAAGTGGCTCCTGATGTGGGAAGACTACGGCAACGGGTATTCCCCGTTCGTCGACATGTACGTCAAGAGCGAGCTCCCCACGGTCTACGTGGATCAGCTTGACGACTACTCGAGCGACGTGGACGGCAAGCACGTCCGCGTGCTGGAGGTCTCCAAGAACGTCTGGAATCTCACGCTGGCGGCCTCGATCGACGCCTCGACGACCTCCATCCCGCTGGTCGCCGCCCCCGGCTACGCCTGGCAGGGATTCCCCGACGCCCCCTACTTCATCGTCCTGACGATCGGTACGGAGAAGATCAAGGCGACCGGGTACGACTCGAGCACCATGACCTTCACCGGCTGCCAGCGCGGCTGGGACGGCACCACGGCGGCCGCTCACGCCAACGGCAATTCCCTCACCGCCTTCCACACCAACAACACGTTCGGCCTCTGGATCTGGACCGACCACGACGAGACGCACCGCTACAAGAACCTTCAGCTCTACGCCCCCGGCAACTGGGACGAGCCAGCCGAAGCCGGCTCTGTTTCGTACACGCCGGAAGACCACTACAAGATTGACAAGTATTTCTACGACAACTTCATCTCCCAGGGGATGGGGCCGCATCGCGTGATGGAATGCGCCGGTGGCATGTTCGACGACCGGAGCGAAATGGACGACGTCGCGACGGCCTCCGCTCCGATGTGGAACTTCAACGAGAAGCACCAGAAGCTGGTCTTCGACCACGTCGTCGCGTTCAACCCGGCCAACCGCTACTTCTACTTCAACGGCGAAGCCTCGCACCTGGAGACGTACTCGGCGACGCTGGTGGACGCCATCGACGCGACCACGACGACGGTCCGCCTGACCCGCACCACGAGCGAGCCGGACAGCCGCATCCCTTACGGCCAGGCCGTGTTCATCGGTTCGGAGCGGATGCAGGTCGTCGGCTTGCCGGCGGTCGGCGACGACCACTACACGGTCTGGCGCGGACGGATGGGGACGACGGCGGCAAGCCACGCCGCCGGCTCCACGGCCACGGTCGGCTGGCGCAAGGCGATCACCGACGTCTCGCAGTACGGCCCCAACCCGGCGTCGAACAACGGCCACTACTACAAGTACGCTGAGATCCTCGTCGACGAGTCCCTCTCGTTGACGCCGATGCGGAACGGCCTGTTCATGCAGGGCGGGCCGAACGTCAACAACGCCGATATGATGCTGACCGCTCGGCGGACGTTCACCCTCGCGGCGGCGCTCAGCGGGACCGACCTGACGATGACGATCACGCCGGCCGACCCCGGCGATTGGGCCTGGATCAAGCCCTACGGCTACATCTGGCTGGATAGCTCCAGCGAGGCGATGACGGTCACCGCCGTCGACAGCTCGACGGGCGTCATCACGCTGGAGAGTCGTCGCAGCGACACCCCTGCCACGGGATCGATCGGGGACACCGGACGTTTCACGGCCCCCGGCCCGCTCTGGAGCAGCGAGGACGACTCGATCCAGTACTACCAGGGCCTCTACAACTACGGCCCGCCGCTGATGCAGACGGGTGCGGCGTCGGCCGTCTACATGATCACGGGGGCTCTCTCGCTGGGCGCTGACGTGCCAATGCGAGTCAAGACGACCCAGTACTTCAACAAGGACGTCGCCTACAAGCCGCGAACCGACGACCACCTCCAGGAGTATTCCCCCTGGAACTCAATCCCCTATGACTTCCACGCCCACATGTGCCTTGCGGCCCGCAACGCGGCGGGCCAGGGCTCCGGCGACGCCTGGATCTGCGTCTCCTACGGCGCGTCCGACGACATGATGTACGAGATCGCCAAGATCTACCGCGACATCCTGCCGGCGGGCTGCAAGCTGTACATGGAGTACGGCAACGAGGTCTGGAATTTTTACATCAACGGCCTCAAGACCTACGCCAACGCCAACGCCTGGGCGACGGGGATCGTCGACGGCGCCATCACGGCCTACTACCACTTCCTCCGATCCTGCAAGATGATCGAGATCGGCCGGGCCTGCTTCGCCGAGGTGGGACGGGCGCCCGATTTCCAGGGGACGATCGCCTGGCAGATCGGCGGCATGACGGGCATCTCCGATTCGCTGATCCAGCTGCAAAGTCTGGGCTTCACCATCCCCCAGGTCGACGCCGTTGCGGACGCCCCGTACACCGTGATCGCGTCCACCACGGCCGAAGCCTACAAGGCCACCTTCGACCTGTCCACGAACGAACAGGCCGTCGACCTGATGCAGTTCGACTTTGAGTTCGGGCCGGACTACTCGGAGTATCAGGGGACCGCCAAGGACGCTCGCGACGCCATCGAGGCTCACTTCGGATGGCGGCCGGCCCACGTCTGCTACGAAGGCGGGCCGGGCAACATGGCCCCGGCGGTGCCCGAGAGCTACCCCAACTACATGAACGTCCGCCAGGACGACTTCCTGCGGACCCTGGACCTCATCAGCCACCCCAACTTCCGCCACTGGATGAGGTCGTTCTATGACGTGATCCGCCGGCGCTCCGACGCGGAGGCCATCTCGATCTTCTGCTTCGGACGGCCCCCCGGGCAGAACAACAACTACCTCTTCCAGTTGTTGTGGGGCATCATCTGGCACGACCGCCACAAGGCGGGGAGAGGCGACGGAACGGACGGGCTGAACGACAACCGGCTGCACCTCTGGCAGCAAGGCAAGCCGAACTCCGTCAACGGCGACTACGAATCGGCCGGCATGTACAACGTGAGTCCCGGCCTCCTGGCGTTTCAGGAGTACAACAACGAGTACTTCGGAGCGCCCTCTCTGACGTCGGCCGTGGTGAGCGATTCGGGCGGGTCCATCCTGCTGACGTTCGACCAGTCGGTCGCGGCGGCCGGCGGCCCAGCCGCCTTCTCCGTGACGGTCAACCTCACCAGCGTCGCGGTCGTCGGCCTTGCCCAGCCGGCCGCGAACGTCATCGTCCTCAACCTCGGCGACGTGATCCTCTCCGGCCAAACCGTCCTGGTCTCCGGGACGACCGGCAGCGTGGTGAACGTCGACGGCCGCCCCAGCACGTCCTTCTTCACGACCGCCGTGAACCACAGCCAGCAGACTCCCCCCGATCCGGGGACCGGAACGGGAATCGGAACGATCGCCCCAGCCCGCCGCTGGCCGTTCGGCGGATCGTACTCCCGAGCCTATCGAGGCTTCCGCTGATCCTCCCTCCGACCCTGGATTTCTGATGCGGGACGTTCCTCACGGACGCCCCGCATTCGCAACCACCTTCATGCCAAAGGGCCAACGACCATGCCGAGCCCTCGCGAACGCGACGTCCGCGGCGCGATCCGCGACCTGCTGGACGCCACCGGCGCGTTCGACGGCGTCTATCCGGCGGGCCTCCCCGAAGACCGCGGCGAACGCTCGGGCGACCTTCGCGCCGCGGCGATCGAGCCCGTCGCCACCACGATATCCGCCCAGGGGGACGACGTCGGCGGCGCGCTCACGGCCGCCGCAACCCTGTCCCTTACTCTGACCGCCCGCGACGACGACCCCGAAACCCGGGACGCCGCCGCCGAACGCCTCCTCTACGCCGCGGCCGACGCCCTCAACGGCGTCTCCCTGGCCGACGTCACCCTCCCTGGGTCCACCCGCATCCAGTCCTGGACCTGGAAGAAGGCCGTCGCCCCCGAGCGCCGGATCGAGGCCGTGCTGACGTTCCAGTATCTCGTCGAGGGCTGGAACGGCTTCGACGCCTCTGAATAACTCCACACCCCGACCCTCGTTTCCATCCCCACCGCACTCCAGGAGAGCCGCCCCCATGGCCGCGACGAAGCTGCAAGCGAATTGGACCGCCGTCTCGTTCGGCTCGGCCCCGATCACCCGAGTCTCCCAGGTGACGTTCACCCAGGGGGGCTCGTTGACCTCCTACGCCGCAGACGGCGACCGCTTCCCGACGGTCGTCGTCAACACCCTGAGCAAGCCCAAGGCGACGGTCACCAGCGGCGACGCGGCCGCCCTGATGGCGATCGCCCCGGGGACCACCGCCACCCTGAGCGCCACCCACAAGGACGCCAAGGGGGAGGTCGGCGGCGACATCCTCTACGTCCTGGCGAACGCCGTGGCCGAGAACGCGGAGACCTCCGGCGCCCACGGCCAGTTCGGCACGGCCACGCTCAGCGTCATGGCCTACTCCAGCGACGGGATCACCAACCCCCTGAGCTTCACCCGCGCCTGACGGATTCCCAAATCCGCAAGGTTCGTCAAACGTCTTGCACATTCGCAAAGCGAGCCTCATGGAACCGACCTGCGACGCCCTGATCGTCCCCGAATCGTGGAAGAGCGGCGGCACCCAGCTCGATCGGATCGACTCCATCCTCCGCGTGGCCGAGCCCCTGCTGGGGGTCGACAGGTCGCGCGGGGGGCGGGCGTTCATCCGTCGCCAGCCAGGGGGCAAGCTCTTCATCACGGCCGACCCCGCCGACACCCTGGTCTTCCCCATCGGCCATCCTCGCGAAGGCCGCCCTCGATACGCCTGGACGAGCCAGGCCGACGGCACCGATCGCGGCGTCCTCGTCGCGGAGGCCGGCCATGCCTGACGAGCGATCATCGCGGCGGCCGGAGTTCAGCGTCGGGCCGGAGGTCGTCCTGGGCGACGGCCGGACCTGGACGCTCCCCCGGCCGACCCTCCGCCTCTATCCGACGCGCGACGCCGAGGGCCGCATCGTCGTCGGCGGCGGCCCCAGCTTCGGCGCCGAGTACGAAACCCTGATGGACGAGCTAGCCGGCTGCGACCCCGAGGACGCCTCCGCCCGGCTGACCATCCAGTTCCGCATGGCCGTCCTGCTGCTGACCCGCAACTACGACCTGACCGACCGCGACCTCCGCGAGCTGCTAGTTGTGGACGCCGACGACCCCGAGTGCCGCGAGCGCTGGGGGGCCATCAACCAGGCGATGACGGGCCGCGTCCCAAAACCTTCGGCCGGTGGCTCCGCTGGACCCTGATCGCGAACGGGGTCGCCCAGGACCTCCCCTGGGAGGACGCCATCGGCGTCTCCGAGATGCTCGTGGCCCTCGGCCGCGCCGTCCCTCCGTCGCGATGGGTGGACGACTGCCAGGCTCGATCGCAGGACGCCGCGCTCGAAGCCCTCTTCTGACCGCGTATCATCGTTATATGAGGAACCCTCATGGGCCTCGAAGCGTTCCTGATCCCCTTGCAAAGGCCAACGACGCCGCGCCTGACCGGGCTGGACGACGTGCTCGTCTCACCGCCGGCCCTCGCCGAACCCTCGGCGACGTCCCCGGCGCCCGAAGCCGACGAGGTGCCGGCCCCGCCGTCGCGGTCCGAGCCAAGCCCGGCCCCGGTTGCGGCACCCGCCGCGTCGGCTTCCTCGCCCAGCGAAGCTCGGCCGGTGGTTGCCGCCGGCCTGCCGTTGGCCTTACCGCCCGACGTCGTCCAGGCCGCGGCTGTCGCAACCAGGCCGCTCGACGCGGCCGAGGCTTCGGCCTCACCCGCCTCAAGGCCGAGCGAGCCCCCCTCATTCGACGCCGCCCGGCTCGACGGGTTCCTCGCCGCCTCGACGATCGATGAGTCCTCGCCGGCCGTGGCGTCCTCGGTGCCGTTGAATGACGATTCGCTCCTCGCGCCAACGGCGCTCATCCCACCGGCAGCCTC
Organism: Paludisphaera rhizosphaerae; assembly: GCF_011065895.1. Classification (NCBI taxonomy): domain Bacteria; kingdom Pseudomonadati; phylum Planctomycetota; class Planctomycetia; order Isosphaerales; family Isosphaeraceae; genus Paludisphaera; species Paludisphaera rhizosphaerae. The sequence continues at coordinate 193,093 of NZ_JAALCR010000006.1, read as the reverse complement.
CACGTCCACCGCGAGCGCGTTCGACGCCCCCCCGCCGAGGGCCTTGGGAACGATCTCGGCCACGCCGTCGCCTCTCGTCTCGGCGGGCGGGTCGTTCGGCGGGGATTCGGGTGAGGTGTTCGGCGCGATCGAGGATCGGCTCGCCCAGATCGCCGGGCGGTTGGAACAGGCGGCGGAGCGACTCGCGGCGGCGGCCTCGACGTCGTCCGCCGGCGGCGCGCGGCCCCGGGCGTTCCGTGGGCGGATCGACGGCTGACCCGGAGGTTTGTGCACATGGTTACGTATGGCGGAGTCAATATTTTCGGGTCGGCCGTTCAGGTCCAGCACGTCCCGCGACCCAGGGCCGCGCAGACGGCCTCGTACTTCGGCGTGAGCGGGACGCAGTTCCTCGACGGCGGCTCTCGCGGCCGGGTCTTCTCGATCCGAGGCGTGCTCACCGCGGCGTCCCTCGCCGAGCTAGACGCAGCCGAGAACACCTTCCTCGCCTGCGCCGACGGCGTCGCCCGCACGCTGGTCGACAACCGCGGCCGGACCTGGTCGAACGTCGTCTTCAAGGGCGAGTTCGTCGCCGACGCCCGCGGCGTCACCGCCGGCGGCAGCGGTTGGGCCCTGCCGTATCGGGCCGTGTTTTACGGGCTCACCTGACAGCTTTCGCCGCGACCGAGGCCAAAGACAAATGCCCTTCGATCAGTCAACGATCGTCGACGTCGCCCCGCCGGTCTGGGACGGCTCGACGCTGCAGCTTTCCTGGACGTCCACTGCGCCGGCGGGGACGACGTTCCAGGTGTACGTCGCCAGGCGGCTGGCCTGGAGCGGGACGGCCCGCTGGGTCTCGCTGACGATGCCCGACTCGCGGGTTCGGGTCGACGTCGGCGCCGTCGGGGCAGGGGAGGGGGACCTCGATTTCTCGTCCTCGCTCCCCGGCGCGACGGCCGACCGCGTGACGCTCGCCTGGCTCGGCGGCTCGTACCTCGACCCGACCGGCGGTGACGACGTCCAGGGCTTCCGCGTCTTCGGCCCGCCCGCCCCCGGCGCCGGCGTCGATTACACGACCTCCCTGGCCGAGATCCCCGCCTACCCGGGCGGCACACCCATCGACGGTTATGGAATCGGCGGGTTCGGCCAGGGGGGCTTCGGAAGGGCCGTATCGTCCTACTCTTGGACGAGTTCGGCCCTGGAAGGAGGCGTCTGGACCTTCGCGGTCGCCTCGTTCGACGCGGCCGGAAACCTCGGAACGCCGACGACGTCGACGACGACGATCGCCGCGCCTCCGCGTCCCCCCGCCGCCTCGGCCGACGGCTCGCGACTGCAATACCTGTACGACCCCGCCACTCGCCAGGTCACGCTCACCTGGAACCCCAGCCCCAGCGCCTGAGATACAGGACTTCATCCGCACATGGCGACGACCTACACGCAACAAACGCGGCTCGCCAAGCCGGGCCCGGCCGACCGCGACTGGAACGTCCCGCTCAACGCCAACGCCGACGCCATCGACGCCCTGGCGCCGGTCGGCGGCCTCTGCGTGGCGACGACCGAGGTCCCCAGCGCCTCGCTCAACGTTCAGGCCGCCGTCGGCCGCTACCAGCGGCGCGACGGGACCGTCGGCACATTCGCCGGCGCCCCGACGCTGGCTCTCGCCGCCAGTACGACGACCTACGTCTATCTGACGGACGCCGGCGTGCTGACGACCTCGACGAGCAGCCTGCCGGCGACCTCCCACGTGCCGCTGGCGGTCGTCGTCACGGGTGCGTCAGCCGTGACCTCCGTGACCGACCTCCGGGTCGTCTGCGGCACGGTCGGCAGCGACGCCCGGCCGTTCCTCCCCACCGCCGGCGGAGCGATGGCCGACGGCGCGACGATCGCCGCCGGGACGACGACCGGCCTGAAGATCGGCACCGCGACGACGCAGAAGCTCGGCTTCTGGAACGCCACGCCCGTCGTCCGCCCCGGGACGTACACCCAGACTTACGCCGCAAACACGCGGACCCTGGCCGCGTACACCTCGGCGCCGGCCTCCACCGCGTACACGGGCCTCGCCACCGGCCAGGCAGGGACGCCCTACGCGCAGGCCGCCGACCTCAACAGCCTGCGATCGGCGTATGAAAATCTGCGCGTTTTTTCCGAGAACACCACCCAACTCCTCAACGCCCTGATCAACGACCTGCGGGCGATGGGACTGCTTGGCTGATCGATCGACCGTCGGGGAGGATGGCCGGAATGCCCGGGAGCTTCGATTTCGACCCTTACGACGTCCCATCGTCCGCCCCCGCGGCGACGGTCCGCGTCTATCGCTACAACCCTCAGGCGGCGGCCGGCGCGCAGCACGCCGTCGTCCCCAACGTGGTTTGCGAGCGGATCCGCCACGCCGAGGGCCCCCAGCCGCCGACGGCCTGGTTCCGCTACGTCCTCGACGATTCCGACCCGATCGTCAAGGCCCCCTCGGACTTCGCCGGCCTCTGGCCGCTGGCCTCCGCCGGGTCGTACGTCGTCCGCGACGACGACCGCCTCGTCGTGCTGGCGACCACCCCCGACGGAGCTTCACGCGTCCTGTTCGACGGCTTCGCCACATCGCCGGAGGTCGACCTTTCGGCCCACTCGCAGCGGGTCGGCTTCCTCGCCCAGGGCGTGGCCGTCCGTTGCTGGGACCAGCCCATCGGCGGCCGACTCCAGCGCAACGCCGACGACCCCTTAGCCGGGGCCGTCGTCGCCGTCGACCTGCCCACTCGGTTCAACCCCGACGGCAAGCCCAACTGCACGCCCGACGGCTACGACCTGGAGCAATCGCAGGCCGCCGAGCGATATCCCGTCTTCATCGACGCGGATATCGACCGCGACCCCGACCCGCGATCGTACTGGACGCTCGGCAAGTTCGTCCGCTACGTACTGAGCGTGCACAACGATCAGAGCTACGTCTTCAACCCGGACTTCGACCGCCTGGACGCCTTGCTCCAGTCGCGAGGACCCGCGCCGGGAGGCGCGCCGCTGGGGTCCTCGGGAACGGCCGCCGACGTGGTCGTCCGCGACTACGACGCGACGAACGCCCCCTGGCCGGAAGCGCTGGCCTCTCAACTCGATCTGGCCGGCTTCGGCCTGCGGTTCGTCACGGGCGACGCCGGCGACGGTTCGCCTCGAACGGAGGTGGTCGTCTACCGCAAGGACGCCGACGCCGCCGGGCCGGCCCGCGACCTGCTGCTCTCCAAGAGTGGCTCCATCCTCAACCCCGCGCGTTGCAACCTCGCCGGCTTGAACCTCAAGCGCGATTCGCGGTCGATCGTCAATGCGGTGACGGTTGAGACGGCCCAGCGACGCGTCGAGGCGTCGTTCGTGCTGGCCCCCGGCTTTCACCCTGCGGCGGGCGACGAGTCGGCGTCGCAGCGGGTCCGATTCCTCCGGGCCAACCTCGGCTCGGCGACGGGTGAAGATCGCCGCAAGTATCGATTCTACGTCGCTGATGAAGCAGGGGATGGTCACTGGGACGGCTCGGCCTCGACCTGGTCGACCGGCGCGCTGGACCTTTCCGAGATCTTCCCGGAAGACGACGACGGCAACCCCACCTACGTCAAGCGGCTGCGGCCGGGTTCGACCTCGCTCATCACCCGCGACGACGAGGGCCGGCCGCTCCGGGCGCAACTGGCGCTCTCGCGAGACTACACAGGACCCGCGCCGGGGGTCTGGGACGGCAGCGGCCACTGGCAGCCGATCGCCGGCGGCTGGCAACTGCTGGAGGACCGCCTGGGGATCGTCGTCGTGGCCGAGGACCCGGAGTCATGGGCGATCGGCGATTACACCGGGAGCAACCCGCAAGAGCCCAGCCGGACGCTTCGCGGCGTCACCAGCCAGGCGAATCCCTCAGCGCCGAACACCCGGTTCACGCTGCGGTTGACGACGGTCGTCGAGGACGACCTGATGCTCTCCGCCCAGACCGACTCCCGGCCGGCCTCGCCCACGAGCTTTGAGCGCCGACGCCGCGTCGACGCCCGCGATCACTTCACGATGGAGACCGTGGCGGCGGGATCGCTGTACAACTCGGGCTCGGAACCAATCGCCGTCCGCGACGACACCGACCGGGCCGTCGCCTGGGCCCGGCAGCTACGGGCCTCGCACGAGACCCCGCCGACAGTCGGAGCCGCGACGATCCCCGGCCTGGTGACCGCCTATTGCGTCGGCGACCGCATCGTCCGGATCAATGGCCGCAACGTCGGCCTGCAAACAAACGTCGGCGACGCCCAGGGCGAGTCCCTCGCGTACCCCGTCGTCACCGCCGTTTCCTGGGAGTTCTCCGGCGATGGTCAGGCGACCGTGATTGAGATATCTGACGCGGACGTCGAGCGGGGCGGGTGATCACCGCCGTCTCGAGCCCCCAGTAAGCCGTCGCCTTCGTCCCTTCTCCCCTGGTGGGAGAAGGGGGGTCTTGTCCTGGATTCCCTGAGTGTTATTAGGAACTCATAACACATCATGTCCGAATCTCGAATCCTCCGCGATCGCCAGGAAGAGGCCGAGGCCGCGTTCCGACGGCTCGCGGCATCGGGCGACGACGGCTCAACGGCGATGCTCGTGCAGACGAAGGCCGTCGCGACGTACCCCACGTCGGCCTCGGCGTTCTTCGCCTGCTCGCCGCTGCGAGTCGACGGGCCCGAAGTCGAGGGCTCCTCGGCGAGCTTCTCGGCGGACGCCTCGCGGACCGTCTTCGCGTTCAATCTCGGCGCCAAGACGCCGCCCGTGGGAACAAAGCTGCTCGTCCACTCCTGCGGCGGGCGCTGGACCTTCCGGTACGACGGCTGACCTGTTTCCACGGTGGATGATGCCGAACGACCGCTTCCGCCCCCTCCGTCTCCGCTGGGACGATCTTCGCGGCCCCGGCGCGACGACCGGACGCCTTCGCACGCCGGCCCTCGACGCCCAAACGACGGCCGCGACCCCGCGGTTCGTCGGTCGGGTGGTCAACGGCGGCGCCCTTCCCACGGCGACCGACCGCGTCTTTCTCGTCAACCCGATCCAGTTGTCCGGGGCCGAGGCCGAAGGCGCCTCCGCGACGGTCGCCGTCGACGCGACGCGTACGATCCCCGTCGTGGTTATCGGCTCGACGGCCCCCAACGCGGGCGACTTCCTGGTCGCATTCGCCGTCGCCGGCCGCTGGGTCGCCATGACGGCGGGCGGAACGCCCACCATCGCCTGCGGATCGTGCACCATCCCACGGCAAGACCTGACGCTCACGCTCTCCGACGGCGCGACAGGGACGTACTCCGCGACGATGACCTTCAACGGCGTCGACTCGTGGACCACCGGCTGCATCGGCGAGGTCGAGTACAAACTTCAATGCGGATCCGGTGCGCCGGTCTTTTCCGCAACGTACCACGTCGGCGGCGTCTGCCCCGGCGGCACGGGGGTCGCCTGCACCTCGCCGGGGACCGGCCTGACGTTGACCAGCCAGTCGTGCTCGCCGTTCATTCGCGTCTACTCCTCGGCGGGCTGCCCGGCGTTGTCGGCGCAGGGGATCGCCACCATGACGATCACGCAGTAGGCCTCGCGATTGGGATTGCCGACGCCCCGCGCGCCCTGTAGCCTGGCTTCCCATGACCGGCCGCACCGACTCGACGCCCCGCACCAACCCGCCGACGCTCAGCGCCGTCGCGCCGCTGTTCGACGAGCAGGAGAGCGTCGCCGAGCTGCACCGCCGCCTGACGGACGCCCTCGCCTCGACGGGGCTCAGCTACGAGATCATCTTCGTCGACGACGGCGCCCGCGACCGAACACCAGAACAGATCGACGAACTCGCCGCCCGCGACTCGCACGTCATCGCCGTCCACCTCAGCCGCAACTTCGGCCACCAGCCGGCCGTCTCCGCCGGCCTCGACCGGGCCCGCGGCGACGCCGTGATCGTCCTGGACGGAGATCTGCAAGACCCTCCAGAGTTGATCCCCGACCTTGTTGTGAAGTGGCGAGAAGGCTTTGACGTGGTCTACGCCGTTCGCCGCCGCCGCGACGAGCCGTGGCATCGCAGGCTGGGCTATTTCGCCTTCTACCGCCTGATGGCCGCCCTCAGCGACCTGGAGATCCCCCTGGACAGCGGCGACTTCTGCCTGATGGACCGCCGCGTCGTCGACGTGCTAACACATCTTCCGGAACGCATGCGTTTCATCCGGGGCCTGCGGTCGTTCGTCGGGTTCCGTCAAACGGGCCTGGAATACGACCGACCCTCGCGGGTCGCGGGTTCGTCCAAGTACTCATTCCGCCGGCTGGTCGCCCTGGCCGTCGACGGCCTTGTCAGCTTCAGCGGCCGGCCGCTCCGGCTGGCGACCTACCTGGGCCTCTCGGCCGTGGCCGTCGCCCTCGGTCTGCTGGCCTGGATCCTCTACGACGCCTTCATCCACCTGGGCTCCCCCGAGCGCTCCGCCCCCAAGGGCTGGGCCAGCACCGCTGTGATCGTCCTCTTCATGGGCTCGGCCCAACTCCTCTGCCTGGGGATCATCGGCGAATACATCCGCCTGATCTTCCTGGAAACCAAGGGCCGACCGACCTACATCGTCCGCGAGGACGACCGCAAGACCCCTCCCCAATCGGACGCCGACAGCCGCGTCGATTGAACGAGAGCGACGATCGCCTGGATCGCGCCCGGCCGAGGAGAATGGGGACTGGCTCCCGGCACCTGGAATCTGGCCTCTCGAACCGACCTGGCGCCGGGTGCCCGTCCCCATTCTCCGGGCGTCCCAGGGCCGCTCCGGAGGAAACGGGGACAGGCACCTCCGCTGCGCTGCGGAGCCAGTCCCCGATTCCTCCTCCGCTCCTCGCGCAACCCAATCGGCTGGCGCTTTAGCTTGATCTGAACACATGATCGAATTCCGCGACCCCGCCGGCCGCTGCGCCGGCTGCCCCCGCGCGCCGGGCCTCCGGTGCGCCGGGGCCCTCACGCCGCGGCTCTGCCGGCTCGTCGACCCGACGAGCCCGGACTATGAGCCTTCCTACCTGGCGGCTCTTGAACCTCCCCCCCTCGCCGAGCCCGCCGCGCCGCGACGCCCCGTGGCCGAGTCGCTGCGGCTGCTCCGTGCAATGCGTTCCTGCCCCCACCGATCGGAACGGTCCGACTGCGGCTGCGACGGCGCGGCCTCGTGCTCGCGCGGTCTCGGCCGCGACGGTCTGGTCCGCATCGCCGACTGCTTCGACTGCCTGGCCCAATCCCCCTGCTGATCGCCCTCGCGGCGAGGAGCCCGACATGTCTCACCATCACCACGACGAGCCCGAACCCGAAGAACTCGACGAGCTGGAAGTCTCGCTCGAGGTCGAGCGCCTTGCCATCGTCGAGGCGATCGAGGCGCGGAACCGCCTCTGGCTTCGGGCCATCCTGCCGCTCCTGCAGCAGCCCCCCATCGAACCCGACCCCAACCCCCGCGTCCAGTTCGCCTTCGATCGCATGCGAATCGCCGCATGCGAACGTGCGGCCCGAATCCTCGCGTCCGACGTCGAAACGCCGGCGTGACGAACCGCGACGGGACGCCGCCTCGCCGCCCGTCGCGCCCCTCCCCGGACGAGGCTGCCTGATCGGCCGACTTCGCCCTCGCGGACGATTTTTCGGAAACCGGAAATTCTTCCCGGATTCCTGAAATCCCGCAACCGGCCGTGCTGACTATCCCCCATGAGCAAACGAGGAAGCCGAGCAGGACGGACGGCGGGAGGGCCGCCGACCGACGACCGGCGCGGCTTCCCCGGCCCGTCCCGCGACGACGATCGTCTCGGGAGGGAATGAAGGAGCTGACCATGAAGCGATTCTCCGAATTCTCAATTGCGGGCGGACTCGACGGCCTGGAGTCGCGGCTCAGCCTGAGCACGCTCTCCCTGTTCGCCTCGGTCTCAACGGCCAGCATCGACGACGACGCCACCGACGACCCGGACGTTCCGGATCCCGATCCGACCGATCCGAGCTACCCCACGCCGCCGCCCGAGGAAGACCCGGGCCCGTTCCCCGGCAGCCCCCCGCCGCCGGTCTTCCCGGAACCTCCGATCGGCGGCCCCATCGGCCCTGCCTGATCCTCGCCTTGCAATCCCTGGGCGTCTCGCTTCACGGCGGGACGCCCTCGCGGTGTTTCCCGGGCCTCCTGACCGTTTCTCAAGCCGACCCTCGACCGCGAGACGAATCCATGGCCATCCATACCTTGTCGCGACGCTGGCGGACCGGCCCGCTCGCCGTGGTCCAGGCCGAGAGCCTGAGCCGGGCCGTCGAGCTGACGGCGGGCGCCGGCGTCCCGCTGGCCTACGCCGACCTCCCCGGCATCCAGGCGCCGCGAGCCTCGCTCACGGGAGTCGACCTCCGCGGCGCCGACCTGACCGGAGCTGACCTCCGCGAGGCGGATCTCAAGGCCGCCGACCTCCGCGGCGCCGACCTCCGCAACGCTGACCTTCGCGGGGCCGACCTCCGCAACGCCCGCTTCCCGAAGGCCGACCTCCGGGGCGTCCGACTGACCGGAGCCCGCCTCGACGGCGCCGTCCTCGACTGGCGTTCCGCCGCCTTCGCCGTCGAACTGCTTCGCCGCGACCCCGGCTGCCGAGGGGAGGCCCTGACGCTCGCCTTCGAGCTGGCCCTGGAAGCCGACGACCGCCCCTACGCGTGGCTCCGCGCGATCGTCGCCCGCCGCGGCCTCGTCGACTGGGCCGCCTCGGTCCTGGGTCGCGCCATCGTTCCCGGCGACGACGCTCCGGAGATCCTCCGCAAGCTTGCCGCTGACGTCGAACCCGAGACGACCTCGCCCCCCTCCGTCCAGCCCACAGGCTCGCTCTACTGGACCCGCCGCCGCTGATCGCCCTGCATGTTTCTTCGCGACTCCTCAACCATCAGAAACAGGAACTCCACCATGTCGGCCGCTCGTCGCCCCCGCCGCCCCGCCGTCCCCTCGTCGGCCCGAGACCTCGCCATGCTCCAGATCGCCCCAATCGACGCCGCGCCGCTGCCTCGGGTCCACGTCGGCCCCCGGCAGACGGCCGGTACGCTGCGGGTGTTCGACCGCTCGATGGGCGGCGAGGTGCTCGTCTACACGCCGACGTTCAAGACCCAGTTCGACTCCGGCCACCGCTCCGGGCGCTGGTACGTCCGACCGGCGAACGTCGTCGGCGGGGCCCCCTGCAGCGTCGCCTTCGCCACGGCCCGCGAGGCGATCGACGCCGTTTCGGCCGACGCCTGGCGGCTCCGCGTCTTCGCCCCGGACGCGCTTCGGGCCCCACTCGCTTCGGGCCGCCGCCCCAAGCTCCGCGTCTACTGGAAGCCCACCGAGCTTCGCGCCTGATTTCCACCGCACCTCGCCGGATTCCGACTTTCATCACAGGACGCCGTCATCATGAATCGCGAGTACGCCCACCGCACCCAAGCCCGCGCCGTTCGTCCCCGGAAACAGCGCCGGCCCGACGCACGAGGCCCGCTCCATCAGGAAGCCTCATTGTTGACGGCGGCGGAAGAAGTCGAACTGGCCGCCCGGATCAAACAGGGCGACTCCACGGCCCGCGACCGCCTGATCATGGCGAACCTTCGCCTCGTGATGAGCATCGCCAACGGGTACCGCGGCGCTGATTGCCCGGGCCTCGAACACGACGACCTCGTCCAGGAAGGGAACCTCGGCCTGATGCGGGCCGCCCAGGACTTCGACCCGGAAACCCATGACGCCCGGTTCGCGACCTACGCCTCTTACTGGATCCACCATCACATTCAGCGCGCGCTCGCAGAGCAGGGGTCGGTCGTCAAGTTCCCCTATTACCTCGTCCTCCTCCGCCGCCGCCACGAGAAGGCCCGCGAACGGATCCTGGAAAGGCGCATCGCCGACCGCGCGGCGAGCGGCTCCATCGAGCCGACCCTGGAAGAGGTCGCCGAAGAGATGGGCGTGGAGATGAAGCGGCTGAAGTACCTGCACAATGCGCAGATCGAGCTTCGTTCTTGCTCCCCGGCCACGCCCGAGGACGACGCCTCCCAGGACGAGTCGCTGGCCATCGATATGCCCCCCGAACGCCCCCTGGAAGTGGCCGAGACGATGCAACGGCTGCACGCCGCCATCCGAAAGCTGAGCCTCCTGGAATCCTGGGTCGTCCGTCGCCGCTACCGCCTGGACGAGACGATCGAAGAGTTCCTCGCCGAAGCCGAGGGGCGCCGGCGGAGCGACAGCGGCAATGGACCCCCCGGTCGGAGGACGAACGCCCTCGATCCTGCCGGTCGGCGGACCTTCTGCGAACTCGCCCGCGAGATCGGCCGCCCTCGCTGCCAGGTCCGCGCGGCCGAAGCCTCAGCACTGGCCAAGCTCCTCCAGATGATCGACCCCGAGGGAATCGAGACCGCCCTGGACCGCGTCGAACCCACCGCCCGTGGTTCGATCATCAAGAAGCGCCGCACCGCCTGAGCCTGCCCAGCCCTGCACTTACGGGACACGATCATGACGATGCTGCAATATCGGGAACTCGCGAGCCGACAGACGGGCAAGGTCGTGATTCCGCAGGTGCTTCCCGCGGTCGCCCGGCGTTTTCTGGACTGCCTGACGGCCCCGCCCCTCGGCTGCGTGGAACTTCGCGTCATGCGGGCGTCCTGGGACCGGTTCGGCAACCTGCATCGAGCCGACCAGATCAGCCGCACTCACCTGGGCTCCACCTTCGCCGGCTGGTACGACGACCTCGCCCGCCTGACGCGCGACGCGTCGCGGCTGACCTCCGTATCGGGCTACGTCACGATCAACCCCGTCCGCCGCGATTTGCTCGCGAGGTGCGACAACCACCTCGACCGGGCCCGCCACACCACCAAGGACGAGGACGTGCTGGCCCTGCGCTGGATGTACCTGGACATCGATCCGCTTCGGCCGGCCGACGTGAGCAGCACCGATGAGGAACTGGCCGCCGCCGTCCGCCGCCGCGACGACATCCTCGCCGCCGAGCCCGAGCTGGCGGCCTCCGCTTTGTGGGGCAAGTCTGGCAACGGGACCTGGATCCTCGTCCGCCTGCCCGACTATCCCAACGACGCCGAGCATCGGCGGATCATCGCCGAGGCCGTCCGCTCGATCGCCCGAACGTACGACGACGACCAGGTGATCGTGGATTCCGCCACCATCAATCCGGCCCGCCTGATCGGGCTGCCGGGAACGATCAAGACGAAGGGTTCGTCGCGGCCGGAGCGCCCCTGGCGACGCGTGACCTTCGACGGCGCTGGACCGAATGCGGTGGGATGACTCTCGTCATTCCCGTATTCTCCGACCAGCGGCCGAATATCCCGTCAACGCAATATCCGCGATCGCCGTATGACGACCCCAGCCGATACACCGCTGAACGGCCCTCACCCTCGATCGGTCGACCTGGCCAGTTGGCTTTCTCGCAAAGGCCAGCCCCTTCGGCCTGCGCCCCTCTCCGCACCTCGGCCGTCGCCGCCGAACACGGACCGGACTCGTCGAGCGGCCGCCTACCTGAAGACGCTTCCGCCGGCCGTCTCCGGCCAGAAGGGACATTGCCGAACCTTCCGAGCCGCCTGCATCCTGATCAAGGGCTTCGACCTCTCCAGCGCTGAGGCCCGGTCCATCCTGGAGGACTGGAACCGCGCCTGCGATCCTCCCTGGTCGGACCGTGAGTTGGAGCACAAGCTCAAGGAAGCCGACAAGGCCCCCGACGACCGCCCCCGCGGCTGGCTGCTCACCGAAGGTTCAACTTCGACGCAAAGTTCCAGCATCGGTCGGAAGGACCGCTCTCATCCCACCGTTGCAAACAGAGACGTCAATATTGGTTCGGAATACCCCCCATCGCCGCCGACTTGCACAAACGGGATAGCCGAAGAAGAGGGAGGCTCGCGGACCAACCCACATCGCCTGGCGCGGCTGTTCCTATCGCGACGGTTCACACATTCGGGAGGAATCGGTCTGCGATACTGGGGAGACTCGTTCCACCGCTGGGACGGGTCGTGTTATCGGTACTTTCCCACCGGCGAGTTGCGGGCCGTGCTCGCCCAGGAACTGGCCGAGGAGTTTCGCCGAATCGAAACCGCCGACCGCGAGCACGCCGAGGAGGAGGCTCGCTCCGGACGGTCGAATCGGACGGCCCGCCCCCCCGTCGCCTCGCCGGTGACGACCCGGATGGTGAGCGACGTTATCCAGGCCCTGGCCGGCCTGACGCTGGTTCCACTCGCCGAAACACCGTCGCGGCCCTCCTGGATCGACGCAGGCGTCGACCAGTCCGCAGGGGAGGATTCGGAAGAGGGCCCGAGCGCGCGTTGGTGGTGCGATCTCTCGGCGTGGCCGGCGGGCGAGTTGATCGCGGCCCGGAACGCGCTGGTGCATCCGCCGTCGTTCGTCACCGGGGCCGCGTGCATGGCCAGGCCGTCGCCGAGGTACTTCAACGCCTTCGCCCTCGACTACGACTTCGATCCCGAAGCCCCCGCGCCGCGAGCCTGGATTGCATTTCTGCAACAGGTCTGGCCGAACGACCCGGATTCGATCGCGGCCTTGCAGGAGTGGTTTGGCTACTTGCTAACGTCGGAGACGCGGTTTCAGAAGATCCTGATGATGATCGGACCGAAGCGGTCGGGCCGCGGCACGATCGCGCGGGTGCTGAAGGCGCTGGCGGGATCGGAGAACGTCGTCAGCCCAACGCTCTCAACGCTGGGGCGACCGTTCGGGTTGTCGGTGCTCATCGACAAGCCGGTGGCCGTGTTCCCGGACGCGCGGCTCTCCAACCGGCCGGACAACGCGGCGATCGTGGAATCGCTCCTCTCGATCAGCGGCGAGGACGACCAGGCGATCGACCGCAAGCACCAGTCGGCCTGGACGGGGAAACTGCCGACGAGGTTCGTGCTGATCTCCAACGAACTTCCGCGACTCCGCGATTCCAGCCGAGCCCTCTCAAGCCGCCTGATCATGCTGCGCTTCACACGCTCTTTTTATGGTGCCGAGGATCTCGGCCTGTACCCACGCTTGAAGGCTGAGTTGCCGGGAATTTTGCTCTGGGCCTTTGAAGGCTGGCGGCGGCTTCAGCTGCGGGGCCGTTTCTTGCAGCCGGAATCGGGCCGGCCGCTGCTGGAATCGATGGACGAGTTGGCGAGCCCCGTGGCCGTCTTCCTGGCCGACTGCTGCGTCGTCGAACCCGGCGCGACGGTCTCGGCGGGCGAACTCTACGAGGAGTGGCGGACCTGGTGCCGGCGACACGGCCGGGAAGCGGTCGGCGACGAGCAGGCGCTGGGCCGCGACCTCCTCGCCGTGATCCCCGGCCTCACCAAGGACCGGCGTCGCGTCGGCGGGACTCGGTCCGTTTACTATTACGGGGTTCGGCTGGGCACTGCTGCCTCTGGCACCGGCAATCCGACTCCCGCCTGATTAGGGGCAGCCTACATCCCCCTGGCCGGCTCTTAAGGAATTGGGTATATTCACCCAAGCCTGGCAGCGACCGTGGAGGAGCACGACGGCGATTTCCGTCCGCCTTCGTTTACTTGACAGGAGAGAAGGGGAGCGCGAATCCGAGCGCCGGCCCTTCAATCTTGGATGTTCTGTTCAGATAGGCGGAAGGCGCGGCGGGATTTCGGCACGCTGCTTGCCATAGACGTCAGACTGAATGAATTATCAAGAACCGAGCGAGGGCAATCGATCCCTCTCGTTCATCAGATCTTCTCCTCGATTTCCGCTTTTTACGCCGGTGGGCAACCAGGGACGAGTCAAGAATGATAAGGCAGGCCAGGAGGGCGCCTCAAACAAAGCCAAGGGGACGGCGAAGAGAACTGGGTGTTCGCCCAGCGACCGCTGCGACCAGCCCCAAACCCGAGGAACCATGAAGGTTACAGCACGAATCCAGCATCAGGAGGCCCCGAAAACGATGAAGGTCCGCAAGGCCCCGTTCTCGGCCGCGTTGATCGCCACGATTCTGGCCACGGGAGCCGCTCAGGGCGGCCCAATCTCGAATTCCCCCTCCCTCTCGGCTTCCCTCCCGGCCGACCTGGAGCGTATCCTGGCGTCGTCGCCTGTAAGGGTCGACCTCGCCGCCGCGAACATCGCTCCCGGTTCGATTCCGACGCCCGTAACGGGCGAATCCGACCGCGCCCCCGAGCCGGCCGCCATGGGTCTTTTGGGACTCGGCATCAGTGGAGTCGTCGCCCTGCGAAGGCTCCGCAAGCTGTTCTTCTGAACGGCTTTATGTTCGCAATCGAGGTCAGGCCCGGGCGTTGCGTCCGGGCCTTCCGCATTTCGAAGGCCGTCGATCCGGAGCAATCCGGACCAGGGCTGAGGAACGGACCGATGGACGAGCGACGGCTTTACGAGGAGGTGACGTCCAGAATCCGCGAGGCCGCCTTGCTTGGCTCGTGCGCAGCCGTTCTGGGCTGGGACGAACAGACTTACATGCCCACCGGCGGCGTCGGTCTTCGGGGAGAGCAGGCGGCTCTTCTGGCTGGCATCCAGCACGATCGGGCGACCGCCCCCCGCATCGGCGAAGTCCTGGACTCCCTTCAGGATGCGCCGATCGCCCAGGGCGACTCCGCCGAAGCTGCCAACCTTCGCCAGATCCGCCGCGATTACGAACGTCGAAAGGCCCTCCCCAAATCGCTCGTCGAGGAGTTGGCTCGAACCACCTCAACCGCCCAGCATGAATGGGTGATCGCCCGCCGTGATGTTGACTTCGAGCGGTTTCGACCATGGCTCGATCGCATTTTGGAGCTCAAACGTCAGGAATCGGCGTGCAGGCGAGTATGCCTTGTGGGCAGGCATGCTTGTTCAACAAACGAGCAACCCTCCGACGCTGCAGCAACAATTTACGACCCTCTGCTCGACGATTATGAGCCTGGTGCGAGGACGGCCGAGCTTCGTGTTGTTTTTGGCGAAATTCGCGAAGGCCTGACACCGCTCGTCGCCGCCATCGCGGAGGCGCGAAAGCGCGGGGTCGGAAGCGACGGGGCGTTGCTGCGGCGATCGTTCCCGGTCGAGCGCCAGCGGATGCTCGCCGAATCGGCGGCCGCCGCCGTGGGGTTCGATTTTGAACGCGGCCGGCTCGATGTGACGGCCCACCCATTCTGCACGGGGATCGGTCCCGGGGACGTCCGGATCACGACGAAGTACGACGAGAGGAAGTTCGACGACGCCTTCTTCAGCGTGCTCCACGAGGTCGGCCATGGCCTTTATGAGCAGGGCCTCCCCGACGCCGCCTGGGGCTCGCCGCTCGGCGAGGCGGTATCGTTAGGCGTGCATGAATCGCAGTCGCGGCTCTGGGAGAACTTTGTCGGCCGCGGTCGTCCTTTCTGGACGTACTGGTTCCCGATCGCCCGTCGCACCTTCCACGACTCGCTCCAGGGCGCCTCGCTCGACGGATTCCTCGCCGCGGTCAATCGGGTGGAGCCCTCGCTCATCCGGATCCAGGCCGACGAGGTGACGTACAACCTCCACATCATCATTCGCTTTGAACTTGAGCTGGCCCTGATCAGCGGCGAGTTGAACACCGCCGACCTCCCCGCAGCGTGGGCCGACAAGTACGCCGAGACGCTGGGCGTGAGGCCGTCGAACGTCGCCGAGGGCTGCCTGCAGGACGTCCACTGGTCGGCCGGTTTGTTCGGGTATTTCCCGACCTACTCGCTGGGGAACGTCTACGCCGCGCAGTTGTTCGCGAAGGCGACCGCCGACCTGCCGGGCCTGGAAGACGAACTCGCGAAGGGCGACGCCTCCGCGCTGCTGGCCTGGCTCCGCGACAAAATCCACCGCCACGGCCGCCGTTATGAGCCGACCGAACTGATCGAGCGCGCCGTCGGCGGCCCGATCGACGCCAAGCCGTTGCTGACCCACCTGCAGAGGCGGTACGGCGGACTCTACGGCGTCTGAAAGGACGGGATTCCCCGAGGAAGTCGTGGACCCGCACGGGCGAGGCCGCGATGATGGTCCGGTCGCAATCGAAGACGATGGACCACCTCGGGGGATTGAATCACATGCTGCGCTCAACACGGCTTTTCGTGCTGGCGGCGATCACGTGTTCCTATCTGCTTGTACTTCCGGCGAGCGCTCAGCAGGCGACGCCCGAGGCGCTGGCGGGGCTGGACGCTTACGTCGAAGCCGGGATGAAAGAGTGGCAACTCCCCGGCCTGGCGATCGCCGTGGTGAAGGACGGCAAGGTGGTCTACTCGCGAGGTTTCGGCGTCCGCGAGACCGGCAAGAGCGAGCCGGTCACCGAGCGGACGCTCTTCGCGATGGCGTCGAATTCCAAGGCGTTCACAGCCACGGCGCTCGGGATGCTGGTCGACGAGAAGCGGCTGCGGTGGGACGACAAGGTCTGCGACAAGCTGCCAGAATTCCAGCTCGCCGACGCCGCCGCGACGCGGGCCCTCACCGTCCGCGACCTGCTGTGCCACCGGGTTGGGCTGGGGACGTGGCAGGGGGACCTGATCTGGTACGGCTCGGACCGGTCGATCCCCGAGGTGCTGGAACGCGTCAAGTTTCTCAAACCCGATTATGAATTCCGCGACCGCTACGCGTATTGCAACTTAACGTTCCTCGCAGCCGGCGAATTGCTCAAGCGGGTCTCGGGCGATTCGTGGAATACGTTCGTGGAGCGCCGGCTCTTCGGGCCGATCGGAATGAATCGCAGCAGTACGTCGATCCGGGCGCTCGAGGGCCAGGAGGACGTCGCTCGGCCCCATACGCTGGTCGACGGCAAGGTCGCGGCGATCCCGTACCGCAACCTGGACAACTGCGGACCCGCCGGCGGGATCAACTCCTGCGTTCGCGACTGGGCGCGATGGATGATGATGCAGCTCGACGATGGCGAGATCGAAGGGTCCCGGGTCGTGCCGGCCTCCGTGATCCGCGAGACCCATGCTCCCCAGAACCTCGTCCGACCGACGTCCCCGGTGCAGCGGGAACTGTTCCCCTCGTCGCACTTCTTCGCGTACGGGCTGGGGTGGTTCATGCAGGATTACCTGGGCCGCATGGTCCTCTCGCACGGCGGCGGGATGGACGGCATGCTCTCGCTGACGGTCCTCGTGCCCGAGGAGAAGCTGGGGGTCGTGGTCCTGTCCAACTACGACGAGCAGCAGTTCTACCGCGCCCTGCCGTTCCGGGTGGTCGACGCCTTCCTGAAGGCGGAGCCTCGCCGGGACTGGAGCGCGGAGCTGATGAAGCGTCACCGCGACAACGAGGCGAAGGAGAAAGAGGCTGAGGCCAAGAAGACGGCCGAGACCTCCACGACGCCCCGGCCGCCGCTGGAACTTTCGCGATACTGCGGAACATACCGCAGCCCGGCCCTGGGCGTTGCGACCGTCGCCCTGAAAGACGGCAAGCTGCACATTGAGGTCGAGCGGAACACCGC
This sequence comes from Paludisphaera rhizosphaerae, assembly GCF_011065895.1. Taxonomy (NCBI): domain Bacteria; kingdom Pseudomonadati; phylum Planctomycetota; class Planctomycetia; order Isosphaerales; family Isosphaeraceae; genus Paludisphaera; species Paludisphaera rhizosphaerae. The sequence continues at coordinate 175,819 of NZ_JAALCR010000006.1, read as the reverse complement.
GCTGCGCGGCGAACTGAAGCCGAAGGACGGCGACCTCTTCGAGGCCCACTGGTCGGACGTCTTCTTCAAGACCAGCCCCGTCCCGTTCCGCCTCGACGCCGCCGGATCGCCCGTCGAACTGCGGTTCGCCGTCCGACCAGATTTCGTCGACCCGGAGATTTATGTGTTCACTCGGGCGCGATAACCCCAACCGAGCGCCGTCGGCCTCATCGATCGAAGCCGACGGCGGTCATCCCCCTCCAGAAGAAGGGATCATTGGAGGGCTGATCGCCTGAGGGCGTCGGCCAGCCGGGGGGCTGCTGCAACGGCCAGCAGAACCACAATCGCATAAACGCCGGCCGCGATGGCATAGGGCGTGGAGAGCGAAACCCGTTCCAGCAGAACGTTGGCCGTCAGGTAGCTGGCGATCCGGGCGACGGTCTGGATCGAGGTCAGGGCTCCGAAAACCGCCCCTTGCTCGCTCGCCGGGGTGATCCGCGAGAGCAGGCCGGTGATCGAAGGTGCGAGCAAGCCTGAACCGACGGCCATCAGGACGATCGCCGCGGCCAGCGGCAAGACGCTCGCGCCGGAGATTGAAGCAGCCAGGGCGAACCCCAGGGCCCCCAGCACGCCGCCGGCCAGGATCAGGCGGATTTCGCCGAACTTCGTGACCAATGTCCGGATCAGGCCCCCCTGAACGAGCGCCGAGACAAAGCCGGCCGCCGCAAACGCATAGGCCGCTGATCGCGTGGTCCAGTTCATCCGACGCTGCAGGAAGACGGCGAACGTCCCCTCCAGCGTCGCCCAGGCCAGGATCGACAGGAACGCCAAAACCGCCAGCGGGGCGACCCCTTCCAGCCGGACGACGTCCGCCAGCCCTCGCCAGGAGAGCACCCGAGCCTGCTGCCGGGGCGCGGAGCCGGAGGGGAGGCTCTCGGGGAGTTTGGCGATCACCAGCCCCAGGGCGAGGAACGAGAAAACCGCTGCCGCCAGGAACGGCACGCGATGCGACCACTCAGGCCCGACCGGCAACTCTAGCAGGAGCCCGCCGATCAACGGCCCCAGCACGAACCCCAGGCCGAAGGCCATGCCGATCATCCCCATCCCGCGGGCGCGGTCCTCGGGGCGTGTCACGTCGGCGACGTACGCCTGCGCGACCATGATGTTGCCGCCGGAAAGGCCGTCGAGCATCCGACCGATCAGGAGCGTCGGGAAGTCTCGAGCCAGGCCGAGGATCACGAACGAGATCGCCGTCCCGAGCTGGCTGAAGACGAGCACAGGCCGTCGGCCGTGACGGTCGCTGAGTCGCCCCAGAATCGGCCCTGCGATGAGCTGGCAGATGGGGAAAGCGGCGAACAACAGGCCCGTCCGCCAGCCCCCCAGGCCGAAGCGCTCGCCCAACGGCCCCAGCAGCGGCATCACCAGCGAGAAGCCCAGCAGGTCGATCAGGACGATCAAAACCACCAGACCCAGCGGCGAGCGGGACGAAGACGGGGCGGAGGAGGGTGTCTGCGAGGGGTTCGCTTCCACGGTCGTTGCTTCGCTCATATCGACATCGGTTCCGGGTCGTGCGGAGATGGGGCGGGGGCCTCAGCGGGGCGGGAGGCGCGGGCCTGGATTTCGGCGCGGAGGCGGCGGAGGGCGACGAAGCCGGCGTACTCGACGAAGAAGGCGACGGCGTTGAACCCAGCCGCGAAGCTCGCCGCCGCCAGGCTCCAGGGAGAGTCCGTCGCGATCCTCAGAAACGCCGCGACGATCGCGACGACCGCCCCGCCGAGGATGAACCGCGAGGCCCGTCCCCGGACGCGTTCCACCTGGGCGGGGAGCCAGTCGGGGAGGCCGTGGTTTTGGGCGGCCCTGCAGGCTTGCCTCACGGCGGCCAGGAAACGGCCGTAGACGATCGCATGGATCGCGACCACCACCCCTGCCACCACCGCCAGCATCACATACGACCGAGCCATCCGACCTCATTTCGCCCCGCGTGGAATCGTCTGCGTCCAGAGTAAGTCAAGCCGGCCCCAGGGTGCAACCTACGCCGGAATCGACGTGGCTCCGGCGCCCGGTTTGCCTGGGGCTTCTCTCATGAGCACGAACCTCCTGGAAGAGCCGGCCCAGGCCGCGAAGGCGGCGGGGCTGCTGTACGTCAGCGACGAGAAGCCGGGGATCGCTCGCAAGCGATCCGGCAAGGCGTTCCGATATTTCGACGCCGAGGGGAAGCCCGTCCGTGACGATGAGACGCTGGCGCGGATCAAGTCGCTGGCGATCCCCCCCGCGTGGGTCGACGTCTGGATCTGCTCGTCCGATCGGGGACACATTCAGGCCACGGGCCGCGACGAGAAAGGGAGGAAGCAGTACCGTTACCACCCGCGCTGGCGAGAGGTCCGCGACGACGCCAAGTACGGCCGGATGACGGCCTTCGGGCTGGCCTTGCCACAGATCCGCAAGGCGACGGACGCCGACTTGAAGCTCGACGGCATGCCCCGGCGCAAGGTGCTGGCGGCCGTCGTGCAACTCCTGGAGCGGTCATTGATCCGTGTGGGCAACGAGGAATACGCCAGGACCAACAAGTCGTTCGGCCTGACCACCATGCGGAACCGCCACGTCGAAGTCGAAGGTGCGACGATCGAGTTCCAGTTCAAGGGAAAGAGCGGGGTTAAGCATCGGATTTCGATCCGCGACCGTCGCCTCGCCCGGGTCGTCGCCCGCTGCCAGGACCTGCCGGGGCAGGAGCTGTTCACCTACCTCGACGACGACGGCGAACCGCAACACGTCGGCTCGGCCGACGTGAACGACTACCTCCGCGAAGTCTCCGGCGCCGACTTCACCGCCAAGGACTTCCGCACCTGGGCGGGGACCGTGCTGGCCTCGCTGGCCCTCCAGGAGTTCGAGGCTTTCGACAGCGACGCCCAGGCCAAGCGGAACGTCGTCCAGGCCGTGGAACGCGTGGCCGAGAGGCTCGGCAACACGCCCAGCGTCTGCCGCAAGTGCTACGTCCACCCAGCGGTGCTCGATGCCTACCTGGAAGGCTCCATGCTCGACGCCCTCCGCACCCGGACTGATCGCGAGATGAAGAAGTCGATCGGCGACCTCAAGCCCGAGGAAGCCGCCGTCTTGGCCCTCCTCCAGAATCGCCTCGCTCGCGAAGACGCCGGCCGCAAGCGGGCGTGACGGCCGCCGGGCGCAGGTTTCTCCTCTCCGGCTCCGATCGTATCCCGACCCCTTCCGCAGTCCGAAGACGCCAGCCCCTGGCCATGCCGTGCAACATCGATGATACTACATCGTCGATTTTGCACCGGCGAGTGCCACAGTCGACGGGTCGGGATGCGAGGAGGCGTTCGATGCCGATCGAGGTCCATTGCGACGAGTGCGGCTCGTCGTTTCGGGTGGCTGATGAGGTCGCCGGGAGGCGAGGGAGATGCCCGCGGTGCAAGGCGACGATCCTCGTCCCTGGATCTGCCGCGAAGGTCGAAAAGGTCGCCGCCTCGGCCGTTGAGGACGATGAGACCGGGACGTATGAGCTAGCCGGGGCCGTGAACAAGGCCAGGGTCCGCAGGACCGTCACCGCGCCGGAACCGCTCCAATCGGCCAAGGAGTCGCTCAAGACCCAGAAAACCCGGACGCCCCACGAGATCCTGGCCGCGTTCCGAGGCGAGATACCTCCCATCCGGTCGACCTGGACGTATCGACTCTGGATCCTGATCGTGGCCGTGGTGATGGTGATCCTGCCGATGATCTACGTCGGCCTCGCCGTGGCGGCGGCCCTGGCCGTCCTCTGGCACGCCACCCACAACCTCGTCATCTTTCAGAACGTGAGGAACGCCAGGGCGGCCCTGTTCCTCTATGCGGCTCCGCTCGTGGCCGGAAGCTTCCTCGTCGCGTTCATGTTCAAGCCCCTGTTCGCCAGCCCCGCGAAACGGACGAAGCGACGGGAACTGGACCCCTCCAAGGAACCCCTCCTGTTCGCGTTCGTCGACGGGATCTGCCAGTCGGTCCGAGCGCCCGTGCCGACGTGCATCTACGTCGATTGCGCTGTGAACGCCTCGGCGGCCCTGGCGAGCGGGGCCCTCTCACCGAGGAAACGGCTGGAGCTGACGATCGGGCTGCCGCTTGTCGCCGGGCTCACGCTGCCGCAGTTCGCCGGCGTGCTCGCCCACGAGTTCGGCCACTTCTCGCAGGGGGCGGGGATGCGGCTGAACACCCTGATCCGGTCGATCAACGTCTGGTTCGCTCGCGTGGTCTACGAGCGCGACTCCTGGGACGAAACGCTCGACGCCTGGATCGAGGAGGGGGGATACATGTTCGTCATCGCGGTGATGACGAAGCTCATGGTCTGGCTGACCCGCCGGATCCTCTGGGTCCTCATGTACGTCGGCGCGATCGTCAGTTCCTTCCTGTCCCGGCAGCAGGAATTCGACGCCGATCGGTACGAGGCGAGGATGGTGGGGGCGGAGACGTTCGCCGCGACCTCGCTCCGCCTCCGCGAGTTGGGCCTGGCCAATCAGGGCGCCCAGGCCGATCTCGGCCGCTGCTGGCAGGAACGTCGCCTGCCGGACGACTATCCCCGACTGATCGTCGCCAACATCCCCCAGATCCCCCCGCCCATGCTGGCGATGGTGCGCGAAGCGGCTCTGAATTCGAAGACCGGACTGTTCGACTCGCACCCCTGCGATAAGGACCGGATCGCGAAGGCGAAGCGGGATAACGCGGCCGGAATCTTCCACCTCCAAGGGCCCGCGACCGACCTCTTCCGCGAGTTCGACAGCCTGTCCCGGGCGACGACCTACCAGCACTATCGCAGCGTTTTGGGCAACGCGATCAGCAAGGAACAACTCGTCCCCGTCTCCGACCTCATCGACACCCAGGCCGAGGCGCACCAGGGGAGCGAGGCCTTCGACCGGCTCTTCCTGGATGCCTTCAGCCTGGTCCAGCCGCTCCCCCTGAACGGAGAGCTTCCCCGCCCACCGGCCGACCCGAAGGCGGCCAAGACCGGCCTGATCGATGCGCGGAGGACGCTCGCCGCGGCGGCCGAGGATAACCTCGCCGCTCTGGGGCGATGGAACGAGATGACGACGAAGGCCTCAACGGCCGCCGCGGCGCTCGCCATGTGGAGGGCGAACGGCCGCCCGCGTCCGGGGGACTTCGATTCCCACGGCAGGGATCGTGCCGAGGCCGAAGCGACCATCGCCCGCTGTGACGCCTCGATCCAGGCCCTCCACTCAAGCCTCGAACCGTTCTCCAACGCGGCGGCCCGGCGGATCGAGTTGGGCCTCTCGCTCCTGGAACTCCCGGCGGTCCAGGAACGGATCCCGGATGGAGCCGCAATCCGCGACGACGCCCGGCGGGCCTATCCCTGCGCGTCCCTCCTGGCGAAAGCCGTCCAGGAGATCCCCCCCGCCCAGAGGTCCGCATCGGCCCTTGCCCGCCTGCTCCAGAAGTTCCATTCCGGGAACAACGAAAAGAACGAGCCCCTGATCAACGCGATCCTCCGCGCAGGGCAGACGCTGAACGACGACCTCACGCGATTCCGGAGCCGGCTGCCGATCGGAATCGACTACCCGTTCGAACACGCCCGCGAAGGCATGACGATCGGGAAATTCATCCTGGAACGCGTCCCCGACTCCAAGGAGATCGGAGAACTCATGGACGCGATCTCGGGCGCGAGCGACCGGCTCTTCGACCTTCAGAAGCGCTGTCTTGGCATGCTGGCGGTCGCGGTCCTGGAGGTTGAGAAGGCGTTGAAGCTCCCGCCCCTCGAACGGCCGGAGGCCGAGGCGAACGCGGTCGGCCGGTGACTGGTGAAGTCGTCCTCGCCGATCGATCCCCAGCTAGGCGCTGGAGGTCACGCCCAGCCTCGGGCAGATCTCGATCATGGGGCAGGTGGAGCATCGGGGCTTGCGGGCCAGGCAGGAGCGGCGGCCGAGTTGGATCAGGCGGTGGCTGAGGTCGACCCATTCCTTGCGGGGGACCTCGGCCATCAGGTCGCGTTCGACCTGCACGGGGTCGCGGCGGGTCGTCAGGCCGAGTCGGTAGGCGAGGCGTTTGACGTGGGTGTCGACGACCACGCCGGTCGCCAGGCCGAAGGCCGTTCCCAGCACCACGTTGGCCGTCTTGCGGCCGACGCCGGGAAGGGCGGTGAGTGCGTCCAGGTTGCGGGGGACCTCGCCGCCGTATTTCTCGTCGAGCGCTGCAGCCATCCCTTGCAGGTTCTTCGCCTTGGCCCGGAAGAATCCGGTGGAACGAATGACCTCCTCAACCTCGCCTCGCTCGGCGGCCGCCAGCGAGCGGGCGTCGGGGAAGCGGCGGAAGAGCTCAGGGGTAACCATGTTCACCCGGGCGTCGGTGCACTGGGCGGAGAGAATCGTGGCGACCAGCAGTTGGAACGGCCCGTCGTGGACCAGAGCGCAGGTGGCCTCGGGGTAGGCGAGCTTCAGAGACTTGACGACGCGACGGGCCTGGGTCGTGGGGTCGACCGCCGCAGCATCCTTCTTGCGAGCCATCGGGCCTCCGTTCGGTCGATCCGCCGGTCCGGGCGATCCGGGGCGTTGAATGTGGCGTCGAAACGGGGCGGATGTCAAGATGGAGGGATGGACGACCTGGACCTGAAAGGCTTCTCCGGGCGGGCGAGGCTCTTCCCGCTGCCGGGGTTCGTGATGTTCCCGCATACGGTGGCGCCGCTGCACATCTTCGAGCCGCGCTATCGGGCGATGACCGAACACGCGCTGGCGGGAGACCGGCTGATCGCCATGGTCCGCCTCCTGGGAGACGGCGGCCCCCGGCCTCCGATCGAACAGGTCGGCTGCCTCGGCCGGATTATCCACGATGAGCGCCTCGCCGACGGCCGGTTCAACATCCTGCTGCTGGGCCGTAAACGGGTCCGCTTGCTCCGGGAGACCGACGACGACCAGCCGTACCGCATCGCCGAGGTCGAACTGATCGAGGACGTCCCAGCCCCTGGCGACGAGATGATCCCGCGCACCGAACTCGTCGAACTGCTTCGGCAGGCGACGGGCGTCGACGCAGAGTTGATGGAGCTGCTGCTGCGGGCCGACACCCTGGGCGCAATGGCCGACGTGATCGCCCACGCCCTCTCCGCTCCCGCCGACTGGAAGCAGCGGATGCTTGCCGAGGCGTCCGTCGAGGCCCGCGTCGCCGCCATCCGCCGCCGCCTCCTGGACATCCCCTCCAACCGCCCGTTCCCGCCGCCGTTCAGCGCGAATTGAACCAACGGTTGAACTTGATTTCCGTCAGTGCGGGACCTAGAAAGAAGGTTTGCGGATCTCGTGACATCCGACGCACGCACCTCAAAGCCGAAGGCGGTGCCGGTTCCCTCTCCCACCGGGAGAGGGCTGCCGCGCAGCGGCAGGTGAGGGTCGTCGGATCGCGGGGGGGCACATCGGTCGAGCATGCCAGAAGCCCAGGCTATGCTTACCATCCAACGACCCTCACCCCGCCCTGCGGGCCACCCTCTCCCGACGGGAGAGGGAAATTCAATCGCCGCCGGCATTCCGTCTCCCTCCCCAGAAAGCCCTTCAAGCCCATGCCCGAGCCCTCTCCCGCTCCGTCCCACCCGATCGACATGGACCGCATTCAGCGGGCCGTCCGCGAGATTCTGCTGGCTGTGGGTGAAGATCCCGACCGCGAAGGGTTGCTGGAAACGCCCGACCGCGTGGCCCGGATGTACGCCGAGGTCTTCCAGGGCCTGCATCAAGATCCTCGCGTCCACCTTACGAAGCTGTTCACCCAGCGCTGCGATGAGATGGTGCTGGTCCGGGACATCCGCCTGGTCAGCTTCTGCGAGCACCATCTGCTGCCGGTGATCGGCCAGGCGCACGTGGCGTACATCCCCAACGGCAAGGTCGTCGGGCTCTCGAAGATCCCCCGCGTGATCGACGTCCTCTCCAAGCGGCCTCAGCTTCAGGAGCGTTTGACCCAGGAAGTCGCCGACCTCCTTATGAAAGAGTTGGGGGCCCGGGGCGTCGCCGTTGTGATCGAAGCCAGCCATAGCTGCATGACCATTCGAGGCGTGGAAAAGCCGGACAGTTCGTTCGTCACCAGCGCCGTACGGGGAGGATTCAAGGACAACCCGGCCACGCGCTCGGAGGTCATGTCGTTGATCTTCGGCTCGCGGCGTTGAGACGCCCCCAGGCCAAAACGCCCGATCAAGCGTCTTTCGCTCGCGAATCGGGCCCCGCCGTGCGAAGATTGATATGAAGCTGGAGTCAGGACGCGGCGTCAATTGGGGGCCGATCGGCCGATGGATTTGACGTTCGAGTGTTCGCAGTGTCGGATGATCGACCACGTCGACGGGGTGGAATCGGCCCCTCAGGCGTTCTGCAGTCATTGTCGGACCGGCCGGGACCTGGCTCCCGGTTCGTTCGACGCCGTCGGCAGGCCGACGGCCTGTCCCCTCTGCGCCTCGGCCGACCTGTACGTCCTCAAGGACTTCCCCCAGGAGATCGGTCTGGCGATCGTGCTGGCGGGTTTCGCGGTGAGCCTCGTTGTCTGGTATTATGGGAGTCGGCAGTCGGCCTATCTGGCATTGGGGGCGTCCGTGCTCCTAGACCTGGTGTTTTATCGCCTGATGCCAGACGCGGTCGTCTGCTATCGCTGCGGAAGCCAGCTCCGCGGGCCGGGAGTCAATCGCGGCCGGCGGTTCCGTTGGTTCGACCCGGCCGTCGCCAACCGGTATCGTCGAGAGCCGAGCCGGGCCGAGGAATCGAAGTCGCGCGAAGCCTCAGTCGAGCCTGGCGGTACCGACCCCGCAGGCGGGCCGATGCCCGACGCGACCTGAACGTCACCGCATCCTCTCGACTCGACCCCATGGAACGGACGTGGACGAACGCCGAGCCCGGATCTACGACGACCTCCGCGGGCTCATCGCCGGGGGGCTTTACTTCGAGCCCTTGGACCGGGCCGCCTACTCCATAGGGGCCGGGCCGTTCGAGATCGACCCGCTGGGGGCCGTCGCTCCGTTGACGGTCGAAGACGCGGCGACTCTCGCCCGATACGCGACCGAGAACAATCTGACCCTCCACCCGAGGGGAGCGGCCACCGACACCGGCGGCGGAGCGCTGGGGGAGGGTTTGATCGTCGACTTCAGCCGCCACCTAAGGCGCGTTTTGACGATCAACGAGGATTGGGTCGAGGCCGAGGCCGGGGTCGTGGTGGACGACCTGAACACTCGCCTGGCCCCCCTGGGACGGCGCCTGGAGCCGACTCCGGCCGCCTCCGAGGCCGCCACACTAGGGGGGACGATCGCGGTCGACGCCGCAGGCTCGCGGTCATGTAAGTTCGGGACGTTCGGCCGCCAGGTGGAGCGGTTGGGAGTCGTCTTCGCCCAGGGCGAGACGGCCGATGTCGGCCGCGAGCCCTGGCCGGATTTCGAGGACGAGCCGGCCGACTTCAAGGAACTGGTCGTCCAGAAGCTCCACCGAATCCACAAACGACGTCGGGCCGTGTGGGAACTTCGGCCCGACGCTCACCCTCCGGACCTGCGTGATCGGGAACGGGTCGGCTATGACCTGGCCGCCATGTCCGACGACGGGGTCGACCTGGCCCGGCTCCTCTGTGGGTCGGAAGGGTCGCTGGCGATGATCGTTCGGGCGACCCTGCGGACCGTCCCGCTGCCGACGGCGACGATCGTGGTCCTGCTGCCGTTCGTTCGCCTGGCCGACGCCGCCGGCTGCGTCCCGTTCCTGATCGGCGGCGACACTTCCCCCTCCGCCTGCGACCTCTACGACTGGCGGTCCGTCAGCCTGGCGCGCGACGTCGAACCCCTGATCCGAGAACACGTCGGCGAATCGGTCGAATCGCTGATGGTGGTGGAGTTCGAGGCGGATTCGTCGGCCGACGTCACGGCGAAAGCCCGGCTGCTGATCGAGAAGGCAAGGCGGACCGGGCTGCTCTCGGCCGACCCGGCGACGATCCATCGCCGAGGCGACTGCGAGCAGATGGTGAGGCTGCGGAAGCGGATCGAGCCGCTCTTCCAGCGCGGGCGGGGACGGTCGGCGCCTTCGCCCGTCGTGGAGGGGGTTTCGGTGCCCGTCGAGCGACTTGCGCCGGCGATCCGGAGCTTGCAGGAGGTTCTGCGAAGTCGCGACCTGACCTGGTCGCTCGACGTGTTCGCGGCCGAGGGGCGGATCCGCATGCGGCCGTTCCTCGATCCGAGCGACGCCGCCGCTCGCGCGGGGCTCGACGACCTGGCGGCCGAATTCTTCGACGTCGTGCTGGCCGCCGGCGGCTCGATCGCCTCGGGGAGGGGACTGGGGCTCGCCCGGACGCATCTTTCGGCCCGCCGCCTGGGCGAGCCGTCGCGGATTTCTCGAGACGTCAAGGACGCGTTCGACCCCGCTCGCCTGCTGAACCCCGGCAACGTCGTCGACGACTCCTCGGTCGCCCGCCCGCTCAAGGTGTATCCGTCGTCGCCGTCCGTCGCCGACGCGCCGCCGTCGGACGTCGGCAGCGGTGGATTCGCCGTTCAGCCCGATTCGACGACGGTGCCCGCGGAAGGGGTCATCCTCCCAGTGCTGCGATGGCCGGGGGATGATCTCGCGACGGTCGCCTCGGCGTGCAACGGCTGCGGCATTTGCCGCAGCGAGGAGCCTTCCCTGCGAATGTGCCCGAGCTTCCGGGCCTTTGGCGAGGAGGCCGCCGCCCCCCGAGGCCAGGCGAACCTCGTCCGACAGGCGGCGGCGGGCCGGCTCGACCCGCGGTCCTGGGGCTCGGAGGAGTTCCTGGCGAAGGCCGCCTACTGCATCCACTGCAAGCTCTGTCAGAGCGAGTGCCCGGCCGGCGTGGACGTCTCCAGCCTGGTGATGGAGGCCAAGGCGGCGTATGTCGAGGAACACGGTCTGGCCCCCGGCGACTGGGTCTTCGCCCGGGTGGAGATGTGGGCCCGACTCGCCAGCCGTTTTCCGCTGATCTCCAACTATCTGATGTCCCGTCGCGGCGCTCGCTGGCTGCTGGAGCGGACCTTCGGCGTCTCACGGAGACGGGTCCTGCCGCCGGTTCGCCGCACGCCGTTCACCGTCCGGGCGGCGAGGCTCGGCCTCCACAAACCGAGACCCTCTCGACCAGGCCCGCGGGTCGCCTACTTCGTCGACCTCTACGCCAACTACTATGACCACGAGCTGGCCGAATCGGCCGTCGGAGTGCTTCAGCAGGCGGGTGTAAACGTCTACATCCCGCCCTCCCAGCGCAGCTCGGGGATCGCCCCCCTGGTCGTCGGCGACGTCGACCACGCCCGCGAGTTGGCTCTGCGGAACCTCCGAGCCCTGGGAGACGCCGTCCGCGACGGCTACACCGTCGTTTGCTCCGACCCGACCGCAGCACTAATGCTCCGGCAGGAATACATCAAGCTGACCGACGACCTGGACGCCGACCTCGTGGCCCGCGCGACGATGGACCTGGGACAGTACCTCCGGGGTTTGGACGCCCGAGGCCAACTACCGCCGTCGACCGAGCCGGTGCGAGCGAAGGTCGGCTACCATCAGCCGTGCCACCTGCGGGCGCTCGACGTCGGCCAGCCGGGGCTAGACCTCCTGGGACGCATCCCTGAGTTGGACCTGGAATACATCGACCGTGGGTGCTCGGGCATGGGGGGGACGTTCGGCCTGCGGACGCACCAGTTCCGCGCCAGCCTCCGCGCCGGAAGGGGACTCCACCGCCGAATGATGGACGAGGACATCGAGATCGGCGCCACCGAATGCGGAGCCTGCCGGATCCAGATGGAGCAGGGGACCACCAAGCGGACCGTCCACCCAGTGAAGCTCCTGGCCCTATCCTACGGCCTCAATCCGTCGCTTCGCCTGCATCTCAAGGACCCCAAGCCCCGCCACGCGATGTCGTGATCTTTCGGATCGCTCCATCCGGGCTTGCGTCAGCCGGGGAACTTGAGTAAAAAGCCCCCGCCTGTCACGTCTTTTCGTCCGCAGGCGACGCGCAGAGGCGGGGTTCGCGACCAGGAAGGACGCGGCCGTCTCAGAGCGCACACGTCGACTGATATCCAGATTTGGCATGGGATGGGGGAGCGATCGTCGCTTCCCCGACTTCGACTGGGATGATCGACCGGGCCGGACTTTCGACGTCCGCCGAGCCCTCGCGGGCCGGTGCCGCGCCGAGGTTCCGGAGGCCGTGGCGCGATCGCTCAAGACGTATCAAAAACCAGACGCCTTCCGGCGCCAGGGACGGATCCGGTGGAGCGAAATCTCATCGAAGCCGAAGTCATTCCCGCGACGCCCCGCCGGCCCCGCGCCGGGGCCCTCGCGATCGCCCTTGCGTTGCTGACGACCGCCCTCGCCTCAACGATCCCGGCCCTGGCTCAGGCGCCTCCCAAGGGAAAGATCGTCGAGGTCCGCATCGAGGGGAACTCAGGCATCACTGCGGAGAAGATCCGCGCCAAGCTGCTGAGCAAGGCCGGCATGGAGTACGACCAGCAGCGGGTGGACACCGACCTCAAGGAGCTGATCGCCTCCAAGTGGTTCACCGACGTCCAGCCGTTCTACGAGGAGAAGCCGCCGGGCTCCGGGAACATCATTCTGATCTTCCGGGTCCAGGAGATGCCCATCCTTCGCTCGGTCGAGTTCCGCGGCCTGCGCAAGATCCGGCTGAAGGAGATCGAGGAGGCCACCTCGCTCAAGGCCGGCAACCGCGCAGACCCCATGCGAACCCGCCTGGCCGTCCAGCAGATCGAGCGGCTCTACACCGAGAAGGGCTATGAGCTGGCCCAGGTCAAGCTGGTCAAGGGGGGCGACCCCGGCGACCTCGACGTCGTCATCGAGATCTTCGAGGGGGACAAGTTCCACCTGGCCTCGATCGATTTCAAGGGGAACGTCTTCGCCACCGACGCTCAGCTTCGGACCAAGATCACCAGCCGCAAGCCGATCCTCGTCGGCCTCGGCGGCCGCTACAGCCGCGAGTTGCTCGACGACGACGTCCGCAAGCTCGTCGAGTATTACCAGTCGCAGGGTTTCTTCGAGGTCCGGGTCACGCCCGTGACCCAGCCCGGCGACGGGCTGGGCGACGTCAACCTGACCTTCGTCGTCTCCGAGGGGATCCGCTACCACGTCCGCAACCTGATCTTCGAGGGGAACAAGCAGATCCAGGAGGAGCAGCTCCGCCAGGGTCTGGCGCTGCACTCCGGCCAACCGTTCCTGGACGCCGTCCGCGACAACGATCGCAACACCATGCTCAAGCAATACTATGAGCTGGGCTGCATCAAGACCCAGATCAACGCCGAGCCCCGCTTCACCAACGAGCCGGGGATCGTCGACCTCGTCTACAAGATCGAGGAAAGCACGGCGTTCAACCTGGGCGAGATCAAGATCCGCGGCAACTCGCGGACCCGCAGCGACGTCATCCTCCGCGAGTTCTGGCAGGCGGGGCTCGTCCCGGGCGAGGTCCTGGACAAGAACCGGATGGAGATGGCCCAGAAGCGCCTGGCCAACCTCAGCTACTTCAACACGAACCCCGAGATGGGCAAGACGATCGACATCAAGATCGTCAACGAACGCCCCGGCGACAAGCCGTACAGCGACCTGATGATGCCGCTGCTCAGCGAGATGGCCGGTGCCCGCATGCAGAACGGCGACGACGCGCCTGACTTCCTCGCTCGCGCCCTGGCCGAAAACGAAGGCCCCGCCCCCTCGCGAGCCGCCGCGACACCTGCCCGGACCGTCAATCGCCCCGTCCTCGATTCCGAGGTCGTCCCTGCCGGGGCCGAGACATCGGACGACGACGCCCCTGCGCCGGCGACCGCCCCCGCTCCGCCAACGGTGAAAGCTCCGGCGAGGCGGTCGCAGCCCGTCGCCACGGTCGTCGCCGCGGCCGCTGCGCCGAAGGTCCGGATGCAGGATGACGAGGTCGTCCCCGCGCCGCCGGGCTCGACGCTGGGGGATGAGGACGCCCTCTCGCCGCTGCAGCCGTTCGGCTCGGGATCCGGGGGCTATTTCGCCCCTCCCGCGAACACGGTGCCGCCGTCCGCCGCTCCCGCTCCGGCCCCTCCCGGTGTGCTCGGCCGCAGGCCGGTCGACCCCAACGCGCCGGGACGAGACCAGCCGCCGGTCGGTTCGGGCGAGCCCGCGGGGTCGTTCCCCAGCATCCCCGGCCTGAACATGACCGACGTCGGCCCCGACCGCAACGACCCGTTCCCGAATCGGTCGTACGCGGACATCGTCACGACGCTTGAAGAAGCCCCCACCGGCCGATTCATGGTCGGCGTGGCGGCTAGCAGCTTCCAGGGCCTCTTCGGCAACGTCACGGTCTATGAGAAGAACTTCGACATCTTCAACGTCCCGCGCAACTTCAGCGACATCTTCAACGGCACCGCGTTCCGAGGCGGCGGGCAGGAGTTCCGGTTGGACATCCAGCCGGGTACATTGATCAACCGCTTCCAGATGAGCCTGCGCGAGCCGTACATGTTCGGCCTGCCGATCGGCGGCGCCGCGGCCGGCTACCTCTTCAATCGTCTCTACCCCAACTGGAGCGAAGCTCGCGGCGGCGGTCGGTTCTCGCTGGGCCGCCAATTCGGCACCAGCACCTACGCCGACGTCGCGGCGCGGATCGAGGACGTGAACTTCTACGGCTACCGCAGCCCGGCGCCGGCCCAGTATCTTGCCGCCAGCGGTCACTCGACGCTGTTCTCGCTGCGGCCGAGCCTCCGATTCGACAACCGCAACAGCCCGTTCATGGCCACCAAAGGCCAGTACGCTGAATTCTCCTTCGAACAGGGCTGGGGAACCTACACCTGGTCCAAGTTCGACGCTGAGGGCCGGATGCACTACACGACGGGAAGCCGCCCCGACGGCACCGGCAAGCGGTTCGTCACCCTCCGCGGCCACTTCGGAGTCGCCACTCAGTCGACGCCGGTCTACGAGCGGTTCTTCGCCGGTAACTTCGGCAGCCTTCGCGGCTTCCAGTACCGCACCGTCAGCCCGAAGGCCCTGGGAGTCCCCGTCGGCGGCGTGATGATGGCCCTGGGATCGCTGGAGTACCAGTTCCCCTGGACGGCCTCCGACACCGTGCAGCAGGTCGTCTTCACCGACTTCGGCACCGTGGAAAACGACTACAGCTTCAGCAAGCTGCGGGTCTCCGTCGGCACGGGCCTCCGCCTGATGATCCCCGCCATGGGCCCAATTCCGCTGGGCTTCGACCTCGCCTTCCCCGTCATGTACGCCGAAGGCGACGCCCTGCGGTACTTCAACTTCTCCATGAGCGCGAACTACTGAGTACCTCCGATTTCTCAGGGAATAGCGTATAATCGACACTATTCAGCGGTACTAAACCCCCGCAACGGATAGGAGTCGACCGATGGCAAGGCCTGGCGGACCCTGGTGGTGGCGAGAGCGGTCGAGGTGGGCGGCGACGGTCCAGGGGAGACGTCACGCCGCTCCCAAGGACATCGGCGAGCGGGACAGGTCGGAGGCCTGGTCCTGGTACGGAGCCTTGGTCAAGGAGGCCGCGAGGCCGACCCCGACCACGACCGTCGCCGATCTCTGCAACCTGTACCTCGAGGCGTGCAGGGCGAGGGTGGCCCGCGACGATCTCAACGGCGACACGATGGACCTCAACGCTCGCGTCCTAACCACGGCTTGTGGCTTCGTGGTCAACGGCCGGAAATTCGGCTCGACACCGGTCCGCGAGGTGAAGCTCTCGCACCTCGAGTCGATCACCGTCCAATGGGCTGCGCGGCCTGGGATCGGTAAGCACAAGACGATCTCGCCGGCCTACTTGCGAACGGCTACGGGGATCGTAAGGACGGCCTTTCGGTGGGGCGTCCATCCCGGCGGCGGCCTCGAGCCCCTGCTACCGGCCGACCCCTTCGCCCGCTACAAGACCCCCCGGGGGAAACCGGCCGACGTCCGCATCTGCGAGCGCAAGGACGCGGCCCGGTGGCTGCGGTGGCTGCGGTCCCAACCCCAGACCGAGACCCTCAAGAATTTCGCGCTGCTGCAGCGTTGCCTCATCGCGACCGGGGCCAGGCCCAGTGAGTTTTACCGGGCGACTTGGGGAGAGATCCGATGGGAGGCCGGCCGGACGTCGTCGGGGGCAACCTACGGCCTGCTGATCAGGGCCGACTGGAAAAACGCCAGGAAGTCCGGCAAGCCTCGGCGGATTATCCTACTGCCGTCGATTCTCCGGCCCCTCCGACGTCTATACGCTCGACTCAAGCCGGAAGCCGGGGAGTTGATCTACCGGTCGTCCTGGGGGAGGGCCTGGAATGCCACCCTCCTCGCACATCAGACCAAGCGACATCGGTTGGCTGCCAAGGCGGCCGGGGTCGAGTTGCCGGCGGACGAAGGTAGGATCAGGGGGTACTTGTGGCGGCATCTCGCCGCCTCGAATCTCGTCATGTCGGGAGTCGACCTCGTCACGGCCGGCGACTTGCTCGGGACCAGCCCGGCGATGATTGCGCGAACGTATGCGCATTTGAAAGACGACCATATCGTCGCGGCGGCCGAAGTCCTCACCAACGGCCGAGGTGGTTCGGGACGCGCGGGCGGCCTCCCAAGGGCTTGACGGTGGGCGGGGCGGGGGAGGCCTCGGCGGGGATCGTCGAGGCCTCCTTGCGCTCAGCCTCCCACGCGAGGACGTCCGCGACATCGAATCGGGTCGTCGCCCAACTCACGTACTTGCGCCTCGGACGCAGGGCGATCCTGCGCAGATCGCCCTCGAGGGCGGCCGTCTTGGCCTGCCGGATAGTTACCCCCCAACGTTTGGCCAAGTCCTCGATCCGTAGTAAGTCGTTCCCCACCTCTTGCTCCTCCTCCTCGTTGTGAACTCTCCCGATCCAAGGTATCTCCGTTGTCGCCGATTGCGCGAAGCGGATTAATGCAATCGGGGATCACAATCGCAAGGACAGACGGCGATCCCCGGCAAGGCCCAATAACGAGCCATGCCGCACCAGCCGCAACGGGGCGGCTCCTCGACTCCGTCGGGGTCGAGGAAGGCGGTATCTTCGGCGTGCTCTCTCGCTGCGTTTTCACAACGCCCGCATGCGATCACAAAAACCCAAGGGGCAGGGACGATCCCTCGCGGGAAGTCGCCCGGTCTCGCGGCCCTCGTAGCGAGGAGGCCGCCGCATCGAGGACATTCGGGTTGCGCGACCATGTGTTGCTACTTTAATGCGATGAGGTCAGAACGGGCAACCTTCCGGAACCGGGATCTCAGCCCTGGCCAGGTCGCAGACCGTGAACACCCGGGCTACGACCTCCTCGACGCTCGAGGCCGGCCGCAGCGTCGTCCGGTGAGGCTCCCGGCCGGCGATCCCGGCTGAGAGGTCAACACGCTCGAGGCGACCGGCGGGGTCGATCAACAGGTCATAACTGATCGCCAGGCCCGGCGAGAGCGTGTCCAGCAAGTCGACGAGGACGGCCTGCAAGTCGTGACCGATGGGGGCTGGGGCTGGGGCTGCAATGCTCATGGGTGGCTCCTCTGGGGATTAACGGGAGGCGTCCTGGTCGCGGCCTCTCAGCCTGGCGACGGCCTGGGCGAGGGTCGAGATCATCGTGGCCTTGGCCTCCGCCAGGTCGACCTCGACGCGGACGACTGCCTCCTCCGGGGAGAGGTGGCGGGGGTCGCGGAGGCGGATCGTCGCGACGGCCAGGCCGTCCTCGCCGGGTTCGACTCGGGAAGTAATCGAGACGTAGATGCATTTAGATGACACCGAATCGACAGCGGCTCTCCATGAGCGGGCGGCGGCGTTGCGGTAGCTGGTTACAGCGGACATTGGGTCATCCTCCTTGATGAGTGGCCCGCCCCCGTCTTGGGGGCGGCGGCGGAAGAACAGGAATCAGTTGCGATCGGGCGCCTGCCAGGCTTGATGGATCTCCATCGCGCATCGATGGAGGTGGTCGCTGATCGCTCTGGCCTCGTCCTCGGTGCCGACAGCAACGCACGTCTTCAAGCTGTAATCGTCGACCAGGACCGTGGCCGAAAGCGTGGCGACCCCGAGCCAGGAGTCGTAAGGGCTCAGTCGTTCGACCCTCACGCCAGCGTACCTGTCGGGTCGGGATCGAAGCAGGGCGGCGACGAGTTGGGCGGCGGCGAGTCCGGTGGGGGCGGCGGGGCGCATGGTGGGGCTCCTTGGGTTGCTTGGGTAGGGGTCAGGACTTGTCACGATCCTTGAGGTCACGGACCAGGTCCCGGAGCTTGGAGTTGAGCAGGCGGTCGGAGAGATCGGAGGGCAGCGTCTTGCGGTCCCATGCCCCCGCCGGGGCGGTCGCGATAATCTCGAGGTAACCCTTATCCCCGTCATCCGTGGGCCGGACCTCAAAGCTCCAACCCTTGTGAGCCCGGCGCGTGCGGGTCAGCGCTAAGTGGTAGCGCTGATCGTCGTTGATCAGGTCGATGCGCGTGGCGATCTCCGTGGTCGCGGCCTCGTCGCTGAGGACCTGGACGACCGTATCAAGTTGCTGTGAGGTGCGGCTCTTATGGGTCTGGGCGGGGGCAGGAAGGGCCATCGACCCACCGGCTGGACTCTGGACCTGGACCCAGCACCAGACCGGGTCGGCGGAGTCGAGTTCGGCTCCAAAGATCCACCCCGGGTGTCGCTTGCTGGCCCGCTCGAGGAGGCCCGCCAGGGGCCTCGGATCCTGCGCAGGAGCGGTGTCGGCTTGCACCTCGTGGACGGGCTCCTGGGCGGGCTCAGAGGCCTCCTCGACGGTCGGCTCGACGACGACCTCGAGGACGGCCGGGGCGGGCTCTTGGAGGCTCTCAGCGGTCTTGGCGGCGCGGATTCGGGCTAGCTCCTCGATCGCCTTGGCCACGGCCGGGGCGGGCGACGGAGGGGGCGGCGGCGACGAAGGTTCGGTCGTTTGGGGGGCGGTCAGAGTCACCTTAGCGGCGTAGCTGGCGGCGGCGGGCCGTAGGGCGGTCAACCCAAAGCGGATTTCCGCCGGACCGATCTCAGGACGGTTGTTGGCCTCGGCCCAGGCGGCGTAGGCTGCGGCGAGGGCGTCCCAGGGGGTATAGCCGCCGGGCTGCGTTTGAGCTTCCAAAAAATCGACGATCGCGTCCTCGTCGAGGGATCGCACCGAATAATGGGAGACCTCGCGATTGGAGCCGGACACCTTGCGGGGGGTGGCCTCGATCCGGACCCGGCCCAGCTTGGACAGGCTGGGGGCTCCGGCATTGATCCTCTTGACGGCGCGGTCGAGGATCTTGCGACCGGTCGGCCGGCCGTCGTCGCCCAGCGCTCCGACTCTCTCCGGACCGGCCTCCCTCATAACGTCGTGCCAGCTGGCCTCCCTGCCACGGGATCGCAACCACTCGACGAGCCACTCTGCGAAGGCGTCCTCGGTGGGCGCGGGCCGGCTCCCGTCGTCCTGACAAACGCCGAATTCGACCCCGGCCTCTGCGTGAGTCACCAACAACGACGGACGACGAGGGAGGTTGGTCTCCTCGACGGACAGGCGGAGCCGGGAGGGGTCGTTCTCGTCGAGCCGGTCGAGGGCCCAGAGTATACGCGCCCGCTCCGTGATGCGACGGCCGAGGGCTCCACCCTGGGCGTTTTGGTGTATAAGGACAAGGAGGGCAAGGCCGCGGCGAGCGGCGACGTTCATAATGGGGTCCAACATCCTCTTCATCTCGTCGGGCTTATTCAGGCTGAGAGTCGAGGCATAGGTCAACGTATCGACAACTAGCAGCTTATACGTCGGGTCATCGTCAACCAGGTAGTCGACCATCTCGACAAGTCGAGGGTCGTCGAGGTTGTAAATGGTGGTCCCGGTGGGATCATCGGGGTCGGCCGGGATAGTAACGGCGTCCTCGATTCCCAGCCGCTCCAACTCCTCCTGGATTTCGAGAGTGTTCTTGTCGTAAGGGAGAATCAGCGCCTTGGACCCGACGTGCTTATTGATTGACCCGTCCGGCCATTCGTGGGAGCAATGTAGCGCTTTGATGATCGACAGATAAGTCCGCGTCTTGCCGTATTTCGGCGGCGATTTCAGCATCGCCGGTTCGCCGACAATCAACCAATCGGACCAGAGGTGGGTGAGCTTGCCGAGGGCGGCCGCAACCTGGGAAGGTTTGAAGCCCTTGTAGCCGACGGCCGCGAGGCGTGCGCGGAACTTGTCGGGGTTTTGAATGTCGGCGGCCTTGGCCCTGACCCCGGCGATTCGCTCGCTGAAATCGGCCTTCGCCTGGGCCTTGGCCTGGGCTTCATGGGCGGCGGCGGCCTCGGCCCTCCAATCGGACGGCGGGGGGCCCTCGTTCATGGGCGGCGGCGGGAACGACTGGCGGGGGGCCTCGCCGTTGACGGGCAGGGCCCAGCCCGTGGCGTAGTCCGCGCCCGGGGCCGGAATGTAGGCGTGTTCGGATTGGCCCCCGATGGGGGTTACGATATAATCATCCATAGCGAATCATCCTTTTAACCCCGACGGGCTGCCCACCCGGTCGGGGTTCTTTTTCGCGCATCCTGCGCCGGGGTCGACGGGACCCCGACCTCGCTCAACCGCACCAACCACCTCCGAGAGGACCCGGCTGGACCCAAACCCCGGCCGGCACGCCGTAGCGGGCTGCGCGGTCTCGCGACCTGGTCCAGGCCTCCCAGAGGCGGGCCTCCTTGCGCTTGTCCGCGCCGACGTGATCCCTCGCCGATGCGAGCTTGTGAGCCAACTCCCGCTCCGACCACTCCGGGTCGCAATGATCTGTGTTGTAAGCGGCCAAGAGGGCCTCGGCCTCATCGCCGTCGTAGCCTGCCGAGATGATTGAGATCGCGGCCCTCAGGGTCGTACGGTGGCCCCCGGAGCCCTCGATCGCCGGTCCGATCGCCTCGAGGTCGGCCAGGACCCGCTCGAGGCGGTAAGCCTCCCATTCCGCGGCTTCGGCGTCGTCCAGGTCGGCGAGGTCGGCCAGCACCGAACCGCGCATGGCCCTGGCTTCCGCGGCCCGCTCCGCGGCTTCCTCGACGCGGATCCGGCCGACTCTTGCAAGGATCGCCAGGGTCGCCTCCGGCAGTGGGGCCGGGACCAGGGTCCTGTCGACCCAGACCCGCTCAACGCCGTCGGTTTCGGAGGGGGGGATCATCGCCGAGGAGGCTTTGCGGCGGCCGCGGAGATACCCACCGAAAATCAGGTCGACCCGTGGGAAATCCTCCAACTCGTGCTTGGCGAGATAGGGTCCGAACGTCTCTCCAAACTCCTGGGGGACCGTAGCCAGGAGGTGGACCCCACGCCTGGATTCCCAGGTCGGGGTCGGGCCCATTCCCGCCGTGAGCCGTGCGAGGCTGGCCAGAGCCTCAGCGCGGGTTGAACCCCAAGGGTCGACCTTGTCCGCGTCGGCCTCGAGGTGGACTAACCAGGAGCCGTCAGGGGCCATTCCTGGCCCCGTCACAACCATTAGATTGCGGGGGTCGTCGACCAACTCGGCGACGACCTGCTCCTCGGTCCGAATCGTGTCGAGGTGCCAATCCTTACGGGTCGGCTTCCGGCCGTCATTCCGAAACGCCGAGGTCGTCGCCAACTGATAGCCGGCCCGGACCAGGTCGAGGGCGGTCTCCTCGAGCCTCGGGAGGCGTTCGCAGTAGCGGGCGGCCCTCGCGTACAACCAGACGGGGTCGTACTCCGATCTGGGCTGAGACCGCCACTCCACCAGCCGACCCCGAGGGGTCGGCGGGAGTTCGGCGGCGGCCGCGGCGGCCATTTCAGCGACCATCGGCAACCTCCCGGGCAATCTCACGGGCGGCGCCTAGGATCAAATCCCGCACGACCTGGCTCGAGTTACACCGATTCGGATATCGGCGGGCTTTGATGCTGTCCAGCGCGGCGACCTCCTCGACGTTGAGCCTGACGGCGACCACCTTCTCCTCTTCCAATCGGGCCATTGCTTCGCTCCTGTATTTTGTGGGTGTTGCGACTGACCTCACGGCCCGTCATCGACACAGTAGCGCCACTTTGCGGGAATGACGCACAAATTCTTGCGCCGTTAACTCCCGATGCGACGGCTCCTCGTTCCGATCGGATCCGAATCCTGGGCTTTCGGAACCTGTGCCACATGTAATACGGTTTCCGTTTGACGGAACCGTCTATACCGCAATAGGTTGCCGAGAATCGTGTGACTCGCGGAGGGTCGAAGACAGAGCGGTTCCGTACATCTTTTGTGAACCAAAGATTTTGATGGGGATGGGTCGTCGCCGGGCGGGGGTGGAGGTGGGGCCCGGACCAACGGCTCGGCGGCGCTGGGGAAGAGGGTTGGCCCGTTCATCGGCCGATGGGGTCGGATCGACCGGGAGAGGCCGGTTGGGGGGCCCCGGGAACGATCACGCGACCCGGGAGAAGCCTGGACCACAGTTGGTGGGGATGGTCCGAGTCCAGGCAGTGAGTAATTTTTTAAGGCCAAAATCTCCTTGCCTGCTCTTCTCCTCTAGTGACACTAGAGAGTGATGACCCAGAGATTGTAAGTCTATATTTCTTAAGCACATTGGATGGGCCACAACATTTATGAACTCATGACCCAATACTTTTTGGAACACCTGATCTAGCTGGACCAGTCCTCTCCCGGAACCACTCCCACCACTTGGACCAGGTCGATCCCCCCGGCCGATAGACTTGTTCACGCCATGCCAAGCTGTTATGCGCCATAATCGACTGGGTCATGAGTTCACAAATGTTGTGGCCCATCCAATGTCTATTTGCTGCAACGACTTCCGTCCTCTGGGTCATGTTCACAAAGGGTCATCGCGCGCGAGGACGGAGGAATCCTAGACCTGGACCCGGTCGAGCTACTCCCACCCCCTCCCGGCGCGCGGTAGGCTTGGACCTGGGTCCCAGCAATCGTGGAGGAGGTGAATCGTGTCGAGTGGTGGGTCGATCAGCGATCAGCGGTGGTCCGGGTGGGAGTACACCGTCAGGGGGCGTGAGGACAGCATCCCCGTTGATTGGGTGGAGCGTGTGTTCCAGGGGTATAAGGCCACGCCACGAAATGCTGTTGCTGGTTGGGCGATCGGGCATCGACTCACCTATCGGAGGATAGTGGTCGAGGTGTTCGCCACGTCCGCGGTTGAGTCGGCTTCCGAGCCCGAAACGCTCATCGACATGCGATGGTCGGTTGTGTTGATCGTCAACGCGATATCCGAACTTCTGGCGCACAAGCGATTGCCCTCGGATGGGGATTTCGCGGCGAAGCCGGATGACATGCCGAACTGGGAGCTAATCAGAGAGTAGTTCTCGCCTGCTGGCGCAAGTGCGCACGCATGCGCGAAATTCACCGACCCATTGACCGCCCTGGCTCGGGCTATACAACCTGGCGCCCGTTTGCAACCAATCACCTTTGGAGGCGCCACGATGAACGAGATCCCCGACGCGGTCACCTTTGCTCCTTCGTCCGGCCGACGGCTCTTGCCCTCAGTTACCGACCCGCTCGTCGCCCATTTCAGCTTGGCCCGCCGGGAGCGGGCTTGGCGGTTCGTCACGGCCCTTCGGGAGGCTCGCCTCTGTGATCCGGAGTCGCGACGGCCGATCCTCCCCAGGGAGGCCCTGTCCGTCGCTCTGGCGGCCGGAGAGGTCTACGCGATCGAGCATGGAGACCACGACTACGAAAGTCTCGCCGGGGAGGTGGGCAAGGAGGTCGCCGACCTGGTCGCCGAAGTTACACCCGACCCCCGGCTCTCAATGTCGCGGCGAAGGCGGGACCTGGCGCAGCGGGTCATCAAGGCCTCGGACCTGGCCAAGGTGGTCAAGCTGGCCGAGGTCGGGCTGATCGCAGAGCAGGTCTGTGAGCGGTTTCGGGACGAGCCCTCCTGGCTCGGGGGCAAGTACTGGCGATCATGCCAGTCCAACCAATACGAGGTGACAGCCTGGGCCGACCATGCCCGTGACCTGCTTGACGCGATGTCGTCGCTGTTCACCGGCGGCGCCTTGGCCGAGGCCCGTCATGCGATCCTGGCCGACCTCCAGACGATCGATTGGACGGCCACCTCCCGCAAGGCGAGGGAGGTCCGCCGAGAGTTGGTCTCGGTCGACTGACTCCTCCCACCATTTGAGATTCCGCCCAGGGCCGCCATGTGCGGCTCTTTTTCATTGCGCCCTTCCCGGGTCGGCCATATAATTAAACATCGCGTGATCACCTGCAAGCGCTAGCAAGAGACCCCCGCAATGGCCTCATCACACAAAGTCCCCGGCGGCAAGCAAATCTGCGCCAATCTGGACGCTGCGACCCTCGAGGGCCTCGACCTCTACCAGGCCAGCAACCCCGGACCGGGCGGTCGTTCGGGCGCGATCCGCAGGCTGGTCGCGACCTGGCTCGAGGCCAAGCGGGCCGTCGACGAGGCGGAGGCCGTGCTCGCCGTCGACAACAACGCGCGTTGATTTGATTATCGGTTTTCACCTCATCGGGAAGGGAATCCCATGGCCTCGATCCTGACCTGGCTCAAATCCAACTGGGCGACGATCTCCGCGGTGCTCCTCGCGGCCCTGTCCGCGGCCTGGCCCGCGCAAACCGAGGCGATCAAGGTGGTTCTCAACGCGATTGCCGTCATCCTCGGCGCCGGGGCCGTGGGCCACTACACGGCCCGTCTGGCGGTCCGGAGCGAGGCCAAGCGGCTGGGCCTGGTCGTCAAGGACTGACCCCGACTGGCCAAGGAGGGCCGACCGTGATCCACCGCTACCCATCGCTCCCCACCGGCCTCCTAGGCGCCGCTACGATCGCTGCCGGTCAGATCTCACAAGAGGCGGCCGCAACCTGGCTGGGGATCGCTCTCCTGGCCTGGTCCGCCGTGCTCGCAGCCTACGATCGCCTACAAGCCTCCAGGCGGGCCAATGCCAGGGCCGACCTCGAGGCCAGGCTCTCCGGCCTCCAGAGCGAGGCGGAGGCCTTGGAGGCTCGTATAGGAGGCCTCCGGAGCGAGTTGTCCGGTCTCCAGATCCAGCGCAACCAGATCGCCGTCGAGGAGGGTCGCTGACCATGGCCTCGGCCGCAACCTCCCACCTCAACCGGCTACTCCTCGAGCGGCTCCTTGACGACTGCCGCGACGTGGCGGAGCAGATTTACACAATCGCATGGGTCGAGGGTGTTTCGATCCGGCCCATCGACGTCGACGACCGGCCGCACGTACTGATCGGCCTTTCGGTCGCGGACCTTGTGGGCGGGGTTGCCGTCGAGGTCCACCCAGGGAGCCCGCGGTCGGAGATCCTCGGGACCGTCCTTTCGGCGCTGGTCGTCGCGGGAATCAAGGCCCGTGCCAATGGAGCCCGACAATGAGCCGATCAAGATCCTGGGATTGTCCAGTATGCGGGCTTCGTCATCACAACGAGCCGGTTGTCGGTCGGGTCACGACCTGCATGGGTCGCAAGATCAAATTCCCGTGCGACCTGACTAACTGCTACGGTTCCCACTCCCCTCGCATCGTCGAGGAGGATACGCACATGCGCATGCGTCAAATATCCCCGATCCCTTGGTTCACGGCTGCATGGATCGCGACGGCGACCGTCGGCCTCGGCCTGATCTCCTACGCTGGCCCGGCCCGCTCGCACGACTCGCAACCCCTGGCCCTGGCCCAGTCGATCCCGGTCGAGGATCAGGTCCGCGCCCTCTCAGAGAGGGTCGCGACCCTCGAGGCCGAGGTCAAGGCGTTGCGGGCCCAGCCGGCGGCGGCCCTCAGCGCCGAGATCAACGCCCTCGGTCATCGCTACGGCGAGGCGGCGTCGATCGTGGCAGTCCGACCGATCCAGGAGCATTGAGCGCAATGGATCGCATTCCCGCCAGGCCGGACCGGCTGCCTTGGCAGCGCAGGCTCGAGCGCAAGCCTCCCCGTGACCGGGCCAAGACCGAGCGGCATCGGTGGCTGCAGCGCGCGGCCTGGATCCGTTGCCGCGATTACAAGCTCTCGCTGGATCCTCTCTGCGAGGACTGTAAGGAGGCCGGCGAGTTGGTCCCCGCCCAGCAGGTCCACCACCTGATCTCTCGCGAGGTCGACCCCGCCAAAGCGTACGACCGGGATAACCTCAGGTCGCTCTGCCTGGCCCACCACCGGATCCGCGAGACGGCCCTGCAGGCGGAGCGAGGAGGTCGATCGTGAGCAACGCCAAGCGGACCTACCTGTCGACGGTCGAGGCTGGACTGCCTCCGCTCCACCAAGTCTGCAGGGAGCGCGGCCTGACCCATAGTACGGTCGCCTCCAGGATCCAGGCCGGTTGGTCCCGGGCGGACGCCTTGGAGATCCCGGTAGGCGGTCGCCGGCGGAGGCCGGACAAGATCGATCGCTCGAAGTGCTGCAGGGTACACGTCGCCATCGATGGTCAGGCGGCTCCAGTCCCGTTGATTACGGCGGCCGAGGCGGCCGGGATCGACTACTTTGTTGCATACATGCGCATACGACGAGGATGGACGGATCGAGAGGCCCTGGCGACCCCGGTCGGCGGCCGGCGGCCGGCGGAAAAACCACAACCCGCTCGGCCGCAACGGGTAGGGGGTATCTAATGTATGGATGCGTCCATCCCTGCCCGCGGCGGGGCTTTCCTCGTTTTTCGGGGTAAGTCGGACCCATCGGACGGCCCCTAATCCAGTGACAATGGAGTGACGCAATGGCCCGTCGAGGAAGACCCCGGAAGAATCCGACCCTGGGCGTCGTTACGGGCTCCCAGGAGCCCCCTGTGAAGCCCCTGACGGTCGAGATGGACGGTCCCGCCTCTCGGGAGTGGGACCGCGTCGTCGGCCTCCTGGGCGGCTCCCTGACCTCGGCCGACGTCGGGGTCCTCGTGAGCTACTGCCTCTCGTTTTCACTGGTCTATCACACGAGGCGGGCCCTGGCGCCGCCCCCCGCCCCGAAAGTCGACAAGCTGGGCCGCAAGCTCAGCGGCAAGGCGTTGGCCAAGGCCCAGGCCGCGGAGGCCGAGGCTCCCTGGCAAATGACGACCGTCGACGGCAAGGGCAACCCCCGAACCAATCCCCTGGTCACGGTCCTGACCTGTGCGACTCGCGACCTGGCCAAGTTCGCCGACGCGCTCGGCTTGACGCCCACGGCCCGCGCCCGGGTCGGCGCGATGGCAGCGCCGGCGGAGGACGCGTTCGACGCCTGGCTCAAGGCCAACAAGAGGGGCTGATTCCGTGGCCCTGGACCTCGCCACCTACGACCCGGTTCGCACCAAATCCGACGAGGCGGCCCTCAGGCAGGGCTACTACTTCGACCGGGAGGCGGCGGCGCTCCCATGCTCGTTTATTGAGACGTTTTGCGGGATCCCGACCGGCCTCGCGGCCGGCGAACCGTTCGTTTTGTTGGACTGGCAACGGCGACTCACCTGGGATCTCTACGGATGGGTTCACACGGACACCGGCCGACGCCGATACCGCGAGGCGTACGTCACGCTGGCGAAGAAATCCGGCAAGAGCTTATACGTTAGCGCATTGATACTTTATGCGCTGATGGCCGACGGGGAAGAAAGCCCGGAGATCCACCTCAACGCTGTGGACCGGTCCCAGGCCGGCCGGCTGTACGACGAGGCTCGCAAGATGATCGCGGCCTCGCCGGCGCTGTCGTCGAGGCTCAAGCTCGCGGACGGGGTCAAGAGGATCGAATTCCAGCGCATGAACGGCGTCATTCGGACCAACTCGGCCGACGTCGACTCCAAGGACGGAGCGTCAAGCTCATTTACATGCTTCGATGAACTGCACCTCCAAAATTCCTGGAAGCTCTGGGACGTCTTTCGGTACGCGGGCATTTCTCGCCGCAACCCCCTGACCCTATCGATCACGACCGCCGGGATCAACCGCGACGGGCCTTGCTGGGACCGCAATCAACACGCGTGGCGAGTCCTCGACGGCGAGGTGGTCGACCTCCATTTCCTCCCGGTTGTCTACGGCCCCCGGCCGGGTGTAGACGTCGACGTCGACGACCCCGAAGTCTGGCGACTGGCCAACCCCTCCTTGGGCGTCACGACCTCTCTCGAGGACTTCCGCTCCCAACTCGAGGAGGCCAAACGGACCCCCGCGGCGTTGGCCCGATTCAAACGGTACAGGCTCAATGCCTGGGTCTCGGAGTCCGGCAAGTTCTTCAACCTCGCGTCCTGGAATTCCTCCGCGAAGCGGCACGAGATCGGGTCTTGTCTCCTCGCCGGAATGCCGTGCTGGGCCGGCCTGGACGTCTCCTCGACGTCCGACCTGACGGCTCTGGCCGTGGTCTTTTACGACCCCGTCGCCGACGAGCACCACGTTTTCACATGGTGCTGGTGCCCGCAGGGCGAGGCCGATCGTCGGGCGGCCGCGGGATGGCCCCTCTACCAGCGATGGGCCGACGAGGGCCGGCTCGAGCTTACCGACGGGCCCCGGATCGACTACGCCAGGATCGCCCAGGTCGTGGCCGAAGTGTATGAGCGGACCAAGTTCAAGGTCTTGAATCTCGACTCATATAACGTAATGACGATGGGGACCTTCCTGGGCGGCCTGGGCGTCCCTCACCAGGAAGTCCGCAAGGGCTGGCGGACCATGTCGCAGCCGACCAAAGAGTACGAGCGGCGGGTCACCCTGGGCAAGATCCGCCACGGCCGGGAGGAGGACCCCGTCTTGACCTGGTGCATGGGCAACGCGGTCCCCAGCAAGGGGGAGGCCCGCGGCAACGTGACACTCGACAAGGAGCGGTCCAGCGACAAGATCGACGCCGTCGACGCCGTTCTCAACGGGTTCCTCGGCTGGATGGACGAGCAAGCCCAACCCGATGACGTCCCCCTCATCGGAGTTCTTGGCTAAACCCCAAAATCGTGCTCACACTGTTATGCCCTGATACGACGTAGGTGTATAATAGAGGAGACGGAACGATCCTCGCGCAGGGAGGCGCACCTTGGACCAACGACCCGGGATCTTTCAGCGCGCGGCCGGCGGCGTCGGCTCCCTCCTGCAGGGGCTCGGCGACCGGCTGAATCCCCGCGCCTCCGCCGGTCAACTGGTCTCGCAACTGTCGCCTATCGGCCCCAATTTGTCGGGCGAGTGGATTTCCGAGTCCAACGTCCTGACCGTCGCCTCGGTCTGGGCCGCGATCAATGCGGTCTCCGGTGACATTGCGAGCCTCCCCCTCCGCCTCAAGAGACGACTCGACAACGGCGCGGCCGAGGTCGTGACTAGCCACCCCGCGGCCAAGTTGTTTTCACGGTCCCCGGACGGTGGTTCGACGACCCCGCAAGCATTTTTGGCGGCCTGGATCGGACATCGCCTCAAGGGTGGCAACGGTTACGCTCGTGTGGCCTGGGCGAGCGGCTATCCCGTCCGGTTGCGGGTCCTCGACCCGACGACGGTGCAGGTCCTACGAAACGACGAGACCGGCGAAGTCGATTACTTGGTCAAGGGCAAGGAGGTCCCCCGCGAGGAGATCCTCCACCTAGTCGGCCTGGGCGAGGACGGGGTTTCGGGCCTCTCCCCGACCGACCTCTGTCGGCAGACGATCGCCCTGACCCGAGCGGCGGAGAGCCACGCGTCGTCGTACTTGGGAAATTCGGCGATCCCCTCCGGCATCGTGACGGCCCCCAGCGCTGGCAGCCAGGAGAAAAACGAGGCCCTCCGCAAGCAACTACAAGAGGCATTCACTGGCTCGGGCCGTTATGGCCTTCACGTCGCGCCTCCTGGAACGGCATGGACCCCGACCGCAACTGACCCAGCGAAGTCCCAGTTGCTGGAATTGCGTGCGTTTCAGGTCGTCGAGATGGCCCGAGTCTATCGACTCCCTCCGAACAAACTGGCCGATTACTCCAAAGCCTCGTACGCCAGCGTCGAGCAAAGCAATCTGCAGTACCTCAACGAGACTCTCCGGCCGATCTGCGAATCGATCGAGGCGGTTCTGGATCTCAGGCTCCTGACGGACGTCGAGGTCGAGTCCGGCCTGTACTGGGAGTTCGATTTCACCGCGCTTTTGCGAGCCGACACCGCGACCCGTTCGGCCTGGCTTCGCAATATGAGCGCGTCTGGATTGATCAAGATCGACGAGGGCCGCGCCGTCGAGGGCCTGCCTCCCCTCCCCAACGGCGAGGGCGACAAGCTCATGATCCCGCTCAATACGGCCCCCCTCGACCAGGTCCTGGACCACCCCAAGGAGGCTCCCAAGTGAGCGCTCGACGAATCCACTATCGATCCGGCGCTCCCTCCCTCCGAGAGGACTCGGCCTCCCCGATCCTGGTTGGGCATGCGGCCGTGTTCGACCAGGAAACGGTCCTGTGGTCGTCGCAGTCATACGAGGTCCGCGAGGTCATACGGCCCGGGGCCTTTACTCGGGTCCTCGCGACCAACCCCGACGTCGTCGCCCTGTTCAACCACGACGACGACCACCTCCTCGGCCGGACGGCCTCCGGGACGGTCCGGATCGTCGAGGACTCGGTCGGCCTGGCTTGCGAGATCGACCTCCCGGACACGGTTCTGGGCCGCGACCTGCTTACGCTGGTCCGAAGGGCGGACATCAACGGGATGAGTTTTGCGTTCATGCCGGCGCGCAACGGCGGCGAGCGGACGACCATCACGACCATCAACGGCCGTGACCTGGTTTCGACGGAGATCCTCGAGGTCGAATTGCTCGTGGACGTGTCCCCCGTGGTCCATCCGGCCTACCCACAAACGGACGTATCGGCCCGCTCTCGAGCCGAGGATCTCATCCAGGAACACCGCCGCAAGGCCCGCGACCTCTGGGTCCAGGCCAGGCGGCAACGGCTCGAGGCCTTGGCGGTCCGGGTCGGCAAGGGTCGGTGAGTGTACGGGCCTTGTCGGCCCTAGATCAAGGAGTGATCGCTGATGGATGCGAATGAACTGCGTCGTCGGG
The DNA here is from genome assembly GCF_011065895.1 of Paludisphaera rhizosphaerae. Taxonomy (NCBI): domain Bacteria; kingdom Pseudomonadati; phylum Planctomycetota; class Planctomycetia; order Isosphaerales; family Isosphaeraceae; genus Paludisphaera; species Paludisphaera rhizosphaerae. Next base: position 145,116 of record NZ_JAALCR010000006.1, on the reverse strand, counting down.
CCGCGGCCCTCATGCGCCAGGCCGAGGAGTTGATCGACGGCCTCGAGGACGCCCCCTCGACCGAGGTCTCGGAGCAGCACGACGGTCTCGTTGCCCAGGCCGAGGGCCTGGCCGCGCAGGCCGACGAGATGGACGTCCGCGCCCAGCGTCGGGCGGCTCTGGCGGCTCGGATGGCTCCGACTCAGGCGGCCCATACCGACGCGGCCAACACCCGCAACGGCCGGCACCAGTATTGCGCCGCTCGCGCCATGGCGGCCCAGGCCCGCGGCCTCAATCCCGACGGGCTCGAGGGCGAGGTTCACCAGGACCTGGTCCGGTTCCGGCCCAACACGCGCGGCGTGCTGATTCCGCTTTCAACGGAAATCGAGTACCGCTCCTTCTCGGCGACCGGAGCCGTCGGCACGACCGTCCGGGGCCCGATCCTCGACGCGCTCATGGCCAAGCTGGTCCTCGCCCAGGCTGGCGTCCAGACGATCGTTTCCGAGGGCCTCTTCAAGTTGCCGCTCGCGACCTCCGGTGCTACCTACTGGGTCTCCGGCACCAGCCCGACGGCCGCGGACCGCTCGATCGCCCAGGCGGCGTTCACCGCGCATACCCTGGCGGGCAAGACGTTCATCGACCGGCAGTCATTGGTGACTGCAAATGTGAACATCCAGCAGGGCGTCTGGAATCAGTTGCTCAAGGACATCGCTGTCGGCCTGCAGGTCGGCGCGTTTCACGGCTCGAATTCCGCCGGTCAGCCCAAGGGACTTTTCACGTACACGTCCGGCGACGGGGTTACGGTCCTGGCCAACGGCACGGACGGCGGCGCCCTGAGCTACGCCGAGGTGGTGTCGATGTTCGGCGCGGTCGCGACCGCCAACGCGGGCGACAACGTTGCGGCGATTACCAACCCGACCGTGATCGCCAAGCTCGAGGTCACCCCCCGGGAGAGCGGATACCCGGTCTACACCGTCAACTCCGAGTCCCAGACGATCGCCGGTCGGCCCTACTTCTCGACCTCGAGCGTCTCCAACGCCCTCACCAAGGGCAGCGGGACCGGTCTGTCGGCCATCGCCATGGGCGCCTGGGATCAGATGGCCATCGGCATGTTCTCGGCTGTTGATGTGTTCGCGAATCCGTATTCCAACGACGGCGGCGTGACCCTCTCCGCCTTCTTGGACTGCGACGTGCAGTTGCTGCACCCGGCGGCCTTCGCGATCTCGGTCGACGTCTCCACGGCTTGATCCGCCTGACGGACGGCCTGGCCCGGCGGGGTGCCTCCGTGCTCCGCCGGGCCGAATTATATAACTGATTCCCGTTATTCATCCAGGCGCGCTCATATGGTCGTTCGATTCTTGTGCCAAAAGCTGATCGGCTCGAGGGTGTACCCCGCGAGCGCGATCGAGGTCATGGACGACCGGCTCGCGCAGCAACTGATCGCCGAGCGCGTCGTCGAGCCATTCGTCCGCGAGGCGGTCGCCGACCTCTCCGGGGTCCGGACGGCGACCAAGCGAACCCGACGGGGAGGCTGACCATGGGCCTGTCGATCGTCGCACCTCCGACTACGGAGCCGATCAGTCTGGCGTTGGCCAAGCAGCACGCCAGGATCCTGGTCGACGACGACGATTCGTACGTCGGGACCCTCATCACGGCGGCCCGGCAACTGGCCGAGGTCCGGTGCAATCGGGCCTTCGCTCCGCAGACCCTCGATTACACGCGCGACGGTTTTCCGGGACCGGCTTCCGTCCCCTGGCACGGTGCTCCCTACGGATGGTATGGGCCCTATTGCTCGGCGACCATGCGAGCGATTGACCTGCCTCGGCCTCCGTTGGTCGAGGTGGAGTCGATTACGTACCTCGACGGCGCTGGTATGGAGCAGACGCTCGAGCCCTCGACCTATCGATTGGCGACCGGTACACCTGGCCTCGTGCTGCCGGTGAACTCGCAGTCCTGGCCCGCGACGCTCGTAGGCGAGTCGACGGTCAAGGTGCGATACAGGGTTGGGTTCGCCGACATCGACATCCCGGAGTCGGCCCGCCTCGCCATGCTCATGCTGATTGCCCAGTGGTACGACCGCCGCGAACCGATCCTCACGGGCTCGATCGTTGCCGACCTTCCATGGGCCGTCGAGACCCTCCTCGAGTCCTGCTCATGGAGGGTTTCAGGGTGATCGACCCAGGCCAGATGCGGACCAAACTCCGTTACCAGACCGTGGCCGACTCGATCGACGCCGACGGCGGCAAGATCGAGACCTGGTCCGACGCCTTCGCCGTCTGGGCTCGGGTCCGGCCCGTCAAGGGCGACGAGGTCGTCCGCAACGACCAGGTCGTTGCGGGAATCCGATACGAAATCGTCTGTCGATACCGCGATGGGATCGACCCGACGGGCCGGTTCGTCGTCGATATTTCCGGTCGGGTCCTCAACATCGAGGGGGTCGTCGACTGGGAAATGCGTCGCCAGGAGTTGACGATCGCCGCGGTCGAGCGATTCGGAGCTGTCGCGTGACCCTCTTCAATCTTCTTTCGCTGCTCCCCCGCCCGTTGACCTTCGGATTGGAGTCCCCTGATATGTCACTGATGATGCCTCATGAGGGTGGCCTCCAATTCCTGGCCGAAGCCCTCGATTCCGGCGAGGACTGGTCGCTCTGCCTCTACATCTCGGCGATCTCCGGGACCGAGTCGTCGGCCGCGGCGACCTACACGGCGGCGGAGGCCTCGTTCACGGGCTACTCCCGCAAGACCCTGACCCGAGCCGTAGGCGCTGGCAACTGGGCGACCCCCTCGTTGTCCGCGCCGTCCTCGGCCTGGTCCACGAGGACCCAGGTTGCGACCGCGACCTACGCCGCGCAGTCCTGGACCAACACGAGCGGCTCGAGTGTGACGGTCTACGGCTATTTCCTCCTCGGCGCGACCTCTGGCAAGCTGATCCTGTTCGAGCCGTTCGCCTCAGCCAGGACCCTGGCCGACGGCGACTCCCTGGCGATCACCCCGCAGATCCAGCTGGCCTGATTCGAGGTAGGGAGGCCGGGCCATGGGCGCAACTTTCATCGCCGAGGACCGCACGACCCGCGGCAACTGGCCCGGAGTCTACGGGGCCGACGGCGGCGTTGTGCCAGCGTCTGCAACCTCCCCGGGGATCTCGGCTCCGTCGTATCTGTCGGGCTGGTCGATCTCCTCCGGTGAGGTCGACTGGATCCAGGACAACAACTCGGCCTCCGCGACCGCTTTGGTCCGACCGGGCGGCCCCGACGGCTATCTGGTCTCCTGGACCTCGCCGACCAATCCGCTCGCATTTGAGTTCGAGGTTTCGCGGGCCTGCCGACTGGCCCTCTACCAGTACGACGACGGACCTGTACGCGTCCAGACCACGGACATCATCGACACGGCCACCTCGACCACCCTGGACTCTCGCACCATCTCATCGTTTACCGATGGCTGCTGGCTGGTATGGGACCTCTCCGCAGGCTCCTACCGAGTCGAGATCAGTCGGACGGCAGGCTCAACTACCAACGCGAGCGGCCTTTTCTTCAGCCCCTCCTCGGCCTCCTACGGGGAGACCGGCACGGGTGGCGCAGGGGTCGGCGGCGCGGCCGGAGTCTCGGCCTCGACGTCGCCTCCAGCGACGGGCGGGGTCGCCCTCGGAGGCGTCTCGACGGTCTCCGCCTCGTTCGCCGCGAGTGCGACCGGCGGCGTTGCTCTGGGGGGCTCCTCGACGACGACCACAAGCCTCGTCGCCAGGGTTTCCGGAGGCATCGCCGCGGGCGGCCGGGCGCTGGTCCAGGCGGTCCTCCGTTGGTTTTCAAGGGGAGGGGTCGGGGTCGGCGGGTCGGCGGTCGTCGCCTACAGTCCGGCCAACGATCCCCGGACGATCCGACAAGCGGTCCTCAAGCGACTGCGAGACTCTACGGGTCTCCTCGCCGTACTGGATCAGTTTGCTCCGGCCACCCCGGTAATCGCGGCCCGCAACCGGATCTCCTCGGCGGCGATCCCCCAGACTTCGAGTCTCCCGGCAGTCACCGCGACGATCGTCTCGGTCGTACCGGGCCGCAACCTCCGAGGCTCCGACGGCTCCGCGAGGGCGACCGTCCGGATCAACTGCTGGGCCAGGTCTCAAGCGGCCGTCGACCAGACGACCGAGGCGGTCCGCCAGCGCTGGGACGGCTTCTCCGGCCTGATCGGACAGGTCGTGTTCCTCGGCGCTTGGGTTGAATCGATGGACGACCTCAACGAGGACCCTACCTTCGCTCAGGACCTGCCCGTTTACAGAGTTATGATCACCCTATCATGCGTCGTGCGGGTCTCGATCCCCGCCGAATTGGAGGCCTGAAATGTCGATCTACATTGGACAGGGGACCACGCTCTCTGTGGCCAAGGTGGCGGGCACTTACACCGCTCTCGGCCAGATCACCTCGATCGACGGCCCGTCCTCGTCGGTCGGCTCGATCGAGACCACGAATCTCTCGAGCACCCGCAAGACCTACCGCCCCGGAATCCCCGACGGCGGCGAGATCTCGGCCACGATCCAGATGGATCCGGCCGACGCGAACCAGGTCTACCTCGCCGGCCTGGCCGACGCCCCCGTGGTCAAGTCCTGGCAGGTCAGCTTTCCGACGACTCCGGCGACCCTGTTCACGGTCGACGGCTTTTTGACCGATTTTTCGCCGTCGGCGGGCGGCGTCGAGGACGTGACCGAGGTCTCCGTCACGATCAAATGCACGGGCGCCGTGGTGATCACGACCGTCAGCGGGAGCTAATCATGAGCATTCGCGAATCCTTCCTGGCGGGCCCCAAGCCCAAGGTCGAGCGGGTCGAGATCGAGGATTTCGGTCCGCTCCACGTTCGCGCCATGAGCGCCGGCGAGTTGGGTCGTTTCGAGGCTTGGATGGCCGACAAGCCGGCCCTCGAGGACTTCCTGGCGCGGTTCGCCGTCGCCGGGGTCTGCGACGAGAACGGCAAGCTGGCTTTCGGTCTCGCCGACCTCGACAAGCTCAAGGAGCTTGACGTCGTGTTCTTACAGCGCGTCCAGGAGGCCGTGGCCCGGGTCAACCGCCTCACCAAGGACGAGGTCGAGGCGCTCGAAAAAAAAGCCTGACGGCCGAGGAGGTGCTCAAATGTCGCCTCGGCCTGGCCCTCGGCAAGTGCCTGTGGGAGTTGGATCAGATGCCCGCCGATGAATGGCGGACCTGGTGCAAGTACCACCAGGCCGAGGGCCTGCCCGACCTGCAACTGCTGTTCGGCCACCTATCCTGGATCACGGCCCTGGTCCACTCCGACGGCAAGCGCAAGCTCGCCCTCGAGGACTTCATTTTGCGACCGGCCAAGCCCCAACCCAAGCCGGTCGGACCTCCCCTCTCCGCCGAGGACGGGGTCGACTACCTCGCTCGGCTGATGGGCGGCCGGGTCTCGGATCGGAGGGTCTGACCGATGGCCAAGTCCAAGGCGACGATTGTCACGGGGATCGAGGAAATCGACCGGCGGCTCCGGCAACTGGAGCCGGCGATCGGCAAGAAAGTCGTCCGCCAGGCGATCCGCCAAGCCCTCAAGCCGGTCCTCGCCGCGGCCAAGGCCAACGCCCCCGTGGAATCCGGGGCCCTCAAGCGGTCGATCAAGCTGCGAGCGGTCAAACCCAAGGTGAGGCGCAAGGGCGTCGTAGGGCTCGACGTGCGCGTCGACAAGGACTCCGCCGAGGGGGGCGCCTGGTACGCGCCGCGCGTCGAGTTGGGCGACTCGACGCACGTCGGTCACCCGTTCATGGCACCGGCCTACGCGGCCCAGGGCCCGAAAGCTCGAGAGATCGCCCAGCGGCTGATCCTCGCCGGGGTCATGCACCAGGTCCGCCTCCTGGGCAAGGAGTGATCAGATGCTGATCGGATCGATCGCTATCAATCTCAAAGCCTCCACAGGCGAGTTGGCCAAGGGCCTGGCCAAGGCCTCGACAATGGTCCAGTCCTGGTCGTCGGCGGTCTCCAAGGACTTCGGCGCGGGCTCTCGCTCGATCGCGAAGGGGTTGGCCAAGGTCGCCGACGCCGGCGAGTCGATGGGATACCTGCTTCGGGACTCCTTCAAGGGAGGGACGGGCAACCTCGGCCCCCTCGCGATCCAGTTGACCAGGGTCGGCTCCGGCGCGGGACAGGCCGGGGGCGGGCTGGCCCGGATCGGATGGGGGGTGGCGAAAGTCGGCGCCTCCAAGCTCCAGACCTCGCTCGTTTCGGTCGGTTCGTCGCTGGCCAAGGTCGGGGCGGCGGCCGTCGTCGCCGGGGGCATTCTCGGCGTCAAGGCGGCCGGCGAGGCCGCGCACCTGACGGAGACCTACAACAAGACCAACCAGGTCTTCGGCGAGTCGGGCGCGGGAGTGATTGCGACGGCCGAAAATATGAATAAGGCCTTCGGAGTCTCACGCAAGGAGTTTCTGGACGGGGCCTCGGCCCTCGGCGGAATGTTGCAGGGTATGGGCTACGCTCAGACCGACGCGGCGACCCTCTCGACCAGCCTCTCACAGTTGGCGGCCGACGCCGCGGCGTTCCGCGACGTCCCCCTGGACCAGGCCTTGCAAAAGATCCGCAGCGGCCTCTCCGGCGAGGCCGAGCCCCTCAAGGAGTGGGGCATCCTGATCGACGAGGCGTCCGTCGAAAACGAGGCTCTCACGCTGGGCCTGGTCAAGCAGGGCGAGGCCCTCGACAACGCGGCCAAGGTCCAGGCGCGAATGTCGTTGATCCAAAAGGGTCTGGCCAAAGATTCCGGGGCCCTCAACCGGGAGTCGACCGGGACCGCGGCCCAGATGGCCGAACTCTGGGGGCGGCTCGAGACCTTGTGGGAGACGCTCGGCTCGACGGTCGCTCCGGCCCTTGGCCTGGGCCTGCAGGCCGTCAACACGGCCCTCCTGGCGGGCTCGCTGGCCTGGCAGGATCTCACGACCTGGATCTCGTCGACGATGGCCGAGGCCCTCGGCGGCCTCGACGTCGCCGGGGTCGCGACGTCGGCCTGGAATGGAGCCGTCGGCCTGGTCACCAAGTCCTGGTACGCGCTCAAGGGGGCGGCCCTCGAGGTGTTCAGCTATATCCAGTCGGGGGTTGGCAAGGTCGCCTCAGGGCTGGCCTCGGTCCTCGAGGCGATGGCTCGGATTGGAGCCGGCCAGTGGGCCAGGACCGCCGCGGGCAACCTCCGAGAGTTCGCCTCGCAGGCCGAGCAGATCTCCAAGGGTTCGGCGGCCAAGGCCCAGGAGGCTTTCAGCGCGATGTTCTCGCCCTCCGGGAAGGCTGAGGAGGGCTACCTGGCCAGAGCCCGCAAGGAGATCGAGGAGGCCAAAGCCAAGCTCGAGGCCCAGCGGACGGCCCCCCTCGCGGTCGCCGGACCGCAACGGCAGCAAGAGCAGAAGACGGCCGAGAAGGCCGCGGAGAAGGCCGTCGAGGACAAGCCCAAGGAGGACCGCGACCGGTTCGCCGGCGCCTACGCCGCGGGCTCCAAGGAGGCGGCCGATATAGTCCTCAAGTCGCGGTACGGGGTCGGCAAGGACGACTCGGCCAAAGCGGCCAAGGCCACGGCGGACAACACGGGCAAGATGGTCGCGGCGCAGGTCGACCTCGGCCGGAAATTCGGCGAGTGGCTGACCAAGCAGTCGGCGGCGGTAGTCGTCGAGGTCGTCAACCTGTAAGGAGGCTGAGCCGTGGCATTGACGATTGCCGATATCTACGGAGGCGCATCCGGCGGCTGGACGCTGCAGGACGGGTTCAGCTACACGGTCGAGGTTCAGGTCGAGGCTGAGGTCGACGACCCGCCTCCGGGCCCGCTCGCGATCATGCAGGCGACCGGCCTGGCCTGGAATGCGACCTACCGCTACCCGCTCACCGGGACGGCCCTCGAGACCGACGTCCGGGCCAAGCTCCTCGCCGTCGACGTCCAGCCGACGGCCGAGGACGGGCGGACGTATAAGGCCACGATCCGATTCGGCCGCTATTCGAGCAACCAGGAAGCGGTCGACCCCGACACCGGCGTCCGCGACCCGTTCGCCGAGCCCCCTTCTCTCCGTAACCGAGGCGAGGAGCAAGAGGTCGCCGTCGCCTATGATCGTAACGGGGATCCCGTCCTCAACTCCGCCGACGATCCCTTCGAGGACTCGCCGACGATCCCGGCATCCGTCCGCGTGTACGAGATCGGCCGGCTCCAGAAGACCTTCGACGACTCGATCGCCGAGGCCCTCGAGTGGCACGTCAACGACGCCGAGTGGTTGGGGTGGCCTGCGGGCTCCGTGCTCTGCCGGTCGATCACGGCGGACCGGACCTGGAACTCCGACACCAGTTCCTGGGCGTGGGATACGTCGTACGTCTTCGCGATCCGAAAGCCGATCGTCATTGTCGACGGCGGCGACGACGTGACCGTGCTCCCTGGCTGGACGCTTCGGCTCCTCGACTGCGGGTTCCGCGAGTTGGACGGGAGCAATCCCAACAAGCAGATCCTCGATAAGACGGGAGCCCCGGTTTCCTCGCCGGTTCCGCTCGACGGCTCCGGCGCTAAGTTAGCCGTCGGTGCCGATCCCGTATACAAGTCCTTCGACGTCTACCCTGAGGCCGATTTCTCCGTCCTCGACTTCCCCTCGGACCTCTTCAGCGCGGGGACCCCGTGATGGCCAAGGACGACGATTCGACGCCGGTCAACCTTACCAAGGGGTCGGCCCGCAAGCTCAAGCGGCTGGTCGACCGGTTCGACGGCAAGGGCCCCCCCGGCGACTCTGCGCTGGGTCGAGGGGCCGGCTGGACTCCGTCAATCGTGCGGGCCCAGGTGACGACGGCCATTCCAACGGGTAGCTTTGCAAGCCCTTCATCGAGCGGCCGGGCCAAGATCGCCTATTTGATCGCTGGGGTGTGGACTCTCGAAACCGACCCTGTCGAAGTCTGGAACGACAAGACCCTTGCGTCCTCGATACCAGTTGGCAGAGCCGTGAACCTCGCCTGGATCTGCGGGCAGTGGTGGCTGAACATCATCTCATGCTCATGAGGTCGTATCAATGATCGGTCTCGTCCCGGGCGACTGCTGCGGATGCTCTCCCGTCTGCTCGAGGACGTGGACGATCACTGGTTGCTCCAATTACCCGCTCCCCGGGGCCGTGGTCACGATGACCAGCACCGGCGGCATCATCACGAGCGGGACGACGGGCTCCGATGGGAAAGTCACGCTGGGCCATGGGGCGACCTCGGGGACCTATACCGTCACCCACCCATCCGGGAGGTTCAACGGGGCCTCTGGGTCGTTCTCAAGCTGCACCGGGGCGACCACGCAAGGCGTCCAACTGTTCGCCGCAAGCGGCTATCGCTGCTGCGGTTCGCTGCTCGGGCCGTCGACGCCGACGCCTTATCCGGTCTCCACAAGCCTGACCCTGACCGACGTCGGCGGCTCGCAGTCGGTCGCGCTGTCGACCCTCTGCGACTTCACCGTCTGCTCGCTGCGTCCCAACGCCGACAACTACGCGGCGGACTGCAGCAGCGTCGCGAGCATGACCTGCTATGACGCGTACACCGGGCTGTTCATTCCTATCGCCGGCCCGAAGACGGTCGGGACCGGGTCGATCTACGTATGGTACACGCTGTCGTCGACGTCGGGCGGCTGGCAACTCTCCCAGGGCTACTACTGGTGCGTCGGCTACTGCTACTGGAACGGGGCGACGTGCCCGCCCGACGTGTACGCCGGCAACTACACACGGGACAAGGTCCGGTACTGGCGGGTGCCGGGCAACTGCTCGGGGACCGGCCTGGGCGGAGCCGGCCTCAAAACGGACGTCTCGACCGGGTTCACGGTCAACTCGCTGGAGCCGTTCAACGTGACGTTCCACTTCGCCGGCGGGACCGGCTTCGGGCCGTCCGACGCCCTTCCCGGCGGAGTCTGCACGCCGACGCCGACGCCGCTTACCGGCAACCCCTACTCGATGGACGTAACGATCTCGGGGTGACGACGCGATGAAATGCGAGCATTGCCCGATTGCTGGTCAGTGTGTGGGCGAGCGGCCCGGGACGGCCTTCGCCTGCACGATGGCGGCTCGCGGCCTGTCGTCCGACGTCAACTGGATCCGCCACGCCTCGGGCGCGGCCCCGCCTCCGGCTCCGCTTGAGCCCGCGCCGGCCCGCGTCGAGGACTCGCCTCCGACCCTCGACCAACTCCTCGAGGTCCAGTCCTGCAGGGCCCGCACAGGAGACCCGGCTTGCGGTTGCTCGTCGATGGTGCGGTGCAACAAGTTCGGGATGGACGTTACGGTCGGGGAGTGCTTGGGCTGTCTGGAGAGGGGGGAGGCGGAGGTCGGCGGTTAAGCCTGTTCGCTCACCGCGAGTCTATTGATTCGCTCGCGCAGCGCAGAACCGTTCTGCAGAACCAGGCGATAAGGTATGTGCTGCGAGATGAAAGGATCTGTCATAATCCCCGGAGCAAAATCCGAGGTGGTGGTGACAAAGGCCTTCGTGGCCTTCGAGTCCGACAGCAACACTCCCACGAGCGCTCTGACATCGTCGGCGGTGACTATGACCTTCTCGGGATTGTAACGCTTCACCTGATCGATAAAACGAATGGATCCGAAGTCCTTTTTAATGGCGATGACGTCCCGGCCGTAATCTCCGCTTCTTGGCGTCAGGATCACCTCGTCGAAGCCCTCGGCCTTATACGCTGCGGCCACGATTCCTTCCCAAACATGGGCATCAATTCGGAAAGCCAACGACGGGTCGGCCGCCAGTTGCCGAGCAAGCTCCCGCCACACAAGAGTAACCGATTCAATCAGGACCCCTTCGTTTGTCTGTTCGCCGGGTACGATGATGCTCTGCATCACCCAAATGCTTGCCGGGTCAAAGATTGCGTTCGTTTCTACGGTTGTCCACCGGCGCCCATATGAGAGACGGCCGGTGAATACAGGCGAGTGTTGTTGGGGATCTTCGGGGGTCATCTGCGAAGCCTCTATGGGGGAAAATGGTCCAACTCTTGGATGGAGACGCTAACCATGCCTTGTATTGAACGGCGACAATCCTTCGCTCATATCACACGATGAGAGGAAGAAGACCTACTCGGCGGGGCCTTGGTCGATATCACCCGTTCCTGATCGCTTCCTCCGCACGCTCCCTCATGGTGATCAGGAGAAATGAGGGCCCGCTCAGGAGCGCGTTCACGGTCTTGTTCAAGCCTCGATGGGCCGGCTCATCGTCGAAGGCCTCCAGACTCGTCAAGGGTGCCTGCGAAGCGAAGGCCTCTATGGCCGAGATGAACTCCTTCTGATACTCGATCAACTGGACGACCGTTTGTCTCATAGGAATGCTGTCCCGGTGCGACAAGAGAAGCAATTCGTTGTTGACGGCTTTGTACCATTCTCTGTAGAGCTTCAATAGCCGATCCCGCAGAAGTCCCAGGGAGGTCGCGTCTTTCGGCCCAGGCGACTTTTTCAAGTCCGATATTATCTCATGGCGTTCATGCGAGCACATAAGATACATGTCCCGAATAAGCATTAGTAGCGATGCGACTTCGTGGTCTTGCGTCCAGCGTCCCGAGACGTGGATCTTGGCCTCGCACTCGAGCAACCGGATCGTCTGACGAAGCCTGGCCCGCTCCCACTTAGCGTAGCGACCCGAGACCCCATCCTCGGAAGCTGAGCGACTGCCATCGCGATCGTAAGCCTCAAGCAGGGCGGCAGACGCATTTAGTCTCGCAGCCAGGTATTGATCGCGGTTCGCCTCGGCCAGCGCCCTCCGGTTCTCCACGATCTCTTTGCGTTGGAGGTGGATCGTGAATACCAGGAAGAAGAGCGTCAGTCCCGTAAAGAGGGAGTTGACCGCGCCGAAGGAGTCGCCGACCTGGCCCATTCCTTCGAGCTTCTGGGGCCAGCTGTGCGTCGACGAAAGGAACGAGAGATAAAGGGAAGTCGCCCAAAGGCCGGCGATCAAGAGGAACGCCGCGATGATCGAGATTCCGGTCCTTCGGTTGCGTAGCCAGAGCCGGGACAGGTCCCACCTCCGACGTACCTTGTACCAAAACCCGTTGGGCGCGTGCTTGTACATCCACTGAAACATGACGACCCCCTCGAATCGCGTAGCCTGCGGGCTCGGACTGTAGGAGGTATACCACGTTGGGCGGGCGGATGGGGGGATGCGCCTAGATCGAGAGCCGGATGGGGCAGGGGGAGTAGTTCGACCGCCCTCGAGCTTGGCACTATTCGTGGTACTAAACCCCTGTTCGAGGCTCGGGTTTAGTGTCAAAATCGAAGAAAATCGGGAGAACCACCGACCAACGCAAAATCCCATAAGACCAATACCAGAAACAACTTGCGCCCGAACCGACTCCACACGAGAGGGATCGACGGGACGAGCGCGAACTACTGACGCACAGCCTCCATCACTCGAATCCGATGACCGCGATCGAGGCAATGATGAGGCTCACTTACCGAGAGCACTACAGTTCGAAGACCTGGACGGAGACGTCCAAACGATTGAACGCGCCGGCGGGGCCGAACCACGAGCCAGAGAGGGGTGAGGCCTTCTCGTGATCGCGTGAGACGGCGACGGAGACATGCTCGGAGCCGGCGGGCTTATCGTTGGTCGGGTCGAATCCGCGCCAGCCGGCGCCGGGGATGTAGATCTCGGTCCAGGCGTGGGTCGCTCCGTGCTGGCCCTCGCCCATCTGGATGTAACCTGTGACGAACCGCGCGGCGAAGCCCAGGTGCCGGGCGGCCTCCATCATGAAGACGGCGTAGTCACGGCACGATCCGGTCCCCAGCCGAAGGGTCTCACAGGGGATCTGCACGCCTGGCTCCTCGCGACGGTTGTACTGGAACGACCTGTAAACGAGGTTGTTGAGCCCGTTAAGAAGGTCGGCCGTGAGGGTCAACCGCCCCGGCGTGTAGAGATCCCCAAGCCACTGCTGCACTGCCGGGCCGTCGTGGGGATACGTCGGCAGGCGATAGGGGACGATCTCAACCTGCTCGGCCGCGTCGTACTGAAAGGGGTACCACTGGGCGACGGGATCGACGACGCAGTCGATGGGCTGGTTTTCGTACAGGTCGACGTCGACCTCGCTGACCAGACGGAGCGTCTCTCCAGTTTCGAGGAAGTTGAGGATGGCGATCGAGTTGCCGTAGACGTCGCGATACCAGCGGACGTCGGCGTTGGGCTCGACGGCCAGCGTGGAGCGGGCGATGTGGAGGTCGTGGCCCTCGCGAGGGCGGAGCAGGGCCCGATGGGGGCCGAACCGCACGGGCTCGTGGTAGTGGTACTCAGTGCGGTGAGAGATTCGAATACGCTTCATGACGGGCTCGCCTTGGGACTGGTCCGTGCGGCTGCGAAGAGGAACGTCGGGCCAGATGATCCCGCAATCATCATACCCGGCGCCCTCGTGCCGTCCTGGGGGTTCCCAGTTAAGATTGGGTGGGCGGGCCTGGGAAGAATCCTCCTCACCTGATCGAGTGCTTCCGGATGGTTGACGCGGAATCGACCCGCCCGGGCGGGTCGCAGCGGCGACGAGGGCGCATGACCCGAGGGTTCGGAGTGTGGCTGTGGGTCGTCGGCGTCTGCCTGGCGGCGATGGTCGCGACCTACGTCATGTTCGTCGAGCCCCCGCCGCCGCGACGGCTCGTGATGGCCGGCGGCGGTCGCGGCGGCGCGTACCACCGCTTCGCCGAGCGATACGCCGAGGAGTTGCGCAGAGATGGCCTGACGCTGGAAATCCGCGACACCGCCGGCTCGGTCGAGAACCTGAAGCTTCTCGGCGACGACAAGTCCGGCGTCTCGTTGGCGATCGTCCAGAGCGGAGTTGCTGGCGGAGCGCAGGGAGAGAAGGTACTCGCCCTGGGGAGCCTGTACCGTGAGCCCCTTTGGCTCTTCCACCGCGTCGAGAAACCCGTCGGACGGCTGGGCGACCTGAAGGGGGCTCGGATCGGCGTCGGCGCGGACGGCAGTGGGACGCAGGCCGTGGCCCTGAAGATGCTCGCCGCCAACGGACTGGTCGAAGGAGAGGACTCGCCCGGAACAGGCCCAACAGTCAAACTCTTCCGCCACGACGCTGCCAATGCGGCCGAAGCCCTCCGCAAAGGCGAGCTTGACGCCGCTTTCTTCGTCGCCGCCTTCGAGGCCGACTCAATCCGTTCCCTGCTGGACAACGACGGGGTCCGGCTCTTCTCTTTCGAACGCCAGGAGGCGTATCGCCGTCGGTTCCGGTTCCTTGCGCCGGTGACTCTGCCGGCGGGGATTGTCGACCTGGCCCAGGACGTGCCGGCGAAGGACGTCGCCCTGCTGGCCCCCACGGCTATGCTGGCAGTCCGCGCCGACTTCCACCCTGCACTCGTACCAGTTCTTCTGACGGCCGCCCGGCGCATCCACGGCGGGGGAGACGTCCTCAACGAGCCGCGCGAATTCCCCTCCGCGTCGTACTGCGACCTCCCCGTCGGCGAGGACGCCCAGCGGTTCTATACGTCGGGCCAGCCGGTCCTCCAGAGAATGCTGCCGTTCTGGGTGGCCTCGATGGCCGACCGCGCCAAGTTGATGCTGATCCCGCTGGTCATGCTGGCGATGCCCCTCTTCCGCGCGGCGCCGCCTCTGATCCGATGGCGGACCCGCCGCAAGATCTACCGTTGGTACGCCGCCCTTCGCGACGTCGACCAGCGGCTGGCGGCGGGGATCTCGGGCGACGATCTCGACCGTCAGATCGAACGGCTGCGAGGAATCGAGCATCAGGTAGTCTGGTTGGACGTGCCGCTCAGCTACATGGAGGAGTTTTATCACCTCCGGATGCACCTGGGGATGTTGCAGCGACGCCTCGCCGAGTTGCGGGAGGGCGGCGGCGGCGACCCCGAGGCGACCGTCGACTGAGGCTCGACGACGGCCGACCTTGCCGCGAGCCTCACCACGGCGTTATCCTGGGTTTCCGCCGAGGCTTCGGACGACGGCGCGGGCATCGACACGGAGCGACCATGCACATTCTCGACATCTTCGACGCCAACCCCACGACCTTCAGCTTCGAGTTCTTCCCGCCGAAGACCGACAAGGCGTCGGCCGACCTGTTCGAGAACATCGCCCGGCTCCAGGAGCTGCAGCCGTCGTTCGTCTCCGTGACCTACGGTGCCGGCGGCTCGACCCGCGAGCGCACTCACGACCTGATCGTCCGGATCCAGCAGCAGACGAACCTGACGGCCGTCTCGCACCTGACCTGCGTCTGCCACTCCGAGCCCGAACTCACCGGCATCCTCGAGCGCTACGCCTCCTCCGGCATCGAGAATATCCTGGCCCTCCGTGGCGACCCGCCCCGGACGCTCGAAAACTACGACCCCAAGGCCGACGCCTTCCAGTTCGCCGAGCAACTCGTCCGCTTCGTCCGCTCGCGTCCCGCGTCCGATACGCGGGGCTTCGGCGTGGGGGTCGCCGGCTTCCCCGAGGGGCATCCCGGCACGCCCAACCGTCGCGAGGAGATGGACAACCTCAAGCGCAAGGTCGACGCCGGGGCGGATTACATCTGCACCCAGCTCTTCTTCTGCAACGACGATTTCTACGACTTCCGCGAGCGCTGCGACCTGGCCGGGATCCGCGTGCCGATCCTGGCCGGGATCATGCCGATCACCTCGCGCGAGACGATGATGCGGATGTTCGAGTTGGCCCTCGGTGCCCGCGTCCCCGCCAAGCTGCTGCGGGCCATCGACCGTTGCGCCGACAACGAGGCCGTCTCCAAGGTGGGCGTCCACTGGGCTACCGAGCAATGCCGCGACCTCCTGGACAATCAGGTGCGCGGCCTGCACTTCTACACCCTCAACCGCTCCGACGCCACTCGCCGGATCTACGAGAACCTCGGCGCCAAGGACTCCCTGGCCCTGGTCGCCCGCCGGCCGGCGTGAACCGCACGTCATCACGCCGAGTATTCCAAGCCGCCCAACGCCCGATCGAGAGGCGCAGATGACCTTGCGGTTCCGCATGGGCCTGGCGGCCTTGATCCTGGCCGTCTCGCCGCTTCCATGGCTTCTCATCCTCCAGAGCATCGAGGACGAGCCGTTCAACGTCTTCCGGATCAAGGACGCCGTCCTCTATCTCGGCTTCAGCTCGGCTTTGATCGTCGTGCTGGCGGAAATCGCCCTGGTCGTTCTCTTCGGTGTGCTGACTCGCAGACTCTCGGGCTGGTGGCTTGTCCCCTTACTCTGGCTGGCCGTCCTTGGCTTCATGTCGTTCGCCGCCGCGAGCGATTGGGTAGGCGACGTCGCCCGTTCACCTGTCTGGCAAAGCCAAGGCGCCTCCGGACGGGATGGGGCGATTCCATAGCCCAGCAATCCGACGCTCAATGTCCCCGATCTACGAAGATCATCGACTACCTGGGCTTTATGAGTTCCTCCCCATCCGCCCCTTGCTCGCACCGGCTGAAGGAACGGGCGCGGGCCCTGGGGTTTGACCGCGTTGGGATCGCTCGTGCGCAGGATGCGCCGGATTATGACCGGTTCCGGGAATGGCTCGACGCTGGGGATGCGGCCAGCATGGAGTACATGGGGCGGTACGCCCAGGCCCGCGCCCACCCGGATTCGATCCTGGAAGGGGTCCGGTCGGTCGTGATGGTCAGCGTCGTCTACGGTGCGAAGACCACGTACCCGGCGGTCGGCAAAATCGCGAGGTACGCGCGCGGGACCGACTATCACCAGGTCGTCCGCGGGCGGTTGGAGACGCTGATTGAATGGCTCAAGGCCGAGGCTCCCGAAGCCTCGGCGCGGGCGGTGGTGGACACGGCGCCGCTGCTGGAGCGTGGTTTCGCCAGGCTCGCCGGGCTGGGCTGGATCGGCAAGAACACGATGCTGATCGACCGCCGGCTGGGGAGCTTTACGTTCCTTGGGGCCGTGCTGACGGACCTCGAACTGGAGCCCGACCCGCCCCACGCGACGTCCCACTGCGGCACCTGCACGCGATGCCTCGAAGCCTGCCCGACGGACGCGTTCGACGGGCCCTTCCGGTTGGACGCCCGCAAGTGCATCAGCTACTGGACCATCGAGCACAAGGGGCCAATCCCCGACGAGCCAGCCGAAAACCTCGACGGCTGGGCCTTTGGCTGCGACGTCTGCCAGGACGTCTGCCCGTGGAACCGTAAGGCCCCGCCGGGGCTTCTCCCTGAACTCGCCCCGCGCCCGGAGTGGGAATCGCCCGACCTGATCGAGTGGCTTACCCGATCGAAGGGGGACTGGAAACGCGCTCTTCGCGGCTCGGCCATGTCACGGGCCGGGAGGGTCGGGCTGCTCAGGAACGCGGCGCTGTTGCTGGGGTCTTCGGGCAGGGTCGATGCGATCCCCGCGCTGATGGCCCAACGCGACGATCCCGACGAACATCCCACGGTCCGCGAGGCCGCCGCGTGGGCGCTGCGGAAGTTGACCGGAGACGCGGAAAAACGCGAACCGGCCGCCCCGAATGATGGGGCGGCCGGCTGAATCGCGAACCGAGGACGGCCGAGAAAATCAGGCCTTGGCGTCGGAGGCGGACGGAACCGTGTTGGTGACCGTCGGCGGGTTGACGCTGTAGGTTACGGGCGAAATCGTGCCCGAGATCGTCTGGCCGAAGGCGTCGGCCGTGCTCACCTTGAAGGTGTTCGAGCCGTCGCCGAGAGGGACGTTGATGCTGTAATTTCCGTCGGCGCCGACGGTGGTCGTGCCGCCCGGCGAATTGCCGTTGGCCTCGGTGAAGGTGACCGTGGCGTTGGGGGTGGCCGTCCCGTTGAACTTGACGGTCCGCAGGTTGGTGATGCGGTCGGAGATGCCCACGTCGCTGGCCGGGTCGAGGTTGACGCTCGCGACCGGGCTGACGATCGTCGACGTGTCGAGGTTCTGGCTGGCGATGCGAAGGTCCTTGACGTCGATCTTGCCGTCGCGATTGGCGTCGGCGTCGAACGAGTAACCTTTGTCGGTCGATTTCAGACCGAGTTCTGAAGCGATCGACTTGATGTCGGTGCTCGTGACCTTGCCGTCTCCGTCGACGTCGCCGGGGAGATAGAAGCCCAGCAAGTACTTGCCGGTCGCGTCGGTGAGCCCCTTGACGTCGACCTTGTACGTCATGGGGGCCTGGCCGGCCTTCGGCACCTGGGCGGTGAACGTCACGGCCGTGCTCTGGGCCGACAGCAGCCCCTGCGACTTGACCAGCGTATTCGCGTACTTCGCATGCTGCACCGACACCTTGCGGCCGTTGCCAGACTCGATCGAGACGATCTGCGGCTTGACGGTCGCGTTAGGGTCGGCGGCCACGTCGATGCCCATGACGATCCGACCGGTCCGCTTCGCCCCCGTGAAGTAGGCAGGGTCGATCTTCACCTCGACCGTCGACTTGGCGCCGGCGGTCGTCACCTCGCCGGGGACGATGGCGAAGGTGCTCCCCATGTCCGCGCTCATGAGGCGGCGGTCTTCCAGCGAGTCCACGCCCAGAGCGGGCTTGCGACGGTTCTGATGCCGTTCCCGTGAATCGTTCATCCCGAGGGCCTCCTTGCCCGGCGTCGCGTTCGACGGCCGCCCCTTCGCATCCAGGGTCGTTCCGCCCCGCCTCGCGCCGGCGGTCGTTCGAGTTCGCATCTGACTCGGTCGGTCGCACAGCCCCGCCGCGGCCCAGAACAGGGCGCACGACACGGCCGTTGATGTCTGCTTAGATCGGCACGCCTCGACCCGAATCTTCAGCGGAATCGAGAAATTCGTGAAAATCGTTAAATCCAACCCAGTCAACGAAGTCACGCCCGCTCATCCATGAGGGGCGGTTATATCTTCAATCGAAAAAGCCGGGCGCAAGGCGACGACATGAATAACGAAGCTTGGCAATGATGTGCCGAAGTCTGCGAAATGCGAGCGGTCGCGACAAAGCGTCCCACGCCACTTGTCCAGCGGGGGACGCGGAGTCGATGTTGTCGGGGTTAGCGATTCGTCAAACCGAATCAGCGTGCCGCAAGATCCCGATGCGCGGCGAATTTCGGAGCGGGGACCGCGGAAGAGGGGCTTTCCGCCGCCGGTTCTGTGTCGATCGGCACGCCCTCGCCGACGCGCAGCCTCCAGGCGACGGCGATGAACAGCACGACGGCCGCCCACAGGAACATGCCGTAGCCCTGGGCGATCTCGTGTCCCTTGCCGTGCGCGAACAGGCCGCCGAATTCGGGGGACGTGCTGGCCATCAAGAAGAAGGAGGCCGCCAGCGCCATGAAGACGCCCCAGCGGGCCTTCGGGGAAGTTCGCGGGGAGAACAGCTCGGACATTAGATAGGTGAACGGGAAGACGAGCGTGACGAAGTGGTGCTTCCAGCTCCGCTCCGACAGGAACAACATCGTCAGGACCACCAGCGAGACCTCGCCGAGGTACGCGAGGGTCTTGCGATCGGGATTCTTCGATCGGCAGAAGAACGCCAGCAAGGCGACGCAGCCGACGCTCACCGCCTTCACAAGGATCCCCACCAGTCCCGGCGGCAGCGACGCAATGTTGAGGTCGTTCTGGACGTCGTAGCGGTTCGTCCCCGGCGGAATCTCGGTCAGCAGCCGAGTCAAAACCCCGACCATCGACTGGTTCTGTTCCTGCGGACTGGCGTTCCCCTCGACGATGAACGGCGTGACGATCCGCTGGCACCACGTCGTCAGGCAGAGCTTGTTGAACTGGGGGCCGACGACGACGCTGGGGACGACCAGCAGGAACAACACGAGCCCTGCGAACGTCCACCCCACGGCCCGCCAGGACCGTTTGTAGACGAAGTACGGCAAGAACAGCGCGGGGGTCACCTTGAACGAGATCGCCAACCCCAGCATCAGCCCCGTCAAGCGATCCCGACCCGTCCGCCAGGCGTAGAACATCACCGCCAGGAAGAAGAGAATCAGCAGGTTGATGTTGCCGTGGTGGAGGTCGCCCAGGATCGGGCGCAGCGAGAGCACCAGCACGGCCGTCTGAAAGAACGGCGGCAGCGGCTTGCCCCGCACGCGGACGGCGTTGAAGAGAATCAAAAGCGCGACCGACGTCAGGGCCGCCTTGATGAGGAACCAGCTCATCGCCGCCGCGACCGGGGGAAGGGTCATCAGCGGATAGAGCGTAATGGGCATGATCGGCGGGTTCGGGAAGTACATCCGGTCGTAGATGTTCGTCCCGGTCCAGAATTGCAGCACCTGGGGCTGCCAGCGCACAAAGGCGCTGCGAGAGTCGGCCGCCTTGGGATAGTAGAAGGCCGCCGCCGTTAAGATGACGGCCGCCCAGAGGCCCCAGAAGAAAGGCTGCTGGTATCGTCCGACGGCGCGGCCCTCGGGTGGGGCGTCGATCTCAGGCACAGCTACTCCCTCCCTGGAGAAGGCCGCGCGGGACGTATCCGCAAGCGACGTGCGCTTCATCTCGGTCTGGATTCTTCCCTCTCGTCGGCCCGAGGCTAGCGGTTTCGCCAGGGCGACGCCATCTCCAGCGTCACCTCGGATACACCCGCGGCGGGCTTGATCCGGATGAATGGAACCGGATCACCCTCCACCATTTCCTCGTCGACCGACGCGGCCGGCTGGGCCCGAAGGCTCGGGACGGAGTGATACCGCAGGACGACGGAACCGTCAAGATCGGGGGTCAACTCCCGAACCACTAGCCTGCCTGGCGTCGCCTCGACCTCCGCCGCCCCCCGGATCGCATCTCCCCCAAACCCCGCCACTCGCCCGAACAACACGGTGCCGTCGTCGTCTAGAACCGAGATCAACTCGGGATTATCGCGACAGAACCGCCGGGCGTGCGGGCTCCAGCAGACGATGAACGACGGCCGATACAGTCGGGCGTACTTCTCGAAGAAGGCCCGGTCCCAGTCCGTTTTGCCGAACAACTTGCCAGCGCCGAACTGGGTGAAGTTGGTCTTCACCGCCGACTTGAGGTAAGGCCCGCCGATCAACTCGGCCCCCGACTTCCAGGCCAGCAGCCCGCTGAACCGACCGCCGGCGAAGGGGTCGGGGACGCCTGGCACCTCCTCGCCGCCTTCCTCGTAGAAAACCCGATCGCCGGGCTTCACGAAGTCGCGAAAGTGCTGGAGGATCCAGAAAAACCGAGGCGGCGGCCGGCTGGATAGGAAGGTCGCCGGCGCACTCAGGGCGCGAGCCCGGATCGACGCCCACGTCGGCGTCCCGAGAATCCGCATCCCGATCAGGATCGCGGCGACCAGGGCCCAGCGGTCGAGCCGGACGGCCTCGGAGCCCTTTGCGCCGGGCTTAGGCCGAAGCCGCGCCAGCCCGGCCGCGATCGCCGCGCCCGACGCAACGGCCAGCGCGGAGTACAGCGCAAACGTGTGCCGGCCCGGTTGGAGGAAGTCGAGCGCCCGGACGTCGGCCGCCGTGTACGCCCAGAACCATCCGGCCGCCGCGAGCCCCGCCAGCGCGAGCCCTCGGCCCAGGCCTTTCTTCGCAAGCAGAACCAACCCCGGCAGTCCCAGGCCGATCAGGATCAACTCGGCCGGGGCCTCGCTGGTGAAGAGTTGTGTGATCCTCGCCAGCGACCCCTCCGGATGGACGAACGCGAAGGCGCTCTCCCCCTTGGTCGATGACAGCCACAGGGCAGGGGACCACCAAAAGGCGTTGAGCGCCAGAACGACCACCGGCACCGCCCAGACGCCCAGATGACGCGTCGCGGGGAGGCTCTCGCCGCGACGCCGACGCGACCACCAGACGCCCAGATAAGCCGCCACCCCCGCCGGCGCGACGACCATGCCGGCGGTCAGGTGCATGAGGAAGGCCGCCGAGCACGTCAGGGCCGCCGCCAGCCATCGGCCGAAGCCCCCCTCGTCCACGAACCGACCGAACAACCCCGCGGCGATCAGGCACATCGGCGCGGCGACGAAATACGGGAGCATCCCGTAGCCGACGTAGTTGATCGGCCAGTCGGTCCAGACGTACCCCACGAACAGCAGCACGGCCGCCGCCACACCGACGCGACTCATTCCGAAGACCCACGCCGCGATCGCCACGAGCCAAGGCGCAGCAGCCGCCGCGAGCAGGATGTAGATCTTGAACGCCCGCTCCGGCCGATCGCTGCCGAACGCCCAGACGAAGACCTCGGGGAGCGTCGACGACGCTGGGAAGACGACGCTCTTGGGATATCCCGCCATGAACGACGGGTCGTACCCCGCAGTGGTCCACGACTGCGACAGGAACGCCCGCGTCACCAGCGCCGAGTGGAAATACAGCGGGTGGTCGTCCCGCCACGGAACCCACTCGTCGCCGATCCCTGCCGCGCCCCCCATCCCCCGCCAGATCGCCCACCCGTGTCCCAACCCCGCCGCCAGGATCAGCACGAACGGGATGAAGCGACACCAACGCGCCGGCGGTTTCTCCGCATCCATCGTCGCCGCGCCTCGTGGGATCTCCTCGCGCGGCTCGTCGGCGAAGGGTATGGAATCATCGTCGCTCATCGCCATATTCTCACATCGGAGACACCCTCCTCGCCTTCTCCCCCCGGGAGAAGGTGGCCGGTACGGCCGGATGAGGGTCGTCGGAGTTCGGAGGGCATGAGGGGCTCGCAAAAGCCTCCCTGGCTCACTGGAGACTCAACCGCTCCCTAGCGCCTTTGCTCGATCCAAAGCGAGAAGGATCGCTTCAACCACAGTTTCCATATCCTTCAACACGTCGTCGTTCCCGACTCGAAGCACGCGAATCCCCTGGGCTTCCAGCCACCGCTGACGGGTCAAATCGGCCTCGCCTCGATCAGCGTGGCTCTCGCCGTCAACCTCCACAGCCAACCTTGATTCGTGACAGAAAAAGTCGACTACATAAGGCTCGATTACGACCTGACGGCGGAACTTCGTCCCACGGAGACGCCCCCCGCGCAAGACTTGCCAAAGCAGCCGCTCGGGCGCTGTCGGCTCCCTGCGATTCATCTTCGCCCGCCGCTTCAGTTCGGGATCAAGCCGCGGCTTTTTCCCATTCCTCGAAGGGCCGTCATCGTTCATGCGATCGCCTGCTCATCCGGTCGAAGTAGACGGGAAGGATCCTCGAAATCATCGGCTGCCTTGAAACGCTACAACCCTCATCCGGCCGTACCGGCCACCTTCTCCCGGGGGGAGAAGGCGAGAAAGGCTCATCGTATCACCAGGATCTCCCACCCGCGATCCCCCCTTGACCCGCCGCACAACCTACGCAACAATCCGTACGTTCAGCCGCGTAGGCCGAAGTTCGCACGAGGAGGATCGCAATGGCGGGGCGTAAGGTGCTGGCGATGACGGAGCGACAGTTCGCGGTCCTCCGGGTCCTCTGGGAACACGGGCCGCTGACGGTGCGGGGGCTGATGGAGCACCTCCCGCGCGGGGATCGGCAGCCTTACACGACGGTCCTCGGGCTGCTCCAGCAGATGGAGAAGGCCGGGCTCGTGGAGCACGACAAGGACGGCCAGACGCACGTTTACCGGCCTGCGGTGTCGAGTCGCGAGGCGACCGGCAGCCTGCTTTCGGACTTCCTCGCGCGGTTCTTCCACGGATCGGCGGAGAAGCTGATCCTCGGACTCGTCGACTCCGAGCAGATCGCCCCCGACGACCTCCGGGCCATCGAATCGAAGCTCGCCGAGGCGGAGCAGGGGGGCGAGGCCGAACCGAAGAAGGCGACCAGGCGGAGGAAGAAGCCATGAGCGACGACCCCGCCGCCATCCTCGTTTATCGACTCGTCGACACATCGATCCGATGGGGCTTCCTGATCGCCGCGCTGGCCGTCTGGCTGGCGATCCGCCCGCCGAGGCGTGCGGCCACCCGACACGCACTTTGCACCGCCGTCCTGCTGGCTGGCCCGCTCTTGGCCGTCTCCCCGCGCTGGGGAGACGCCGCCATCCCCTGGCCGGCGCCGGCCGTTGCAACACCTGCGCCGGCACCACCGAGCGTGCCCCTCCACGAGCCCCCGCCGCCGCTCGTCATGCCCCGCGAACCGATCGTGGAGACGATCGCCGAGATCGAACCCATCGTCGCCGTCGAGATCCCCGCGGCGCCCCCGCCGGAGCCGATCGATTGGCCGAAGGTCGCCTGGCGTTCAGCGGCCGGCGTCTGGGCCGCCGGAACGATCATGATGCTCGCGAGACTCCTGCTAGGGGCCGGCTCGCTCGCCAGGTGGTCGCGACGGGCCGTCTCGGCGTCGGCCGACGACTTATCCCTGTTCGACGAATGCCGCGCCGAGTTGCCGACATCGCGGCCCGTCCGACTCGCCAGGCATTCAGGAACGACGTCGCCGGTGGTCGTCGGCGGCTTCCGGCCGCTGATCCTCCTTCCTGGAGCCGAAGCCTGGGACGAGCGATCCACCGACCAGCGTCGGGCGGCGCTCTGGCATGAACTCGCGCACGTCCGACGATATGACGACGCGTGGAAGCTCTTGCAGGAGCTGATCCGCGTCCCGTCGTGGCATCACCCTTTGGTCCACTGGCTTCTGAGCCGCCTTGACCGCGAGCGGGAGTTGCTCTGCGACGAGGCGGCCGTATCCCTGGGCGACGACCCGAAAGGCCTGGCCCGACTGCTCCTGGAGCTGTCCCGCCGGCCGACCGGCCGCTCCGTCCCGTCGACCTCGCTCCCCTTCCTGGACCGCCGAACCACGGCGATCCGCATCGAACGCCTCCTGGAGGATGACATGACGCGTTCGCTCTCACGCCCTTCGCTGTTCCGCACCCTGACCATCGGCCCTCTTGCGCTTGTCGCCGCACTGGGCATCGGCGGCCTGCGCGTCCGCCTCTCCGAGGCGAGTGAACCACCGCGCCAGGAACCGCCCCCCGCAGCAGGACGCCCCGCCCCCAAGTTCGACGTCTTCAGCGGGGAGATCATCGACTCGCAAGGGCGTCCGATCGCCGGTGTGACCGGCGTCGAGATACCCATTGGACCGTCATCCCGACGCGTCGTCACGGACGCCGAAGGTCGATTCACGCTCGAAGGGGCGAACCTGACGAAACACACTCCTTTCGTCTTCTGGGCCCCCGGGTACATCCCTGCGCGTGGGCTGGTCAAGTTCATCTCTCGTCCGCAAGCCACGAAGTGGAGATTCCCTCTCCGAGAGGCCTCGCCATTTTCAGGCCAGGTCGTCGACGATCACGGCGAGCCTATCGCCGGCGCGACAGTGCGTCTGAAGCGGATCGTCGCCAGCGAGAAGCAGGGTGACAATGGTTTCAAAACCAGCACCTTCCCCATCGGCGCCGACTGGCCCGCACCCGGCCTCTCGGGGACGACGGCCGCCGACGGCTCATTCACCTTCCCCTACGCTTCCAGCACTGTGTCGACAGACGTGGACCTGGAGATCAGAACGGGCAACGGCCGCCTGATGGTGCCTCGTGTCGAGTGGAAAGACTCTCCGTTCAATCCCCGTAATCCGTTCACGATCGGACTGGTCGCCGTCTCGACCGTGGAGAATACTCGGATTACGGTTGTCCCAGCGGCGCGGCTGGAGGGCAGTGTTGCTTCACAGGTCCAGGGAGTGGATCTCTCCCAGCTCAGAGTTCGGACCTGGCCGTCGATCGGACGGTCGCCGGGGCCATTCCCTCTCGACGAAACTCCCAGCGTCCCCGTCGCCGCCGACGGCCGATTCACGATCGACGGCCTGAACGCCGGCAGCATCGATCTCCGTGTCGAAGGGCCGGGGCGTGACCAGGACTGGATTGCCTCTGACGCCAGGAATATCCAGCCGATCCTGGGTGCAACTACAAAGGCCACCCTGACACTGAGGACCGGCGTCGAAGTCGTCGGCAAGGTCGTCGAGAGGGGCACGGGTCGCCCGGCCTCGGGAGTCACCTTGGGGGCGAGCGATCCGAAGCTCATGTTTGGCCACCATGCCGCCCGGGTCACCACAGACGCCCAGGGACGTTATAAGCTTCGAATGGAGCATGGCCGACGCATCTTCGGCGTCAGCGTCCACGCAGGATGGGATCAGTGGCAAGAGATGGAATCCAAGCGATTCGTGACGGTCCCCGAGGGAGTCGCCAGATTCGAGGCGCCGACGATCGAGATGCCGCCTTACGTCGCCGCCCGCGTCCGCGTGGTCGATGCCGACCATCGGCCACTCGCGGGGATGAAGGTCACGGCGTGCGTCGGGAGTTACTTCCCGACTCCCGTCCCTGCACTTCCATTGACCGGCGGAGGAGAGGACAACTTCACGGTTAGCGTCGTTTCAGACGCTGATGCGAAGTCGTTTTCTGATGCTCAACGTCTCAAGAGTGCGGAGTTTTGGACCGTCTTTGGCGAGACGGACGCGGACGGGCGACTTGCCGTCACTGAGTCCTCGGACCTTGTGCCCGGCGATGAACCCGTCAAGGTGTGGGTCGATCTTCCCGATGGCACGAAGCATGAATCCAGGTTCGCCTCCGCGACCGGCGGCGTCGAGGTCGTGCTGCCGCCGAGACAGGGCGCAGCTGATGTGTTCCACGGGATGGTCGTCGATCCCCAAAACCGTCCCATCGCCGGTGCTGTCGGGGTGGAAGCGCCCCTCGGCCGCAATGCCCGACGAGTCGTCACCGATGCCGACGGCCGGTTCACGCTGGATAATGTCGACCGGAACAAGCCCGTCCGCTTCGTCTTCTCCGCCCCGGGTTACTTCCCGGCGTCCCCGACCATTCCGTTCGTCGATCGCCCCCAAGACACGAAGTGGGTCTGCAAACTTCAGGAGGCCGCGCCGTTCTCCGGGCGGATCGTCGACGCGGTCGGGAAGCCGATCACCGGCGCGACGGTACGCTTGACACAAGTCGCTGTCATCGATTCGAAGGACGGCCAAAGCGGCTCATGCGACCTTGTCCCTCTCCAGAGCGATTCGCCCTTTCCCGAGACGACCACGACGACGAACGACGACGGATCGTTCACCTTTCCGTATGCGTCGAAGTCGGCGGCGACGGAGGTGAATCTAACGATCCGCACGCGAGACGGCCGGATGATGGTCCCCCAACCCTTCGCGAAGCCAATCACTCCCAGGCCAGGATTCCCCTGGACGATCGAGTCGGTCGCCGTCTCGACCACGGAGAAGACCCAAATCACAGTCGTCCCCGCCGCGCGGCTTTCGGGCAAGATCACCTCCCAGGTCCCGGGAGTCGACCTTTCCCAGTTGCGAGTGAAGGTCCGGTCGTCGCTGGCGCGGTTTGCATCGCTGGAGGACGTCCTCCCGAGCGTCCCCGTCACCGCCGACGGCTGGTTCGCATTCGACTGTCTGAGCAACACGAAGGTCGATCTTAGAGTCGAAGGCCCTGGCCGCCACCAGGACTGGATCGTCGACGACGCGAGGGACATTCAACCCACTCTCGGCGCGACGACCGAAGCGTCGTTGTCGCTCCGCCCGGGTGTGGAAGTGATCGGCAAGGTCGTCGAGCGGAAAACGGGCCGCCCCCTGGCGGGGGTGGCGTTCGTCGCGCAGGTGGCGGACATGCAGTTTTTCGATCAGACCGTCCAGGTCCGCACCGACGTCGATGGCCGTTACCGACTGCGCCTTTCACCTCGTCGGTACGTCTTCGGCGTCGATCCCCGGTCCCACGCGCTCGTACCGCAAGTGGAATCCAAGCGATTTGTGACGATCCCCGATGGCGTCGCCGCCTTCGAGCCCCCGACGATCGAGGCCCCGCCCCACATCGTGCCGCGCATTCGCGTCATCGACGCTGACCGCCGACCGGTTGCCGACGCGAGTGTCACGGTCAGCGCCGGGAAGCCCACTCTCTTCGTTCCCGCCGACGCTCCCGCCGGCTCCTGGACGACGACCATCGCTTCGGGAGACAAGATCTATTCAAGCGTCAAGTTCGCGATCTCGTTCATCCCATCGGTGCCCGGCGCGAAACCGCAGGTCGATGACCTGCTTCTCAAGGGCGTCGAATACTGGCCCGTCTTCGGGAAGACCGGTGCCGACGGCCTCCTCGTCGCCGCCTCCCCGTGGAACACAATCCCCGGCGACGAGCCGGCAATGGTGGAGGTCGTCGCGCCCGGAGGGCAGACGCACAAACTCCAGGTCCACGCCGCAGGCGAGGAAGTCGTCAAGATAACGCTGCCTCGTCGCGAGGGTGGCGCCGACGAGTTCCGCGGGATGGTTGTCGACCCGCAAGGGCAGCCGCTTGCCGGCGTCGTCGGCGTCGAGGCGAACCCGCGAGTCGGAGGGCGACTCACCGTCCGCACCGACGCTGGTGGGCGGTTCGCCCTCAAGGGGGTCGACCTGAAGGACCGCAGCCGCTTCCTGTTCTGGGCCCCGGGATGCGTGCCGTCGTACGGTGGCATGTCTCCGGACTATCGGCCCGGCGGCCTGGAGTGGCTCTTGAAGTTCCCGGCGGCCGCGCCGTTCTCCTGTCGACTGGTCGATGAGCGTGGGAAGCCGGTCGCCGGAGCGACGGTGCGACTGGCCCAGATCGCCCTGGTTCGAACCGAGGGCGATAGTACAGGTCGGAGCGGGCCCGTGGCGCTGGATATCGACTCCCTCGTCCCCAATACGACCACGACGACGGCCGCCGATGGCTCGTTCTCGTTCCCCCACGGTTGCAAGGATTGGGGCACCGAGGTCCGGCTTGAAATCCGGACCGCCGACGGCCGGCCCATGATCCCTCAACCCGCCTCGGATCGCCGCTGGCTTCACAATGCCTGGCTGGAGAAGCTTGTCGCCGTCTCGACCAAGGCCCAAACCCAGATCACGGCGGTTCCGTCGGCCCGGGTCGAAGGGAAGGTCCGATCCGAGGTTCCTGACGTAGACCTTTCCAGGTTGTGGATCCGCGTCCGGCTCACGCGAGGCCGAATGGACAACCTCGACCTTAACCGCTCCTGCGCAGTTCCCGTCGCCGCAGACGGCAAGTTCACGCTGGACTACCTGGACGCGGAGAAGGTCGACCTCCTCGTCGAAGGACCGGGCCGTGATCAGGACTGGATCACCAATGATGCCTTGAGCGTCTCCCCGACGTTAGGTGCCACGACCGAGGCGTCCGTCACCCTGCGGCGGGGCGTTGAGATGATCGGGAAGGTGGTGGAGCGGGGGACGAACCGGCCCATGGCCGGGGCGACGGTCGGCCTTTACATGCCCGAGATCCATTTGCTCAACCGCATGGCTCGAACCCGCACCGACGCCGAAGGCCGCTACCGTATCCGGGGCGAGTCGATGATCCGCCAGATGGTCGGCGTCGACGTCCGAGGAGACTCACCCATCCTGCGACTGGAGTCCAAGCGCGGCGTGCAAGTCCCGGAGGGCGTTGAGCGGTTCGAGGTCCCGACGATCGAGGTGCCGCCTTACGTCGTCGCTCGGTTCCGCGTCGTCGACGCCGACCACCGGCCCGTCGCCGGGGCGAGGATCTCCTGGCCCGGCCGAGACGGCTTGATGGGTCTTCGGAACGGCACGACGAACGCCGACGGGCGCCTGACGCTCGACCCCATAATGGCCTCCCGAATCAAGATCCCCTCGGACGCCCCCTTCGCACTGAAGATCGCCTCGCCCGGCGGCCAGGAACAGCCATTCGAGATCCAACCCACGGCCGACGGGCTCGTCGAGGTCGTCCTGCCCCCTCGCGAGGAACCCGCCATGGAACTCAAGGGCGTCGTCCTCGACCCGGAGGGTAGACCCGTTCCGGGTGCCACAGTGGTCATCGAGGACGCGGGAAACGGGCCCTTGCCGGGGCGTCTTCGAGCCTCGCTCACGAGCGATGATCGTGGGCGATACTCCTGGAAAGTCGACCCGTCGGTCAGCCTGGTTTGCGTGCTGGCACGCGCGCCGGGTTTTGTTTCCGCGGTCGGATCTGATTTGTGGGCGACCAATCCGAGGTTCAATGCCGAGACGGGCCGCGACTTCAACGTCAAGCTCGATCGGCCCGGAGAATTCGGCGGCGTCCTCGTCGATCGAGACGGTCATCCCATGGCCGGCGCACGCATCCAGGCGACTCGGGCCCAATTTTATCAGGGCACGGGTGACAATCGAATGATCCACCGCATTCGCCTGCCCATCCCCGATGACCCGCAGGGGCTTCACGCCCCGGGACGGCTCCCAGTCGTCGCGACGACGGCCGTCGATGGTTCGTTCCAGTTCTCGGAATCGCTGCCGAACACGGAGACGACTCTATGGTTGGAGATCACGGACGGCCAGGGCCGACCGGTGACAGTCCGTCCGGCGCGTATCAACTCGCAAGGTGACCCGGCTCCGTTGAACGCGGCCGAATTTCGCCCCGGCGACCGGCCGACGCTGGCGGCCGTGCCGGCTTCCTGGATCGAAGGCCGAGTCTCGACGGAGATCCCCGGACTCGATCTCTCGCAATTGTCGGTCGAGGCCGTCGGCCGAGAACCGAAGAGCGACGCTTTCTCGGTTCATCCCCGCGGCCTGAACCGGGTCTCGGTGCGGGCGGACGGCCGTTACAGGATCGGTCCCATTGTGCCTGCCGCGGTCGACCTCGTGCTCCACGGGCCGGACGAATGCAAGCTGTGGACCTATCGCGCGAAGGATGACCTCAAGCCGCCGGTCGACGGCACGCTTCACGTCGACTTGGAAGCGATCGAAGGCGTCGAGGTCGTGGGAAAGGTCATCGACTCAATGCAGGGCCGCGGACTCCCCGGCGCCGTGGTGGAAGCCCGCCCCGGGGGTCGGACGGCGACCACCGACCTGGACGGACTTTATCATCTGCGCCTGCCGGAGGGGGAGGCTCGCATCATCGTCCGCGCCCTGCCTGCCGGCTTCGAATCGATTCCGGCTGTGGGTGCGGAGCACAAGATCATCGTCCCCTGGGGCGTCGAGCGGTTCGAAGCTCCGCGAATCGTTACCGCGAAGCTGACAGACCTTCGCTGATCGTTGGCCGTTAGTCCGCCGGTTCGTCGACGATGATCTCCCGGACGCGGCGGACGAGGCCGTCGGACAGGGTGAAGACCTGGGCGCATCGAACGGAGTATTCGAGGTCGGTGGCGATGTAGCGACCCCGTTCGCGAAGGATCACGACGACGTGGTCCCCCTGGACGCTCATTGAGACGACCTCGGGGGCCTGGGCGTCGAGCATCTCAAAGTTGCGCCGGACCGTCTCGGCGACGGTCTCCCGGCCGCTCCACGCGCCGAGGAACGGGACGCTCGGCGGACCGGTGATCTCGAGTTCGATCTCCTCGTGGAACATCGCGGCCATGGCGGAGAAGTCTCCTTCGCCGACCGCCCGGAAGAGGCCGTGGACCACGGCGAGGCCGCGCGCGTCGGCCTCTTCGAACGGGCCCCGCGACCTTGCCCGAAGAGCGGGGTCGATGCCGTCCAGGAGGCGCTCGAGCTGCTCCTGGGCGATCTGGGGCTTCAGTGGTTCGGAAGGAGTCGGCATGGGAGAGGGGGGTAGTGCGGCCCGCAGGATTCGAACCTGCAACCAAGGGATTCAAGGGCCCCCGCGTTTCCACGGGGCTTGGACTATCTCATCCTCGCTCCGCCGACCGGGAGAGGCAGGGGAGGGCGGGGGAGGCCGGGCGCTCGCGGCGGGGATTATCGTTGGGTCTCACCCCGCTAGTCTCTGAACCTTCCTGGCCACCTTTCGCCCGGCCAGGCTCGGCTGCGGATTGCCTTGCCCCCTCTCGGAGGTTTAGGTTTCCCGCAATTCACCCGGTTCGCGTTCGAGGGTCGCCCCCCGGCGCCACCTTGTACTGATGAGTCCCCTGCTCTGCCGTTGAGCTAGGGCCGCAAGAACCAAGACCGTTTGGGAGAGAGACGGCCCGACGAACGGGACATATCATCGCCGGTCGCGATGTGAAAGACAAGGCCGGGAGTGCTAGGGTTCGTTACCGATTCATTCCCCACCTTTGGGCCAGCCAGTCGGCCAGACGTGTCTCCAGCCAACGGCGGTCTCCACGCCAGGGGCGGCGGGCGATGTAGCCCAGGTGGCCGCCGGCCGGGAGGAGTTCAAACCGCACGTTGGGCGGGAACTGGACGCCGTCAAAGACCGAGCCCGGGATGAACGGGTCGTCGGCGGCGTGGACGACCAGGCCGGGGATCGCGATCTCCGGCGCCAGCGGCCCGGCGCTGCTCTTGCGGTAGTAGTCCTCGGCCCCGTCGAACCCGTTGCGGGGGGCCGTGTAACGGTCGTCGAACTCATAGACCGAACGGACGCCCTCGATCCCCGCCGGCCCCAGGTCGGGAAAGCGTGCGTGCAACCTGCGCACCTCGCTGCGCAGCCAACGGACGAAGCTCCAGTCGTAGACTCGGTTCTCGCGGCGGAGCATCGCCTGGCAACAGGCTGAGAGATCGATCGGCGGATTGGCCGCGACGACGGAGTCGATCGGGGCCCCCTCATACGACGACCGCGACGCCTCCGCCGCCAGCTTCAGAGCCAGGTTCGCCCCCAATGAGAAGCCCACGACGGCGATCGGCGACCCCTGGGAACTCGCCGCCAGCCAGGCCAGCGCCTCCTGAACGTCCTCCGTCCGACCGGCGTGATAGATCCGCCGGGCCATCCCAAACCCCGCCCCGGCTCCTCGCAGGTTCATCCGGACGGCTCGAACGCCTAAATCGTTCAGGCGTCGTGCCATACGAACGATGTACGGAGCCTCGGCCGAACTCGCCAGGCCGTGCAGCAGCAGGGCCGCCGGAGCGCCTGGACGCCAGCCGTCGGGAGTTGAATCAAGTAAGGAGAGGCGGTCGCCGTCGGGGAGGTCGATCGTCTCGGCCCGCGAAGGAACTCCGATCCGGTTCGGCCCGATGTAGCGACCGACGATCGTCTGGGCATGGCCGCCCCGGAACCAGGGGTGGGGGTCGAAGGAAATCGGCAAGCCGTTGGGCGGATCAAGAGAGTCCGGCATGAAACTTGGATAGATGGGCCGTGCGGTCGACCGAGGGAACGACGTCGTCCCATCCTGAAGGGCCGCCTCAGCATTGTACGAGGCCCGTCGCATCCGGGACCACCCGCGTCCTCGCGACGACCGGCCAGCGAAATCGAAGAAAGCCCCTGGGCGGGGTTCTCTCACTTGTCTAGGATGTTCACACGCGGAAATCTGCGCACACCCCGGAAACCACCCATCCCCGGGCACCAAGGATCAAGGCATCCCATGGCTGACATCGTCATCATCAATCCCAGATTCGAGCCGTCGTACTGGGGGATGGACCACCTGCTTCCGTTCATGGGGAAGGCTGCGAACTTGCCGGTCGCCTCGCTGCCGTTGCTGGCGGCCCTGACCCCCGAAGAACACACGGTCACGCTGATCGACGAGAGCGTCCAGGAGATCGACTTCGACCGCTGCGCCAAGGCCGACATCGTGGCGATGACGGGGATGAGCGTTCAACGGTTCCGCATGAAGGAGATCATGACGGAGCTGAAGGCGCGAGGCTGCTTCGTCGTCCTCGGCGGCCCGTGGATCACGGTGCAGGAAGATTACTTCGACGACGAGCCGGCCGACGCGATCTTCATCGGAGAGGCCGAGGAGACCTGGCCGCAGTTCCTCCGCGAGTGGAAGCAGGGGCTGAACCAGTATCGCTACGAGCAGCTCCAGAAGACCGATATGTCCAAGGTGACGACGCCCCGCTTCGACATGCTCGACATGAAGCGGTACGCCTTCGGCAGCCTCCAGTTCTCGCGCGGATGCCCGTTCCAGTGCGAGTTCTGCGACATCATCGTGACCTTCGGACGCCGCCCCCGAATCAAGACGAATGAGCAGGTGATCGCCGAGCTGGAGGCGATCTGGAAGACGGGGATGCGGATCGCGTTCGTCGTCGACGACAACCTGATCGGCAACAAGAAGGCGATCAAGCTGGTCCTCAAGGACGTGATCGCCTGGCAAAAGAAGCACGGCTACCCGCTCAGCCTGTTCACCGAGGCGTCCATCGACTTGGCCGACGACCCCGAACTGATGGACCTCATGACCGAGGCCAACTTCGTGGCCGTCTTCATCGGCATCGAGAGCCCCAACGAGGAAGCCCTCCGCGAGACCAAGAAATTCCAGAACGTCCGCCAGGGGGGGACGCTGCTGGAGAAAATCCGGCGCATCCAGGACGCCGGCATGGCGGTCTGGTGCGGCATGATCATGGGGTTCGACAGCGACGATCACACCATCTTCGACCGTCAGGTGGAGTTCATCCAGAAGAGCCGGATCTCGTTCTCGATGAGCGGGATGCTCGCCGCCATCCCCAAGACGCCGCTGCACGCCCGGCTCGCCGAGGAAGGCCGCCTCGACCTGTCCGACCGTCCCGAGTTCGGCACCAACGTCATCCCCCTGAAGATGTCCCGCGAGGAACTCCTGTCGGGATACTTCGACGTCATCGGCCGGCTCTACGATCCCAAGGCTTATTTCGAGCGGACCGACGCCCTTTTTCTGGACCCGAACTTCGAGATTGGGATCACCAAGAAGAAGAAATGGTGGCGGATCTCCCCACGCTGGGCGATCTCCGAGGCCAAGAGCGCGGTCGAAGGCCTGGTGCTGTACGCCCGACTGGTCCGAAACGTCTCCGATCCCGAGTTGAAGCGCGAATACCGCCAGCGGTTCAAGAACTTCGTCAAGGTCCACCGCCGCCCCGGACTGGTGATGTTCTACGTCCTGCACATGGCGATGCACTACCATTCCTGGACGATGGCTCAGAACGCCAAGAGCGGAGCCCGGGAACTGGTGAACGTTTACTGAGGCGGGCGAAGGCGACGGCCGCGATTCCGCGACCCGGGCTCGCGTCGTATTCGTGAAAAATGGTACAAAAGGGCGAGGAACGGGCGAGTCGACGTCCGATACCTCGCGAACCCTCTTGATCTAGATGCCCAAGACGAAGGGCCGGGGCGTTTCGCCCGCCTCTCACGGCGGGTTTCCGCGCGCCGGAAGGAGTTCCGGCCCGCCCCCCCGATTCATAGCCGCCCCGGCCGATCGCCGGCGACGGCCCTCCTCAACAGAGCCACGCGCAGAAGGTTGACCATGAGCATGACGACGACCGCCCAGGCGTCCACCAAACGCCTCGCCTGGCCGACGATCTTCTACATTGGAGGCATGCACGTCCTCGCCTTGCTGGCGCTCGTCCCCTCCCTCTTCTCATGGTCGGGCCTGTTGATCGGCCTCGCTCTGCACTGGCTGACCGGCGGCGTCGGTATTTGCCTGGTTTACCACCGTCTCCTCACCCACCGCAGCTTCAAGCTCTGGCCGAAGTGGCTGGAATATCCGCTGACGATGATCGGCATGATGGCGTCCGAGGGCGGGGCGATCGGCTGGGTGGCCGACCACCGTCGACACCACGCCTATTCCGACGAGGAGTTGGACACCCACTCGCCGCTCCGGGGGCTGTTCTGGGCTCACATGGGGTGGTTCATGGTCACCGACGAGATCGCCCGCCCCACTGAGGCGTACTACAAGCGTTGGGCTCCCGACCTCTACCGCGACCCTGTCCAGCGTTGGCTGAACAGCGCCTTCATCCTCTTCCCGCTGGGCCTGTTCGCGGCGCTTTACGCCGCCGGCCAGTGGTACGGCGGGATGGGCCTGAGCTGGCTGGTCTGGGGCGGCTTCGTCCGGACCCTCTTCGTCTGGCACACGACCTGGCTGGTCAACTCGGCGAGCCACGTTTGGGGCTACCGCAGCCACGCCACCCGCGACCAGTCGACCAACCTTTGGTGGTGCGCCGCCCTGACTTACGGCGAAGGCTGGCACAACAACCATCACGCCTTCCAGACCTCGGCCCGCCACGGCCTGGACTGGTGGGAGGTCGACCCGACCTACTGGACGATCAAGGTGATGCAGGGCCTGGGCCTGGCCAGTGACATCAAGCTCCCCAAGATCCGCAAGAACGCCGACGGCAGCCTGATCGAGACCGACGTCCGCCCGGCCGTCCCCCCTCGCACGGCCGCCGAGCCGGCCTCCGCCCCCGTCCCCGCGGCCGTCGAGCAGGTCGTGAAGGAGACGAAGCCCCAGGAAACCGGGGTCTGATCGATGTCTTTCAGGAGGCCCTCCGTCCACCGGGGGGCTTCCTTCATTGTCCGCGACGCCGACCCGCCTCGACTCCACGCCTAGCGGTGGGAACGTCGCGACTCGGGCATCTCACCGCGGATGAAGGCGGCGACGGCGCGGGGATCGTCCAGATCCAGCTCGAACGGAATCCACAGGCCGGTGGACTCGTCGAGGAGGGCCGCATCCGTCTTGCCGCGGAGGGTGGTCTCGGACCTGGTCCAGACGAGGCGGTCATCCTCATTGGTGAATCCCTGGCTGTCCCACTGACCGACTCCGCCGACCGCCGCACGAAGGGCTGAGCGGACGGCGTAGACGGCGTCGAGCGCCTTGGGGTGCTCGCCGATGGCCTCGGGATAGACCCGGATGGCGTAGATCGCCCGGACGCTCTCCAGGTAGTCGCCCAGCCAACGGGCCGCCGAAGGGGGACCGCCGCTCTCCAGGCTGTCGATGAACTCGGCGACCTCCTCGGCGCCCAGTGTGTTCGGGCCGACGGGGTTCAGCTCGATCGTCGCCCAGACGTGGTGCAGGTCATTGGCGTCTGGGCCGATCGCCAGGTAATTCCCCAGCATCCCGGGATGGTCGACCGACCAGACGGCCCCGAACGGGACGGCCCGCTGGAGGGTGGCGAGGGGGATGTTGCGGTCGTCGACGGTCAACAGGCGGAGATAGTCACCCATCGGCCGACTCCGTCGTCAAGTCCCCTACGCAAGCGATCGCGCCTCGCCTGGTGTGTTGTCGTTGAGGGGTGTCGGCGTCTATCTGAGAGACCGCTGCGCCGGGACGACCCGAAATCGAGGGCTGCGCTCGAAATCCTCTCAGAAAATAAACTAGCAGCGCCCCATTGAGGATGCAAGGGACCACGAAGACCCAGGCGTCGGCCCCCAGACCGGCCCTCCGAACCCACTCGCCGGCCGCCAAACTCCCCAGGAGCGAGGGGAGCCCCGTCGACGCCACCAGGAAGAGGGCCTGGACGCTCGCCCGGTGGGTCGCCGGCGCACGGCCATCCAGAAAGACCTGACCGCCGATCGAGAAACAGGCGATCCCCACCCCCTGCAAGACCCCCACTCCGACCGCCAGCCAGAGCGGAGGATGAAGCGACAGGATGAGATAACGAAGGGTCCACGCGCCCAGCCCCAGCGCCATCGTCCCCTTGTATCCGAGTCGCGTCAGCAGCCAGGGCATCGCCGCCAGGGCGATAATCTCCGGGACCTGGTTGATCGAAACGGCCGTCGCGATCCAGGGCCTCGGCATTCCTCGGGCGGCCAGGTAGCCAGGGACGACCTGGTAGGCCAGGGGGATCGTCAGAAAAACCCCGAAGGTGGTGATCAGGAAGACCCGAACGTCCCGCTCCCGGAGCAGCTCAACTCCTTTGCGGAGGTTGGCTCGCCCGGTCGTCTCGCCCGCCAGGGGGGGCGTGTTGGGGAGCGTCGAGCAATAGACCGCCATCGCGGCTGAAAGCCCCGAGGCGATCCAGAAGACCTCGTGCATTCCTCCCGGACTCACCGACGGGACTCGCCCGCCGTTCAGGGCGAGCATCACGCCCGACACGGCCCAGCCGACGGCCATCCAACCGATGGTCCCCCAGAGCCGAACCGCGGCGAACTCGCGGCGGGGATCGTCCAGATTCCGCATCGCCAACGAGCTGCTCAGGCTGTGCGTCGGCATGATGATCGCGAAGTAGAGCAGGAACGTCGCGCAGAGCGCCGGACCGCCTGTGATCCCGCCGCTGGCCAGCGCCGCCAGCAGAAGCGTCCCCGCCGAATAGGCCGCGACGAGGAAGCTCTGCGTGGGCATCAGCCGGTCGACGAGCTGACCGGCGCCGAGGGGCATGAGCGTGGCCGCGAGGGCCTGCGAGGCAAAGATCAGGCCCCGCCAGCGACCGTCGATCCCTAACTCGGACAGATGGACCCCCAGCAGGGGCCAGAACGCTCCCTGGACCGCGTACAAGAGGCCCATCATCACCGAGAGCCGCCACCGCCCGCGCGTCTTCATCGCCGCTCCGTTCCGCGCCCTCCATCCTCCCATCGCGTCAAAACGACTGTACCAGACGCCGGCCGCAGCCCCCAGGTCACTTGTTAACGGCCTGCATCGCCTGGGCGTGGTAGCGGTCGCCCGTCGCCGAGCCCGCCGGCAAGAGGGAGTCGATCTTCTTCAAGTCCTCATCGGTAATGACGACGTCGGCCGCGCCCAGGTTCTCGTCGAGATACTTCGCCCGCTTCGTCCCCGGGATGGGCACGACGTCCTGCGCCAGCGTCCAGGCCAGGGCGAACTGGCTCGGCGTGCAGCCCTTGGCCTCGGCCATCTCCTCGACGACCTTCACCAGGTCGAGGTTCTTCTGGAAATTGTCGCCCTGGAACCGCGGCGAGTTGCGGCGGTAGTCGTCCGGGGCCAGATCCTCGGGCGACTTGTAGCGGCCCGTGAGGAACCCTCGCCCGAGCGGACTGTAGGCGACGAAGCCGATTCCCAGGGCTCGCACGGTGGGGAGGATCTCAACCTCGGGCTCACGCGTCCAGAGCGAGTACTCGGTCTGGAGAGCGGCGATCGGATGCACGGCCGCCGCCCGCTTGATCGTCTCGGTCGCAGCTTCCGAGAGGCCCAGGTAGCGGACTTTCCCCGACTGGACCAGTTCGGCCATCGCGCCGACGGTCTCCTCGATGGGGACCTTGGTGTCGACGCGGTGCTGGTAGTAAAGGTCGATATGGTCGACCTTCAGCCGCTTCAGTGAGGCATCGCAGCACTCCTTGACGTAGGCCGCGTCCCCCCGGACGCCGAGGAACTCGCCGGCGGGTCCGCGCACGTTGCCGAACTTGGTCGCCAGCACGACGCGGTCGCGACGGTCGGCGATCGCCTTGCCGACGAGCACTTCATTCCGACCCGAGCCGTACATGTCGGCCGTGTCCAGGAAGTCGCCCCCCTCGTCGAGGAACCGGTGGATCACGCGGATCGACTCGGCGTCGTCCTGATCCTTGGGGTCGTAGAACTCGCTCATCCCCATGCAGCCCAGGCCCGGAGCGCGAACTTCGAGAGGCCCCAGCTTGTGGATCGGCAAATCGTGCGGCATGCGTCGATACCCTCGTCCTTGGTCGGATGTCCGATGACAGTATAGAATCGAGGACAAGGGAAGGGCCCCGCGCGGGCCGATCCGCCCGGGGGGACCGATGATCTGCCGAGTGCTGCCGTACCGCGTCGCCGATGGACCGACCAACATGGCCCTCGACGAGGCCATGCTCGAACACGTGGCCCGCGATCCGTCCGAAGCCTGGTTCCGCACCTACGGCTGGTCGGTCCCCACCCTCAGCCTGGGTTACTTCCAGCCATGGGCGGAGGTCGAGGCCGAGCCCCGCTGGCGAAACGCCGCCAAGGTGCGCCGCGCCACCGGCGGCGGGGCGATCTGGCATGAGCACGAACTCACATTCGCGATCGTGATCCCTTCGACGCACCCACTCGCCCGACCGAACACGGCGCTCTACCGGGCCGTCCACCGGGCGACGGCCGAGATCCTCGCCGCGCACGGCCTCGACGCGCGCCGGCACGGCGACGTCGACCCCGCCGCCGAGGCCTCGCACCCGTTCCTCTGCTTCGCCGGCCGAGACGGCGAGGACCTGGTCGCCGGCGGCGTCAAGCTCGTCGGCAGCGCCCAGCGGAGGAGGGCGGGGGCCGTCCTCCAGCACAGCTCGCTCCTCTTGCGAAGAGCCGCCGCCGTCCCCGAACTCCCCGGCGCGGCCGACCTGGCCGACCTGGCCGACGACCCCCGCGCCTGGTCCGGCGTCGTCGCCGACCGGCTTGTCCGCGACCTTGGAATGGATCCCATCCCCGCCGACCCTCCCGACGACATGCTGACCGACGCCCTGCGAATCGAGCGGGATGTCTACCGCACTCCGGGATGGAACCACAAGCGCTGATGCGCGACCCAGAAAGGCGCAAACGCATGTTCCTGGCAGCCGCCATCCAGATCTCCTCGACGACCGACGTCGGACGCAACCTGGCGACGATCGAGGCTCTCGTCGACCGCGCGGCCGGCTATGGGGCGAAGTTCGTCGCCACGCCCGAGAACTCCAACTTCCTCGGACAGGCCGACGAGAAGGTGAGGCTGGCGGAATCCTTCGACGGTCCGACCTGCAGGCGATTCGCCGACCTCGCGAAGCGGCACGGAATCCACCTGTTGCTCGGCTCGTTCAACGAGCGAGGGAC
The DNA here is from genome assembly GCF_011065895.1 of Paludisphaera rhizosphaerae. Taxonomy (NCBI): domain Bacteria; kingdom Pseudomonadati; phylum Planctomycetota; class Planctomycetia; order Isosphaerales; family Isosphaeraceae; genus Paludisphaera; species Paludisphaera rhizosphaerae. The sequence goes on along the minus strand of NZ_JAALCR010000006.1, from coordinate 105,191 downwards.
TTCCCCGGAGCGCTGTCGGAACACGAGCGTCCTGTTCGGCCCGGACGGCTCTCGGCTGGCGGTCTACCGCAAGATCCACCTCTTCGACGTCGACCACTCCGAGGCCGTCCGGGCGATGGAGTCGCGAACGATCGAGTCGGGAGACGAGCACGTCGTCGCCGAGACCGCGCTGGGGAATTTCGGCCTGAGCGTTTGCTACGACCTTCGCTTCGGCGACCAGTATCGCCGGCTCGTCCGCATGGGGGCCGATGTCATCTGCGTCCCCGCCGCCTTCACGGCTCGGACCGGTCGCGACCACTGGTCGGAACTCCTCCGCGCCCGGGCGATCGAGTGCCAGTCGTTCGTGATCGCCCCCGCGCAATACGGCCGCCACGGCGAGGCCGAGCTGCGCGAGAGCTACGGCCGGGCGATGATCGTCGACCCCTGGGGCGTCGTCCTCGCCACCGCCCCCGACGTCGCCGAAGGCCTCGCCCTGGCCGAGATCGACCTGTCGCGCGTCGCCGAGATCCGCCGGGCGATCCCGGTCGGGAAGTACGCCTCGACATGAGGCCCTCGCGACGGCTGTGTTATCTCTCCGATCCTTCCTCTTCGCTTCCGTCTGGGCTCTCACTTGCGGCCCTGTTGGCGGCGCGTCGTCGACTGCATCCGTCAGCGACGGACGATCAGGTCGCCCAATCACGCTGGGTAGGCTACGACGACTCGACAGCCAGTTGGACGAGCAACGGCCGGAGTGGGGGGGCCGGTTCGCCGAGATTCTCCAACTCGAGTCGCGCCTCGAAGAAACCAGGGGCCTGCGTGACCGCCAGCTTCAGAGATCGCCGTGCTCGCTCCCGATCGCCCATTCCCAGGAACGCCATTCCCAGGTGGAAATGGGCCTGCGGAAAGAAGAAGAGCAGGCCGACCGCCCGCAGAGCGTGCTCGCCGGCGCGTTCGTGGTCGCCCAGCATCCAGGCCGCCCGGGCCAGGCCGTTGTGCGAATGAGGGTCGTCGTCGTCCATCGCCAGCGCCTTGGCGAATGCTCGCGCCGCGTCTTGCCAGCCCTGACGAGCCAAGTGCAAGTTGCCGATCAGGCCGAAGAGCGCCGCGTCCGGGGGATAACGTCGCTCACAATCGGCGAGACGGCCGAGGGCGTGTTCCGGCTGTCCGTCGTGGAACCAGGCGGCGGCGAGCAGCAGGTCACCGTCGGGCGACCGCCGACCGGATGCTTCCAGGCCCTCGACGATCGCCAAAACCCGACGATGCTGGCCGAGGTCGGCGTACGCTCGAGCGAGCGCCAACGCATACCGGTCGTGGCCGGGGTAATCGTCGTGCAGCGCCTCTAGCAATACGAGGGCTTCCTCGGTCCTTCCGTGACTGGAGTGCACGGCCGCCAGGTTGAATCGGGATTCGGCCTCTGCGATGGCCACGGCCTGCCGCTGTTCCGCGGTCGCGGCCGGGAGGTAGCCCAGGGCGATCAACTGCTTGAGGGCGGCCGGCGATTCGAGCTTGGTCTGCCGGGCGTCGGCCGGGTGTCTGCCGTCATCCCCCGGCAATCGGTCCCAACTGGGAATCATGGGAAACGACGGAGACGGTCGTTCCATCGCCTGCAAGAGCGGCCTGCCGTCCATGTCCCGACCCACGGGAAGACCGAACTGGTGCAGCACCGTGGGCGCGACGTCCAGCAAGGTGGCGCCGTAAATCCGTTCGTCCGCCAGGATGCCCGGGCCTCGCATCGCCAGCACGCCGTAGTGTCGGTGCCACGCCGCCGCGTCCTCCTCCACCGACCCGGCGGGCCCGGATGGCCGCAGGTGGTCGCAGTGGAACCCGTGGTCCGAGACGAGCAGAACCGTCGCCTCATCGCCGGCGAGGTCCAGCAATGTGCCGAGCATCTCGTCGTGAAACAGGTACAACTCCCGCATGACGCCCTGGTAGCGTCGGAAATCGTTCTCGGCCACCGTCGCCATGCGAGGCGGGTGGTAGGGCATGAATCGATGCCCCGCGACGTCCAGACCGTCGTAATAGACCGCCAGGAAATCCCACGGCTCGGCCTCCATCAGTGTGGTCGCCACGCTATGGATCGACACGGTGCGGGTCACGACCTCCGCCAGCCTCCAGGGGCGAGGGTCGGCCGCGAGGTCGATCCGGTCGATCTCTGGGATCAGGCGGCTCAGGTCGGGTGGGCTCAACTCGGCCGGGTGCATCCGGCAATCCGCCAGCTTCGGGATGAGCGACTCGGGATGGACGGCGCCGGCCGTCACCGGCCAGAGCTCGCCAGGGCGCGTGGGAAGCCCGTCGAAGAAGCGGTCGGAGACGCAAACCCCGCGGATCGGCTCGGCCGGATGGCTGGCGTACCAGTTGACCACCACGCAGTCCAAGCCGCTCTGCGAAAGCATGTTCCAGAGGGCCTTGGTGGTCCTTGACGTACTCGTGGACGGCCGAACGCCCGCCCCGTCCGGGATCGGCTCCACGAAGCCGGAGATGCCGTGCTTGTCCGCCGTCTTGCCGGTAGCGATCGACGTCCAGAGGATCGGTGACAGGCAAGGTCGGAGACTGGCGAGATTGCCGATCACGCCCCCCTCCACCAGCCGCGACAGGTTCGGCATCAGGCCGGCGTCCAGCAGCGGGTTGATGAACTTCCAATCGGCCGCGTCCCAGCCGATGAGCAGGACCTTCGAGGCCAGTCGCGGACCAGTCAACGGGCCACCTCCGAGCGCCAAAGAAACGGCCCATGCCAGCGTCGGCATGGACCATTTCGGTTTCGGTCAAGTTCCGTCGGCAACGACCGTTCGCCCGGGCTCAGACGGCGCGGCGACGAAGGCGGAAGGCGGTCAGGCCGGCCAGGCCCGTCGCCAGCATCGCGAGCGACGCGGGCTCGGGGACTGCGGAGACCTGGCCGACGGCGATGCTGGCGCCCGTGTCCTCGTAGGCGTAGCCAATGATCGAACGCGGCTGGCTGTTGTAGGTGCTGGACAGGCTGATCTGCAACCAGCCGTAATTGATCGCCCCCGTCGATTCGTTGAGGAACCGGAAGCCGATGTAGTTGCCGGTGCTATTGAGTTGGAAGGCGGTGGAACCAGTCGTCTCGATACTGGCGGTCCGGCTGTAGGTCGCTGCGCCGTCCACGATCGTGCCGATCGCCAGGTTGTCCACGAGCGTCGTCGAAGTGCCCAAGCCGCTGACAATACCGTCATTGGGCGAGGCGGAGTTGTTCGCCCAGGCAAAGAACGCGCTCGAACCCCAAAGATTGAGATCCCAGCCCGCAACGCTGCCGGGGCTCGTTCCGGTGACGCCGGTCACCACGTTCAGATAAATACCGGCGGTGGCGGTCGGGATGTTGATATTGACCGGCCCACTGTAGACGACGTCCGCGTGGGTCGTCCCGGCCTGGCCCACCAGCCCAGCCCCCGTCGCAGCCGCCGCGACCGTGGCTGCCCTGGCCAGAATACGATCGGCGTTTCCGATGAGACTTGCCTTGCGAGTTGCCACAGTCATTGAAAGACTCCACCTATCCGTATTTGCAATAATCCGAACTCAGACGATGACGATAGATATCATGTCTCCATCGCAGCGGCGATTGAAACTAATCGGGCAGAACAGGCCGATCAAGAATTGTGGTGGATCACTCGAAAAAAATGGCGATCGCGTTGCTCAAACACAACAGAGGTTGATCTTGCATGGCGTTGTGTCCACACACTCCATGCGAACCCCTGGGCAAGATGGGGGGATCTGATCTCATTAGCTGGCCACCGACCACGCCGGCTGGCTACGCGCTGAGAACGGGTGGAACAGAGGATTCAGCCAATCGCTCTTATCGCCTAAAACACCCAGGCCCGACATTGATGCCCGGCACAGCCCGGATGAGTGGCCTTGTGCACGTCGAGACGCTCGCGAGAGGGCTCCGGACGAGGTATGGTGGCTGGGGAACCCCACCCTGACCGGAACGGCCGCGAGGAAGCACGATGAGCAGCGAGACGACTCCCCCCGTCGCCGACGAACCGGCCCCGAAGACGGCTCGGCTCGATTCCATCGACGCCTACCGCGGGTTGGTGATGTTCCTGATGATGGCCGAGGCCCTGCGCCTCGGCGCGATGGCGAAGAACTTCCCCGAGAGCAAGGTCTGGAAATTCCTGGCCGAGCAGCAGTCGCACGTCGAATGGGTGGGCTGCGTCGTCCACGACATGATCCAGCCGTCCTTCTCGTTCCTGGTCGGCGTCGCCTTGCCGTTCTCGATCGCCTCGCGCGCCGCAAAGGGACAGTCGAAGCGGCAGATGACGCTCCACGCCCTCTGGCGAGGTCTGGTGCTGGTGCTGCTGGGCGTCTTCCTGCGGTCGGTCGGCAAGCCCCAGACGAACTGGACCTTCGAGGACACGCTCTCGCAGATCGGCCTCGGCTATCCGATCCTGTTCTGGCTGGGCTGGCAGTCGCGGAGAGTGCAGGGGGGGGCCCTGGCGGCGATCCTGCTCGGCTACTGGCTCCTGTTCGCGGCCTATCCCGCGCCGGGGACGGACTTCGACTTCCCCGCCCACGGGGTCGCGGCGGACTGGCCTCACCACCCGACCGGTTTCGCAGCACACTGGGACAAGAACAGCAACCCGGCCTGGGCCTTCGACCACTGGTTCCTGAACCTGTTCCCTCGCGAGAAAGCCTTCGAGTACAACCGTGGCGGCTACGCCACGCTGAGTTTCATCCCGACCCTCGCCACCATGCTCCTCGGACTGTTGGCTGGGCAAGCACTTAGGGAACAACGCCCCTCGTGGAACACCGTCGGCCGGCTCGTCCTCGCCGGGGTCGTCGCCACGGCCGCCGGCTGGGGGCTCGGCGCCGTCGGAGCCTGTCCAGTCGTCAAACGGATCTGGACCCCCTCCTGGACGCTCTATTCCGGAGGCCTCTGCTTCCTGATCCTCGCCGGTTTCTACACCGTGATGGATATCCTGGGCTGGAAGGGCTGGGCCTTCCCGTTACGAGTCATCGGGATGAACTCCATCGCCGCCTACGTGCTGGCTCACCTCGTGGAGAACTTCATCACCGAGGCCTTCCGCACCCACCTCGGCTCTGACGTCTTCCAGGCCTTCGGCGCTCCGTACGAACCGTTTGTGCGGGGCGTCGGGATCTTGTCAATCCTATGGCTCATCCTATTCTGGATGTACCGTCGCCAGCTCTTCCTGAAGGTTTAGGGAAAATGAATTGGCTCCGGCCCTGGTTTTGCTATTCTGGATCGGCCAGAAGAAACACCCAGAGTCCGCTACCGATACAAATTTTCTGAACCACCTAAATCACCCATGTTGTACACTTGCTTTGAACGTCTCATGCCGAGACCTCGAGCGAGCGACCTGGGGCGAGACGAGTCGGTGATGGACACCCGGAGGATGACAGACATGCGGTTTCGAATGAGCCTGGCGATGGCGGCGTGCTTGCTGGCGGCCGGTCAGACGGCCTGGGCGTGCGGCACGTGCCACAAGACCCCCTGCACCTACACCCAGCCGGCCTACCAGTGCGTGACCGAGATGGTCCCGTACACGGTCTACAAGAAGGTCTGGCGGACCGAGTACGACACGGTCCAGAAGACCGTGATGCAGAAGGTCCCCCACACGACCTACGTCGAGCGGCAGCGGGTCGTCTGCAAGCCGGTGTACGACACGATCGACGTGCCGGTTCAGCGGGTCGTATGCAAGCCGATCCAGGAGACGGAGTACGTCACCCAGAACTACACCGTGTGCCGTCCGGTCCAGACGACGACGCAGGTGCAGTCTTGCGAGTACGTCCCCTCGACCTCGTACGTCACGGTGCCGGTGAAGAAGTGCTTCCTGCACCACAAGTCGGCCTGCGGCGAGTGCAAGGTCGTCGCCCAGACGACCTACACGGCCGTGCCGACGGTCAAGGACGTGGTCACCACCACGTTCGTCCGCGAGTGCCAGACCCGGCAGGTGCCGGTGACCCGCACCCGTTACGTGCAGGAAGTCGTCAACGAGGTCCGCAAGGTCCGTCAGTGCCGGATGGTTCAGGAGGTCGTCACCGACCGCGTTCCCTGCACCACCTGGACCTGTGAGCCCCGCGTCGTGACCAAGCAGATCCCCCGCAAGGTCTGCGAAGTGGTCCCGGTCACCTGCTACAAGAAGGTCACCCAGATGGTTCCGGTGACCTACGCCGCGCCCGTCGAGTACGCCGCCCCGGCCGTCGCCCCGGCCCCTCAGGCCGTGGCTCCCTCGATGCAGGCCGCTCCGTCGAAGCAGGGCTGATCCCGCACGCGACGGATTCTCGCTCAGCGTCCCCAAGGCGGGGCCGGCTTTCACGCCGGCCCCGTTCTCGTTTCGAAGCCGACTCAACCGGCGGTTTCGCCCTTGCGGTTGCGGTAGAGCGACGGGTCGACGGCCTCGATCATCTTCGCCTCGTCGAGCCGGCCGCCGAAGAACGCGTTGATCCGCGCGACCTGCGGGGAAGGGTCGGCGACCAGGTCGTGGTGGTCGACGAACAGGACGTGCATGTTCGGCTGCTTTTCCAGCCAGGCGAAGAGCCTCTGCAGATGCTGGGTGAAGGCCCGCTTGATCTCGTCGCGAGGAGCCGAAGGCCGGCCCAGGCGGGCGAGCATCTTCTCCTGCGAGGCCAGCATCTCGTCGAAGTCGCGCCTCATGAAGACGATGCGGTACGTCTCCGAGGCCGGCAGGTCGTAGAGCAGTTGCGAGACCATCTTGAAGACCTTGCCGCGCGTCTCCGGAAGCCACGAGGCGTCTTCCTTGATCTTCTTGACGATCTCGAACTCGTAATAGCCCCGGGGATTGTCGACGTCCGGCGTGCGCTGGCGGTCGGTGACGGCCTCGATGCCGCCCTGATCCAGCATCTGCATCATCAGCGACGTCCCGGACCGCGGCAGGCCCGAGACGATCACGATCTCCTGATCCGCCATCACCGGCGCGCTCATGTCCAACGGCCTCCCAATGGGGTTTACGGAAAGGTTGAATTCTAGCGATTCTCCCGCAGCCGAGACATACCGACCCACATCTCGCGATCGCCGCCGCCGCCCCCCTCGTTGGGCCTCGCGGGTCCGTCTGGCTTCGTTCGCCCGCCGCACGGCTGCCGGACCCGAATCTCAACCCTTTACGAACAAGCGATTTACAGCCCATAAAGCCGCCCGCGAATTGGCTTCGATCGACCAGAATTCGATCCGAAGCCTGACGCGTTTCACCTCGGACAACCTCGCTCTGACAGCCGTGCAGATCCTCGTCATGCTGATGCCGTCGACGGTTGTTACGCGGCAGCCCGCGATTGGCTCCGTTCGCCCCGGACGACGAGCCAGGCCGATCGACGCAACCCCCATTCCCATAAAAGATTGCCATCTGATTCAACCCTGCTGCAGTCGGGTTCGTTCGGCGACTTCTAGAAGCTACGCCTACGACTCCGGTGCTCTTGGTCGCCATCACGTGCGAATCGCTCCGCGCAAACCGACCACCGAATCCGGGCAGGCTCTCTATCCAATACCATGGGTTCAGATCGCAACCAGGGAATGAGAATTCCACGTCCCATCACGACCGCCCGCGGCAACCACTCCGCCGATGACGATCAGGACGATTCCCAGCCGGGTTGCGACCTGCATTTCCACATCCACCCTTGGGTCCACACGATGACCGAGGCGTGAGCCGATCGGAGGCTGAAAGTGTGGACCGCTCCGAACCCCCTTGGGTTGGGTAGGCCATCGCCCGACTCACACCGACGAACCAACTTCCGAATTATCAAAAAGCGCCCTCTATCGAAGACTGTGGGCTCGGATCGCGACTTCGAAACGAGAATTCGTCGCCCCGCCGCGAAGACGTACAAAGGCGGCTCCAACGACGACGATCAAACCGATTTCCCGGCCTCAACCTGATTCAACGGCCGAGGGGATCGATCCCCGCCGGTGCTGACGCGAGAAACAAGGATGAGCGACAACCCCTGCTGGAGAGGGCTGTTGAAACGACCCTCGCGGCTTCGTGCGAGTTCAGGTCGATGGAGGCGGCCAGGGCCGGAATGGCTTCCTCGCCCTGCACTGGTTCGCAGCGGAATCGCCCCTCCCAGAACGCGTCGGTCGTCCTCGCGGTCGGCGCGGTGGGCGAGCGGCACCTTCAGGCATTCAGGAACCAGCCCAGGTCCGACAATAAAGCCCGGATGCGGACGATCCAGGCGTAGGCGGGGGGTGAACTTGTAGACACGCTCGTCGAGGATTGGCAGAGCGCTCCAGGCGAGGTTGCAAATCGGGAAGAGCGTCAGTCAGTGGTGGGCAACCTCCACGTCCGACCATCCCCGGCCCCACGGCGATGCAGGGAGGATCAACAGGTGCATGAGGTTGTCCATCACCGATGCCTGGCCAATGTCTGAGCCTTGGCCGGTCCGACCGACGTCTGGCCAGGTCCATGGAACTCGATCGCTGTTGGGAGGATGCCCCCCTACTGGGAGCGACCGGTCGCTATCCAGCCTCAAACCCTTGGCGGAGGGCCTCCCATGCCGGCGTCTCTCAATCGGCTCGGGACGCGTCCGAATGTGCGACGCCGGCGTTGATGGACCGCCCCCGCGTTAGGCGGCTCTACGAAGCCCCAACTGGAGGTTGATCACAGCGGTTTGAAGACGTGATCAAATACGTAATCGGCGACTTTATTGCCCTGGATGATGCCCTCCTCAGCGTCGGGCCGCCAGTGGATCCCCAGAAAGATCCGACTCTCGGCGTTGTCCATTTCGGCCTTCGCGAATCCCGGAAATGTCACCGGGAGAAGTGGGCGGGGCTGACTGGCGCCGGGGTCGCTGTTGTGCCCGTTGAACTCGTCCGAAACGAACGTGAACGCGGGACCGGCTGGGTCCGCCCAGTATTTTCGGAACATCTGGAACAGCGCCCCCCCGAAGACGGCGTGACCCGAGGGGTAAGCTGGAAATGGCGGCGAGAAATTGAGCCGCCCCGCACGGCCGTTGCTGACCGGCGCCCCAAGCGGTGTCCAGAATGGGCGGGGGGCGTCGACTGGAAACATGCCCGGGCTCGCCGCGCGGATCATCGTAATCGGCCGAGGGTAGATGTAACAGAATTTGGCTTCCCAGGCGGCGATCCCCGCATCGGCCAGGGCGACGTTGACCAGCGCAAGGAACCGGGCCAGATCAAGCGCCGTAGTGATTGTGTCCTTCTTCTCGCGGAGCGCCAGCGACGTCGCGATCATGTTGTAGAGCCGCGGCGGGGCGCAGAGCAGCGCCGTTCCGTCGTAGGCCCAGAACTTTCCAATGAAAGTCTCATCGTCGGTCCGGGTCGTTGGGGTTGGCCTACGGTCGGCGTTGCCTGGTGGATCGGTCATGCCTGCGGCCGGGTCGCCCCCCTTCTCCAAAACCTCCTTAAACGCGGCGACAAACCTCGAGTCGCCCACCGGGGGCGGCAGAGGGGGGCGGAACACGTCAGCCTTCTCAAGCACGAACGGTTTGACGTACCGCCAGTTCGCCCCCAGCGCAGTGGCAACGTCCAGACTCAGAGGATCGCGCTGCCACTTGAGCGGGTCAGTGGTCTGGAAGCCGGCGACGTCTGGGTCGGGCATCTCCGATCCGTCGAGCTTACGGAGGTCAAGGATGGCGTTGGCGGCTGCGTCGCCAATCGCCAGCCCGTTGATCGCCCGGACCGGGGTCTCCTGAATGGCGGTCAGGTTAGCGGCCAGCGTCAGATTCAGATCGGGCGTCTTTCCCGGGTACAACGCAGTCAACGCGCGATGCGCCGCTTGGGCGATCGCGTGGCGGATCGAGACCTGAGAGGCGTCGATGTCTGCCGGCAGCGACGTCGTCTGGAAGATTTTTTGCTGAATATTCTTATAGCTTTCGAACTTTCGCTGCACGGCATTGATGGACTCGAACATCGCGATGTGCACGATGGCCAGAGCGCGGCTGGTGCGCACGGGACCCACCTGCTCGAACGGGTGGGTATCCAGGTTCGAGCCCGGCGGCGGCGCCGTGTGATCGTTCGCCGTAATCCTCAGAGCGACTTCGTTCCAGAAAACGACTTGGGCGAACTCGGGATCGCCGCTGGCGGAGACCTCCTCAAGGACCGGGTTGTTCGCAACGAAGTCCATCGCGCTAGGCTGAGGAGTTCGTTCCTCTTGGGCCTTAAGCAGACGGCTTCGCACCGCGTCCTTGCTAGGGGCCGCCTTGACCGCGGCAGCCGCCGCCATCCTGCGAGCACCCAGCGGCGCGGAAGGGGCTTCCGCGACCTTCTTCTGGAGTTCGAAGTACTTTGAGAAATCCGCCCTGGTCTGCTCCTGGCGAGGCTGCTCCTGCGCGATCGAACTTGCGACAAACACCGTCGCGGAGAAGGCGCAGCATAAGATTGCCGTACAACTTGCGGCGTGCGATTGGCTCATCGAGAAGCTCCCCCTCACGAAGAAATAAGCAAGACTGGAAGCGTACCAGCCTCGCGGCACGAGACCGAGTGGCGTCGCGATCACGATCGTGGAGCGGGTTGTTCAAGCTGCGTACACAAGCCGGCCGTGGAGTTGATGCGACTCGACCAGCAATCGCGGCGAAAAGTGGATTAAGCGAAATCATGCCAAAACCAAGACCCACATATCAACTCAATTTTTTCTAAATAATACGAACCACAAATTTTGCCAACCGTTCAACAGATGTTTTTTTTGACTGAAGGTGTCGACTAAGACCACGGGGAACCCGCCGGCCTTCAGGGGGGGCATCCTGCGGGCCTCGCGGGAAATGCGTTCCCGAGCCGCGGCGTCGTAGGTCGAGCGTCGCCCGCCGCCCTGGCGAGACTTCACCAGCGCCAGTCCTTCGACGTTGAACAGGGCGATCAAAATCGAGACAGCGTCGCCGGAACAACGGACGGCGGCGTGGGCGGCTTCCGTGGAGCGAGCCCCCTCCGATCATGCTTGTAATCAGAAAACATGCTCACATGCACGCTGAATAACCCGATTGTGCCGTCGCACGAATCGCGTCGTCCGGCATGGTGAGTCGCGTTAGCCGCTCGCAGACGCTTCTCGACCTGAAGGCAAGACTTGGGCACACTGATCCGCTCAGACTTTGAGTCGTTCCTCCTCATCGAGAGTCGCCATGAAGACCGCTGCCCAGCGTTACTCGACCGTCCCGGCCTGGGAAGCTTCCCCGTGATACCTTGCTGACTCCGACCGAGGGAAATTTGCGACCGCGGAAGGAGACTGGAAGACTTAAAGCGACGACTCGCATCTTGGTACATACACATGAACATTCTTTGCTTTATCGAAGATATGAGTCATGAGCATTGATAAGCCCGATCATGATCCCTCCTATCTCGAGTGCTTCGTCGACTTCGGCTCGTCTCTCGACGCCAAGAGCTCTTGCCGCATCGTGACGATGAGCCGACTACCAACTCCGCCTACCCCCCAAGAAAACTTTCAAAAAAGACTTGCAATGTTCAAAACGTTATCTTAACTTCCATAGACTCGACGCCTCCACCTCGCCTCCCTCGCCGGGCGAGCAAGCACTTCCGGCGTCAAAATCGGGTCACCCGCGGCTTGAAGGGCCGCAGAGGTTTCGGCACGCAGCTCCATATCACGAGCGGTCGACCTTGATTCGAGCAAACCGCGGCTGGCGGGTCGAAATAAGCCAGAGACCGTGAACCGCGGCAAGGGGGAGAAGCGTCCCTCATGACAGCAGGCGCATGTGGTTCTCGCGTGCGTTTTTCGTCTACCTCCCATTCGGCCGAAATTGTCCCCGGCAGGAAGGCCATTAGAGATGGCGACTCATGATGTACTATCCCGACGCACTCTCCTGACGGCAGGAGCAGCCAGCCTGGCAACAGGCTCCGCCGCGTCTTCCGCCGACCTCGGCGACTAACCGACCGCTGACGCCGTTAGGTCGCCCGATCGAGTTGCGTCAATCGTCGCTTGCGACTCAAAGGTCGCAAGCGACTCCTCCGCCACCGTCGATTCGTGGGAAGGCGAATTCGCCTTCAAGGCCGAATCGCCGGGGTTTCTCACCATCATCTCAACGGTGGTGAAGCACTCGCGGCTTCCACACACATTGCCGCGGCTCAACCGCGGATCTCCTCATCAGGTCGGGAAGGATCGAGCGAGGGCGAACGATGGCGGATGTTCTGACTTTCAATTCAGGGCCGCTTCAGGCGCGGATCTCCGAAACCACCGGGGGGGTCGAGTTGTCAGGCCCCGACCGATTGGGCGCCCCTCTGGCAACCGTCATCGCCTTCGATCCTCCGGTCGTCACCGTGGGCGGCGCGAAGCGGACGGTCGGCCGCGTCGTCTCATCGATCCCCCGCTCGGACGGCTTCGACCTTGTCCAAAACGCCGGCGCGACGGACGTCAAGTCGCGGCTCTCGTTCCCAGTCGACGGCGTGCTGCGGTACGAGGTGACCGACTGGAACGGGCTGAAGCCCAACCAGACCTCGATCACGGTGGCCGCCGCCGGGGACGAGCACTTCTACGGCTTCGGCGAGAAGTTCAACGCCCTCGACCAGACGGGGAAAATCATCGATGTTCTGACGTTCGACGGCCCCCTGGAGAAGGGAGACCTCTCCTACAAGGTCGCTCCCTGGTTCGTCAGTACGCGGGGCTACGGCTTTCACCTCGACTCGACCTCGCGCAGCTCCTTCGACATGCGAACGGCGGCGGGTCGTTACACCGTCACCAACCGCTCCGGTTCGCTCGCCTACCACGTCGTTTACGGCCCAGCCCTGACCGAGGTCGTGTCCCGCTACACCGGACTCACCGGCCGGCCTGCACTGCCGCCCGCCTTCGCCTTCGGCCCATGGATCTCCTCCGACATCTGGCGCGACGGCGGCGAGGTCAACTACGCCGTGACCAAGTTTCGCGAGCGTGGCATCCCCGTCTCGGGGTTCGTCTTCGATTCCCCCTGGGAGATCGCTTACAACGACTTCAACTTCAACATCGGCGCCGGCCCCACGGCCGACTCCGCCACGCAGTTCGGCCACGGCGGCGATTTCGAGAACCTTCCCGCCTCGGCCACCCACAGTTACCCCGGCTTCAAGAACCTCGCCGAGATGATGGCGTTCTTCCAGAAGCAGGGGCTCAAGGTCGTCTGCTGGATGACCCCGTTCGTCAACACCAGCATTCTCAACAATACCCTGGAGGTCCGCGGCCAGCAGCGTTCGGTCAAGGACTTCGATGCGATCGCGGCCAAGGGAGTATTCGTGCAGGGTGCCGACCACAAGCCGCTGCCAGTGAAGTGGTGGAAGGGCCAGGGGAGCCCCGTCGACTTCACGGCGCCCGAGGGCCGGGCCTTCATGAAGGACCAACTCACCCGACTGCTCAAACAGACCGAGGTCGTCACGAAGTCCGGCGCGAAGGAGTCCGCCGTCGGCGGCATCAAGACCGACGACGGCGAAGCCGCAACGAAGCCAGGGGCCAACGGCAATGCCAAGGGGTTGTACATCCCACTCGAGGCCCGCTACCACAACGGCACTACCGGTGTGGAGATGCAGAATGGCTACTGCCTGGAATACCACAAGGCTGTCTTCGAGATCCTCCGCGAGGTCGGCGGGGAAGGAACCCTTGTGTTCGCCCGCAGCGGATTCACGGGCACCCAGGCGTTCCCCGGCTGCTGGGCCGGCGACAACGAACCGAACTTCGGCGATGCCAACGGCCTGCCCAGCGTGATCGTCGCCGGCCTCTCCGCCGCGATGAGTGGGTTTTCGATCTGGGGCCACGACGTTGGGGGCTACCTCAACCGCAACTTCTCAACGGTCTCACCCACCGATCTTTTCATCCGCTGGACCCAATTTGGCTGCTTCTCCCCCATCATGCAGATGCACAGACAGGTCGACGGGTCCAACCTTCGGCAATACCCCTGGGGCTACGCCGAGGCCGGGGAGACGACCGATAAGAACCGTGCGTTGGAGAACTACCGGTTCTATGCGACGCTTCACACCAGGCTCTTCCCGTACCTGTACACCCAGGCCAAACACTCGACCGAGACCGGCATTCCAATCCTCCGCCCGCTCGTCCTGATCCATCCGGACGACCCACGGACAATCCCCGTCCAACACGTCTACTACTTCGGTGAAAGTCTCCTCGTCGCGCCGGTGATCGCGCCCAAAGCGGACGGCCGCGACCTCTACCTTCCAGAAGGGGACTGGATCGACTTCTGGACGGATGAGCCCCATGCGGGCAAGCGGTTGATCACCTGGAAGAACCCCGTGCAGCCATCCCGGCCCGTCTCAAAGATCCCTGTCTTCGTCAAGCTCGGGGCCATCATCCCGCTCATCCTGGGGGACGACGTCCAGACTCTCTGTGACGCCGACTACGTGAACGACGCCAACGTAAAGACCTGGGACGGCGGCCTGGAAATCCGCGTTTATCCCTCAGGCGACTCCCAGTTCACGGCGTTCGACGGCACCTTCATCCGTTGCGATTCCACGGCGGCCGGTACGACTCTGACGCTGACCGCGACATCCCGCGCGGTCGAGTTCCGTGTACTGGCTCCGCGCCCCGCCACTGGCGTACGCCGCGACGGAGGCGCCCTCCCCGAGGCCGCGAGCCAGACGGCGTTCGACGCCGCATCTTCGGCATGGCGTTCTGACCCAGCCGTCCTCCACATCAAATTCCCCCACGCCGGCGGGACCACAACCCTCACGTTCTGAACCCAGGCGCCAAGGGTCGACAGACCCTCTGCCTCGGACTCCCGTTCCCCTTTTCCTGAAAGGCCTAAGCATGCCCCGCGACGTTCGCGCGCACCGCCCGCTAGTATCGCTGCTGGTAGTGCTGATGTCCTTCGCAGCGTCAGCCCCGACTCCGGCCTCGGCTCAGTCGGCGGATCAGGGGGAATGGTCCCCGCTCTTCGATACGCCCAACGTCATGATCCATGTGAGCGTCTTGCCCGACGGCAAGGTGCTCTTCTGGGGGCGCCGAGAGGCGGGCGAGGGCCTCAATCCGCCGGCGCCGCGCAACTGCCAGCCCCGCATCTGGGATCCCTCGAAGGGGACGGGACCCGCCGCGTTCTCCACGACCAACATGCCGGGGCACAACCTGTTCTGCAGCGGGCACTCGTTCCTACCCGACGGCCGCCTGTTCGTCGCCGGAGGTCACATCGCGGACGGCAAAGGCGAGCCGTTCGCGGTGATCTACGACCCGGCGATGAACCACTGGGATCGCGTCCCTGAGTTGATGACCGGCGGCAGGTGGTACCCGACGGTCGTTACCTTGGCCGACGGCGGCGTCCTCGTCTCGTTCGGCACCGGAACGGACGGGACCCATAATCCAACACAGCAAATCTGGAAAGACGGCCATTGGATGCCGAACCAGAACTTCGACTTTCCGCCCGACGTCCTCCCCTTCTACCCACGAATGCACGTCGCCCCAAGCGGCCAGGTCTTCATGACCGGTCCTCTGCCGCTGACCCAACTGCTCGACACGGTCGCCAAGAAGTGGATGTTCCTTCGTCCCGACCCGGACATCCACCGCGCGATCGACCTGTCCAGCCGCAAGAGCCATTTCTTGCAGGAGTACGCGCCCTCGGTCATGTACGACGAGGGCAAGGTGCTTTACGCCGGCGGAGGCGACGGTCCGATCGCCGACGCCGAGACGATCGACTTCACCAAACCGATGGCCGCCTGGGAGTGGGTGAAGACCGACCCGATGAACTTCCCACGCCGCCAGCACAACGCCACTCTGCTCCCCGACGGCACGGTCGTCGTCATGGGGGGGACCAAGGGGAACGGGTTCAACAATCTTGTCATCGGCCAGCCGCTCCGATCAGCCGAACTCTGGGACCCGAAGACCGGCAAATGGAAGAAGCTGGCAAAAGCCGCGGTCGACCGCTGCTATCACTCCACGGCCGTCCTCTTGCCCGACGCAACCGTGCTAAACGCGGGGGGGGGCGAGTACAGCCCAAACAACGACGGCCACCCGAACCCGCCAGTCGACACGCACCACGACGCCCAGATTTTTTCACCCCCATACCTGTTTCTTGCTAACGGGACTCGGGCCCCTCGACCCGACATCACCTCAGCGCCCACCAAGGTGAAGTACGGCGAAACATTCACGGTGGGAACGACCACTCCTGGCGCGATCGGCAAAGTGAGTTGGGTCCGTCTGTCGTCCGTCACCCACTCCTTCAACTCCAACCAGCGGATCAACTTTCTGACCTTCACCCCCGATGCGGCTTCGCTCAAGGTGACGGCCCCCGCCGATCCCAACGGCTGTCCCCCAGGCCATTACATGCTGTTCCTCTTGAACAACAACGGCGTCCCCTCCATCGCCCAGACGATCCAGATCCTGCCGTAAGCCCGAACACACGTAGGACCATCTCAGGGACGCCAGATTCGCACCGGGACGAAACCTTAACGAAGGAACCCATCCATGCGTCGCACCCAACGAATGCTTCGATGCCAATACCTTCTCTGCTTGCTCTTGGCGCTCGCCCTGTGGGCTGAGCCCGCAGTCGCACAGGTAAGGCAGACTGTGGTGGGGATCACGATGACTTGCCCCTATGAGAATGCCATCGAAGGCGGATGCTGGAGCGGCGCCTATTGGGCGTTGATGCAGCTCGACGGCGTCAAAGCCGTCGACAAGGCCGGCAACGGTTACACTTGTACGGCCCGGGTATACCTCGAGGACAATGCCTTTCCCGACCCCGAGGCGTGGGCTTCGAAGTTCAAGGAGTGTGTCGGCCAGGCTTACATCTTCCGGGGCGTCGAGTTGACTGCCGACGGCGCTGTCTCAAGCACCGACGGCGGCCTCACCCTGCACATCCCCGGCGTCGACCGCCCCATTGCCCTCCGACGCTTCGAGCACAAGCTCCAATGGAATTCAAAGAAGCACGCCCCCCGGCAGCCCGAACCCGACGAGCTGAACGCCTATGAGCAACTGGCTTCCATGGTGAAGAATCCGAACGGCGAGGGGCTGAAGGTGCAGGTGACGGGTCCTCTTACGAAGTCCGACACGGGGTACACGCTCGAGGTCCGCGAGTACTTTCCGCAGACCCAGAGCACATACGCAGCCCCGCAGAGGTGAGCTCGATCCGACAGAGCCTCGACTCGTCACCACCCTGCCAGCCGCGTCATCGATCCAGCACGTCCGCTTGTTGCTCGTCCCACTCGCCCACCGTGCTCGCGTCTGAATCGATTGGCGAGCGACGAATGCCACGCCTGCCACGATTTGATTGCTTGACCACGCACCGTTTGACGCTCGCCGAGATCGGAAGTCCTCATCGATGGGAGCACCTTCATGCCTCGCATGCGAGGGTTTACCTTAATCGAGTTGCTGGTGGTGATCGCAATCATCGCCGTCCTGGTTGGGATGCTGCTGCCAGCCGTCCAGGCCGCCCGCGAGGCGGCTCGACGGTTGCAGTGCACCAACAACCTCAAACAGATCGGCCTGGCGCTGCACAACTACGAGGGCAGGACCGGTTCTTTCCCCTCCGGCGTGATATCAGCCCTTGCGAATCCGAACTGGACGATGCCGCCCGGGCAGTGCACGGCCTTCCCCACCGACCTCGGGCCAGGTTGGAGCCTGTTTGCTCTGATATCCCCATACCTGGAGCGGCAGGTCTTGACCAACTCCCTCAACTTCAGCCTGCTGATCGCCGACCCGACCAACCGGACTACGCGAGAGACGCGGATCGCGACATACATGTGTCCGAGCGATGCCGCAACGACCAACGTTTCGATGTACGATTGCGGCGACCCGCCCACCGCCGGCAATATTCCCCGCCCCGTCGTCGACAACCTCGGGCCTAATAGCTACGTCGGCTGCCTGGGAGGAGCCGACGGCGGCTACCCCACGTCCCTTGTCGGTTGTTACGAGTATCAACCGTTCAACGGCATGTTCCACAGGAACAGCCGCGTCCGAATCTCCGAGATCACGGATGGGACCTCGAACACCGTCGGTATCGGGGAGCGGGACGACTACTTCGTGACCACCAACTGGGTTGGCGTGATCCCCGGGGCCGAGGCCATCTACAACCCGCAACGAGGCCTGGGCTGCAACAACTGGCGGCCGCCATTGGTCGCCGTGTTGGCCCACGGTCGTCAGTTTACCGTCAATGCCCCGGACGCCAGTCCAGGGGCCTTCCAGTCGCAGCACTCGAGTGGTGGCAATTTCCTCTTCATGGACGGCTCGGTGCGGTTCGTCAAGACCACCATGAGCCTCCCCACGATGTGGGCCATCTGCACGCGAAATCTTGGCGAAGTGGTCTCGAGCGATGCCTACTGAAGCAGGGTCAACACGAGCTTCGTTCGCTCAGTGGGGATCGGAATTCGTCGCCCTCGTGAGCAACTGTTCGACGATCCAATCCTTGCGACGCGAGGCTCCGCCGCCGCCGAGCCTCACCCGCCGGCCCCACCGCGAGACGCAGGATGCCCGGGCGTAACCCGAGGCGTCGATGAGCTTGGACCGCAGTGTGGCCCTGGATCGACGTTCTCCTCATCGCTCCAATCCTGTGCATTCGAACCCAAAACACTGATCGACGCCTATCCACCGTATCCCCAAAATAGCAGTACCGCGACGGCCGCCAGGCTTCAGAGACGGCCGAGGTTGCCCGGATTGGGTGCCAGGTCAACACTTACGCCAGCATTGGGTGACAGAACGTCTGTGTGGCCCGGGCCAGGGCCTGTGCAGCCCAGAGCGGTGGGTCGAAGATCGGGAAGGAGTGAACGGCGAGCCTGCCGAGGGCCGGTGAGACGGCTTCAGGATGCGGCAAGTCGACGAGGAGGGCCGGGGAAGCGGTCCGAACGCACCGAAAACACGAGCAGGGGCTTCTCTGCGTCGAACCTCCAGGCTCGGGGGAAAGGACGTTGGCCGGGCGTCGAGGACGCCCGGCCAACGAGCGTATCGAGGTCTCTCTGGAAGGATCGACTCGCGGTCAAAGACCGGGCTTGAGGTAGAGTTTCCCGACCTCATGAGGCTCGTCGAGCCGGACTGGTTGGGGGCCCTCTTCCCAGACGCGATCGGCCGCGGCGCCGGACCTGAAAAGGCACAGGAAGAAGACGACAGCCAATGGGTAAGCGAGGATGATCATGGCAGAGCCTCCTTGGCTGAAGCTTACGACGCGGAGAGCAAAAACCGCATCGCCGTCACTCGCCGCCGGTGGACATTATCAAGTCCTCCCGGCATGGGCAGTCTGCCTATCCTCCCTGCACGATGCGTGCCGATCGATCTTAAGAGCTTCGTGATCGCCTCCCTTCGCCCCGTGACGGGGTCAGGGCTCGCGCCGGCGGAGGGCGTCCTTATCCCCCTTCTCGATCATCTGGAACTTCTCTTCCGCCCATTCCCTGAAGTCGTCGGTCATGTCGATGAACTCTCCGTTGTCCACGCGGATCGCGTGACGGAGCGCGATGTCTGCACCTTCATCGCCGTCCTTGTTGATGAGTATCCCGCCGAAAACGAAGGCTGGGTTGTGGAACTCCACGGACTTCAGCAGGTTGAAGAACGCCTCGATGGACTCGCGGTAGACGACTTCGGACATCCGGACGAAGCGCCAGGCGTACCCGGGCTTGCCCAGGTGGAGGATCTCGTTGGAATGTCGGAGCAGGATCTGCTCGAGGGTCTCCTGCTGGTAGTCGTCGAAGGCAAAGCACTTGGGGTCCTTCGGCGTGATCTTCCCCTCTTCGAGCTTCTTGAGAGCGGCCGCCCCAGCTCCGCAGCAAGTGGTCGCCTCGGATTGCCTGGGGCGGAAGATCATCCCGACCTGGCCGTCGTGGGTGATGCCGACATGCGGGGCGACGAACATGAGGGCTGCGCCGCAGTCGGGCAGGTGGTGCGAGAACGCCCCGATCCCGGTCTTGCCGACGAAGGGGTAGCCGTCGAGGCCGCCCTGGGTGAACGGTCCGACCATGCCGTGACTCGGCAGTTGCACGCTGTTCAGGTCGTCGCTGCACACGCTGCTGAGAAACGCGATATCCTCGGCCCCGATCCCCAGCGTGGACTCCGTAAAACGCAGAAACGCCTCGACAAGCTGGGAGGACTCGATGGCGTCCGGATAATACTCCTGGACGATCGGCCGGGCGCGAAGCTGGAACATGAGCTCAATCCCCTCGCAGTAGGAAATCCGGTTCCAATGCAGGCCGTCCATTTCGGCCGGCCGCCGATCCATTCTCAAGACAATTCAGGACACTTTCGCGACAGCCAGACATCGATCCTCTCAGAACCTCCCGGTGGATTGGGCCCGAGCGCAGTTCCACGCCCGAGTTCTTCCAGCGCCTATGTTAGAGATGGGTATCAGCCGTCCGGCCCCGTCACAGGAAACAGGCCAATGCTAGCGTCGCGCCGTCTCTTCCTCGGACTTTTTGCCTCGCTGCTCCCCCTCGCTGCGGCCCCGGCTTCGGCCGATGAACCGGCCACCGTTGCGGAGGCGGCCGCGATGCTCAACCTGGCGACGTTTCCCCTGATGCCCGGCGGCGAATCGAAGGCGTCCCGACGTCTGGCTGGCCTCGACTACACCGCCCAGGGCGACGTGCGCGGGGCGTACGCCTTCCAGAAGAAGATGCTCGAAGAGCGGGGCTGGAAGGAGGCCCCCGGCGGGTACCAGAGCGATCAGTCGTCGAGCGGCACGTTCGTGAAGGGCGGGTACACGATCTCGGTGACGACCACGCCCTCTTATGAGCCCAACGCCGCGGGCAAGGTGGACGTGCACCTGACGAATCATGGCAACGTCGAGGTCGGCAAGCTGCCGGTTCCGCCGGACGCCAGGCCCCTCTACTCATTCCCCACAGTCGCGGCCTACGTCACGGAGAAGCCCGTCAAGGAGACTGCCGACGCCATCCGGACGCTGATGACGGCGCAGGGATGGGCCCCCTACGGTCAGGCGGGCGACTCCCTCTACTTCAAGAAGAACGCGGTCAAGGTCTCGGCCTTCCCGTCGACCGCCCCGGCCCAGGGGGGCAAGACGGTGATCCAGTTGTCGAGCGAGTTGATGTCGGTCGACCTGCCCGCGCCGGCGGAAGCCGTCAACGCCGCCTACGCCGACGTCACCAAGGCGCTCTCCCTGGAAGTCGACATGACTCCCCAGGCGCTCGTGGCCTTCTACAAGGACAGGCTCGGAAGAGCTGGGTGGAAGCCCACGACGGAGCAGGCGTCGAAGATCGACTTCCGCGATCTGCTGATCTTCCGCAACGAGGCGAAGGACATCCTGACCCTGAAGATACACGAATCGAACGGCAAGCTGCGGGCGGACCTTGAGCAGCGAACCGCCGCCGAGCTTGAGGAGGCGATGCGACTCGCCCGCGAGGCCGAAGCCAAGCGGAAAGCCGACGCCGAGGAGTACGCTCGCAAGGCCGCCGAGAAGGAGGCCCAGAATCGGGTGAAGGTCGCCATCAAGCTGCCCGCCGGCGCGAACTCCGTGAAGCACGCCCGCGACGAGCTTGAGTTCCGCCTTCCGGCTGGTCAGGCCGCCGGCGCAGTCAAGGCGATCCACTCCGCCCTCGTGAGGGACGGCTGGAAGGGCAAGACGCCGAAGTTCGAGCCGCTGGCCGATTCCGCCTCGCTCGACAAGAAGCCCGCGGCAACCCTGGTCATCGCCTACTTCGACACGGGCTTCGGAGCCGCCGAGGTCAGGATTTCGACCTTCGGCTCGGACATCGAGTTAGCCGGGTCGCGGTGAGCACATCGGCCCGACACCAGTCAGCCCTCGCTCACGAGCGGCACAAGAGCGCGGAGCTTGCGGTCCCGGAGATAGAGCCCAAGCCAGGCGATGACGCCGACGATGACGGGAAAAAAGAAGCGCCCGTCGTTGATGTGGACGTGGGTCGCCACCGCTCCGCCCAGGTAGGCAAGCATGAGGAGGCCGCCGAGGTAGCGGGTCTTCGGGATGAGATACAGGACGAAGATCGTCAGCTCGATGACCCCGATCGGCAGGGCCGAGCTGGACGGGTAGTCCTTGGACCACTTCTCGGCGAAGTCCCCGGGCTGGGCGATCTTGAAGAACGCGCTGGGCAGGAACGCAAGGGCGAGGATGCCCGAGAGCACCCAGCCGGTCACACGCTGCCATTTCGGGATTGGGTCCGTCGTCATCTTGATTGATCGCCCCGGGACGGTTGATTGCCACAACGACATGGCAGCTTCTAACGTCCGGTACGGCTGGCGGCAAGGCCGCTTCCGGGGCGACTCTGCGCCGCCCGAGCCGGCGCATTGCCGACCTTCGGCCTAAGCCCCTTTCCTCAACCGGCGAAGCGGCGGAGGATCAAGGTCGATCGTCGGGGCAGGGGACTGTCGCGGGGGACCAGCGGCGAGGCGAGCGTCTCGACGGCCCCCATGGTCATCGGCCATGGTTCTTGACTGTCGCCGTGCAGGCTCAGCGACATCACGACCGAAGCGGTGCTGGTGCTTTCGAAGCGCGGGACTCGCCTGCGTTGGACGGCGCCAGAACGGCGCCAGCCCTGGTGCAAGCCATCGCCGACACCCTCGACCAGGATCGTCTAATGGTCGCGGAGAAGGGCTAGAGCGAGTTCCCCAACGACAATGCCCCGAGGGACCTGCTCAGCAGGCTCACCCGGGGCCCGTTTCTCGGTCGACGATTCAGACCGGAGGATGTTTCGATGCCGTGGTTGCCCTGGAGCGAACCACGGCTTTCCGTTTTCAGACCTTGGTCTTGTCGCCTCGGCTCCGGCGTCGCAAGGCCGTCAGCCCCGTGGCCGCAAGGCCCAGGAAGGCCGAGACGATCGTCGAGGGTTCGGGGTTGGCCGTGACCGACCTCAAGCTGGCCGAGCCATATCCGGTGTCGCCCCCGTTAGGCTTCCAATCGATCGCACCCACGAAGGGGCCGCCGGGATTGCCGCCCACCGTCGTGGCCATGAGGTTGAGATCGGTGATCGTCCCCGTATAGGTGATCTTCACCTCGATCGACTGGCCCTGCTTCAGGTAAGTCGACGGCCCTCCGTTGAAACTGAGGTTGTAGTCGAACTTGCCGAAACCATCGGCGCTGCCGCCGCCGTTCTGGCCGCTCACGGTGAGCCCCGACTGGGTCGTTGAGACGACGGAGGCCGTCGTACTGAGAGTGGCCGGGTCTACATTTCCATTGTAGTTGAAGAAGATCACTGCGATGTCGGCGTTGATGCCCGCCGTGTTACTGATGACGATGTCAAGAGTGTGGGTTGAATTGTCCGCGGTAAAGACCGCGCTGCCGGTCAGCTTCGTGATGTCATAGCCGGCCAGCCCCGAATTGACGGATTGGGTGTAATACTGAGTCAACGACGCCCTGGCCGATTCAGTGCCGATGGCTCCGAGCACGAGAAGTACGGCCGGCATCGCCTTGAGCCAACGCTTCATCTCCCGTCCTCCCTCCCCAGCCATGGTTCGAGCAACTCTGGTCGCCACACTGGTGAACCCCCCCGACTGACTCTCATGGGAACTTCCCCATGGGGGCGAAGAGAACTGCCATCACTTCCTCCCCCGAGTTCGACCATCGAACTCGCGCGAAATGCAAGTGAACCGTATCCAAACAGACAAACGAAGACAAGCTTGTTTTGCACAATGTGTGCATACAAGTCTATTCAAACAGCGCACACGCAAACCAAAGCAGGCCATCATCTCATTGCAAATCATCACGCCCTTATGTCTTCGCCATCCAGCCCTTTGACAACGCGATCAGATCCGACGCTTTCAATAACGCCTTCACGACCAGCCGACTCATGATTTTCTGCCGACGCATTGAAAACAGCGAGCGTGGAGGGGCTAGACAAGCCATAGATTGGCATGCCCCTCCCGTCAGCACGAAAACCCTGGCCATAGACGCGAGCGCCGCGCCCCCAGGGAGGGGTCAGGTGAAGCAGACAGACCGGCAACGGGATCTTCGACCGCCCCTGGTCCGCCATCCTTGCCCAAAACAGACGATCGGCCTCCCGGTGGCCTTCCGACCCGGAGTCCACGACCTGCCCCCTACGCCTGGCAGCGATTCATGGACTTCGCCGGCCGGTTCTGGGGCAAGCGGGCTGAGTCGTCGACGGCGGAGCAGGCGGACGACCGCCTGCCCCGGCCTCTCGGGGCACCTGCGACGTTCTCCGTGCGCGCCTCGTCACCCCGCGAAGCGGCGGAGGATCAGAGCCGTGTTCTGGCCGCCGAAGCCGAAGCTGTTGGACAGAACGACGTCCACCCGGCGCTCGTGGGCTTCGCCGGGGAGATAGTTGAGGTCGCACTCGGGATCGGGGCTTTCCAGGTTGATCGTCGGCGGCAGGACGCCGTCGCGAATGGCGAGGAGCGAAGCGATCGCCTCGACGGCCCCGCCGGCGGAGACCAGATGGCCGGTCATGCTCTTGGTGCTGGAGATCGGCATCGTGTAGGCCCGGTCGCCGAAGACCCTCTTAATCGCCAGCGTCTCGATCGAGTCGTTCGACGGGGTGCTCGTGCCGTGGGCGTTGATGTAGCCGACCTCGGAGGGGTCCATCTCCGCATCCTCAAGCGCGATCCGCATGGCGGCGATGGCCCCGCGGCCTTGATCGTGGCTGTCGGTCAGGCGGAAGGCGTCGGCCGTGGAGCCGTGGCCGGCGATCTCGCCGAGGATCTGAGCGCCTCGGGCGCGGGCGTGCTCCAGGTCCTCCAGCACAAGGACGCCCCCCCCCTCGCCAAGCACGAAGCCATCGCGGTCGCGGTCGAAGGGGCGACTCGCCCGCGCGGGGTCGTCGTTGCGGGTGGACATGGCGGTCAATAGAATGAAGCCGGTGACGCCTAGCGGGTGAATCATGCTGTGCGCGCCGCCGGCCAGGACGACGTCCAACTCGCCGCGACGGATCAGGTCGACGGCCCCGCCGATCGCCTGGGCGCTGGCGGCGCAGGCCGTCTGGCAGGTCATGTTGGCCCCCCGAGCGCCGAAGACCGACGCCAGGTGCCCGGCCGCCTTCCCCGGCTCCTGATCGTCCTCGCGGGTGGGGTGCAACCGGCGGAGGCCCATCCGGGTGAACGCGGCGGTGTCCACCTTCCCGCCCTGATTGGAGCCGTGAACCAGTTCCACGAACCGGCCGAAGTCCTGCTGCCCCTCGCCCGAGCCCAGGTAGACGCCGAACCGCGAGGAGTCCAACTTCGCCACGTCGAGCCCGGCGTGCGCCACCGCCTGGGTCGCCGCCGCCAGCGCGAACTGCGACGTTCGGCTGTGCTCGGTCCAGCGGGCCGAATCGTCGCGGTAAGCGCCCAGGTCGAAGCCCGAGACCTCGGCCGCAATCCGGGTCGGAAACGTCCCGGCGTCGAAGAGCGTGATCGGCCCGACGCCCCCCCGGCCCTCGCGCAGGGCCTCCCAAGAGGACTCGACGTCCCTGCCGACCGGCGTGATCATCCCCATCCCCGTGACCACTACACGTCGCCGCATCGCGAAGTCCTCCACACCCTTCCCCCCGTGATCGCGACGAATGATAGGACGACCGTCCTTCAACGTCAAGACGAGGGGGATGGGCGGGAAGTCGCGATCAGTTCTGAGGAGCCTCGGCGGGCTTCTCGGACTCTTCCTTCGGCTCAGCCTTGGGTTTGGCGGGCTCGACCTGAACGTCGACTTCGAAGGTGAGGTTCGTGGAGCCTTCCGGAGGGATGACGGCGCTCAGGGTGGTCTTATCGAGCGAGGAGAAGTTGGGAGGGATGTTCTCGACGGCCGTGGCGATGGCCGGGTCGGGAACCATGCCGCCTCGAGATGAGGCCCCGAGGACCCGGCCGTCGGCCGAGACCAGATAGCTCAGGGCGACCTTGTATTCGCCCGGCAGGCCCCCTGGTCGGCTGGCCGTCATCAACTCAAAGCGGCCCTCGTCGTCGGTCTCGCCTACGGACGAGGTCCATTCTTTCGGCAAGAACGTGACGACCACGCCTTTGAGGGGTTTACCGCCGACCTTGACCGTCCCGGAAGCGGGGACGAGCTTCTCGAGCATGGCGAGACGCTCGTCCATGAAATCGTCCGAATTGCCGCCGCAGCCGGCGGCCAGGGCGGCAAACAGCCAGAGAGCGGCGAGTCGGGAGGAGTTGCGGGCGTTCATGGACGATCCCTCGGACAGTGGGCCTGTTACTTGGCGTTGGTCTGCTTGATGGCAGTCGCCGCTGAAGCCGAACGCTTGACGTCGTAGTCGATCGGCGAGCCGCCGGCCTCCACCTGAGCGTCGAACTCGACCTCGGGCTCGGGCGCTCGCTTACTGCGGGGTTTGGGCGCGGCTTTTCTCATCTCGCCCAGCATGAAGGGGTCGTCCTTGAAGGCCTCGGCGGCGACGGAATCCGCCTTGACATCGCTGACTTCGGGCGGGGCGACCTTGACCTTGTACTTGCCGGGGGCCAACCCCGACCGCGACTTGAAACGGGCGAGATAGGTGCCGGCGGGCCCGGTGACGTCGCCCCCCGGCGTCTGGTCCTTGTTGGAAGGATCAGGGACGAAGGCGATCTGGGCGTTCGCCAGAGGTTCGCCGTTCATCGTGATCGTCCCCTTCACGGGGACGAGAGAGATCGCGGAATCCTCGTCGCCGCAACCGGTCACAATCAGGAGCGCCGCGATGGGGACGAGCCGTTTCGTCGTCTTCAGGAAATCCATGGAGCCCTCGCGAAAAGCTGGGCGGCGCTCTTGAGGACAAGAGCGCCGCGGGGCGGACTGGTGCGTCTGGTCTTCGTCGCGACGACGATCAGAAGGCGTCCGAGCTGATGATTTCGCCGCCGGCGATCGTGGCGGCGCTCCACCAGGTGTAGACGCTGATGGAATTCTTGATGAACCGGGCGCTGCCGTCGCCCATCAGCATGTTCAGCCCGCCGGAGTGCTTGCTGGAGAAGGTCCAGGCGTACGGAGCTTTCTTGCCGAACTCCGAGGAAGCGGGGTAGAGGTAACCCGACCCGGCGTTGGGCAAGAACGAGATCGCCGACGTGCTGCTGGGCGGGTCGATGCGGCCGTGGACCGCCGTGTGCGTGCCCGACCCCCAGTAGGGGCCGAAACGGGGCGGCGAAATCGGCGCGGTGGTCGATCCCTGGTCGTACTTCGAGATGCCGTTGACCGACTCGCCGGCGAGGAACGTGTTGCTGGTGCCGTCGGTCATCGCGGCGATGGTCGTGGCCATGTCATTGTAGAAGGCCCCGCGAGCCGCCGAATTCGCAGCATAGACGTTCGTGCCGCTGCCCGGACAGTAGTAGTCGGTCAGGTTGGTGCAGTTGAGCTGGTAGTTGGCGCGCCGGGCGAGGATCCGGCGATAGGGCCAATTCGCCGCCGTGTTGGCGTCGGTCGGGGCGTCGGGCTCGACGTCGCTGGGGCACCAGAACGAGCTGACCATCGTGCTGCAGACCGTCGTGTTGACCAGGTCCGAGCCGATGACGATGGTGTTCGGGCTGGAGCCGAAGTACGTGTTGTTCCCCGCCTGCATGTAGTTGTAGGCGTTGGCCAGCGCCGTCTGCTCGAAGTACGGCAGGATCATCACGAAGGCCGTGGTGTTCAAGACCTGCCCACCAGGATTCAGGTAGAGGCAGCTGCCCGAATAGATCTTAGCCGGAGGAAAGGCGCCGACGGCGCTGAGGTAGTTGTGGAAGGCCAGACCCATCTGCTTCAAGTTGTTGGTGCACTGGGCGCGCCGCGCGGCCTCGCGGGCGGCCTGAACGGCCGGTAAGAGCAGGGCGATCAACACGGCGATGATCGCGATGACGACGAGCAGCTCGATCAGAGTGAACGCCCGACGAGGGGCGCTGCGAGGGGTCGCGCTCATTCGATAAAACTCCACGGCGAGAAGGGCGGGCGAGGTATCGGCGCGCGGGATCGCACGCCACGGGAAGAGCCGAGGATCGGAATCAATCCGAACAAGGGAAAGGAGAGTGGAACCCAAGGTAGATTCGTCAGCCGCGGCCGGCAATTCAATTTTCGGCATTCGATTTCTAACTTTCGGCCTGAACGCTCTCTCACCCGGCGCGCGTTCGGCCGAGGTTCGAGAGTCTGACCGGCGACGATTCGACTCGTCCGAAGGGCTCATCGGCGAATCCTCTCCCCCGCAAGAGGCCCCGGTCAGCGACCGAGGGTCGCGGTCTTTGCAGCGTCCTGGCCCGCCCGCTTGACGTCGTGATCGATCGTCGAGCCGTCGGCCTCCACCTCGGCGTCGAATTCCACCTTCGGCTGAGGGGGACGCTTGCCGCGGGCCTTGCCGGTGGCGGCGAGGCCCTTCTTCATCTCGCCCAGCATGAAGGGATCGTCCTTGAAGTCCTCCTGCAGGGCGGCGTCAATCTTCAGATCACCCGTATCTTCGGGCGGCGAGATGCTGACCTTGTACTTGCCGGGAGCAAGGCCCGAGCGGGTCTTGAAACGGGCGAGATAGGTGCCGGCGGGCCCGGTGACGTCGCCCCCCGGCGTCTGGTCCTTGTTGGAGGGATCGGGGACGAAGGCGATCTGCGCGTTCGCCAGAGCCTCGCCGTTCATCGTGATCTTTCCCTTGACGGGCGCCAGGGAGATCGAGGAATCCTCATCGCCGCAGCCGACTGTCATGATCAGGACGGCCAGAGGGATGATGAATCGCATCGTCTTCTGGAAAACCATGGGGCTCTCCCGTGGAAAAAGCGAGCGGCGTCCTGGTCAATCGGGACGCCGCCGCGAAGCGGAGTGGGGGTCCGATGGGCCGACCAGACTCACAGAGCGTCGGCGCTGACGATTTCCCCGCCGGCCATGGTCGCGACGCTCCACCAGGTGTAGACGCTGATGGAGTTCTTGATGAACCGGACGCTGCCGTCGCCCATCAGCATGTTCACGCCGCCGGAGTGTTTGCTGGAGAAGACCCAGGCGTACGGAGCCTTTTTCTGAAATTCGGTCGCAGCGGGATAGAGGTAGCCGGAGCCGGCGTTGGGGAGGAACGAGATCGCCGACGTGCTGCTGGGCGGATCGATGCGGCCGTGGACCGCCGTGTGCGTGCCCGACCCCCAGTACGGGCCGTACGCCGAGGAATACTTCGAATACCCGTTGACCGACTCGCCGGCGAGCATCGTGTTGCTGGTGCCGTCAGTCATCGCGGCGATCGACGCCGAGGTGTCGTTGTAGAAGGGGCCCATCTGAGAGGAGTTCGCGGCATAGACCTTGGAGCCGCTGCCCGGGCAGTAGTAGTCGGTGTAAACGGTACAATTCAAAAGGTAATTGGATCGCCGGGTGAGGTTGCGGTGGTAGCTCCCGGTCGAGGCGTCGTTCGGCGCGTCCGGCTCCACGTCGCTGGGGCACCAGAACGAGCTGACCATCGCGCCGACGACCGTCGTGTTCACGACTTCCGAGCCGACCACCACCGTGTTCACGCCGCCGAAATTCGTGTTGTTTGAGGCCTGCATGTAGTTGTAGGCGTTCGACAGCGTGGTCTGCTCGAAGTACGGCAGGATGAGGGAGAACGCCGTCGTATTCAGGACGAAGCCGTTGGGGTTGAGCCCGTAGCTGCAGCTCCCCGAGTAGATCTTCGGCGGCGGCAGGGCGCCGACCGCACTCATGTAGTTGTGAAAAGCCAAACCCATCTGCTTGAGGTTGTTGGTGCACTGGGCGCGGCGAGCCGCTTCGCGGGCGGCCTGCACGGCTGGGAGCAGCAGGGCGATCAAAACGGCGATAATGGCGATGACGACGAGTAGTTCGATCAGCGTGAAAGCCCGAGGGCGAGCTTTGCATGGGATCGCGGTCATACGGAGACACTCCACGGCGATTAAGCCAGGCGAGATACCGGCGCGCTGAACCGCACGCCCTGAGCGAAAAGTTTGGACCGGATTCGATCCAGACCGGAGAAGGGAGAGAGAGACCACGGTAGAACCGACCGAACACACGAGCAATTCAATATTCGATATTCGTTTTCTAACTTTCGGTTTGCGTCGCCTGGCCCCGGAACGGCCTGCCGGCTACCATAAAGGAGAGTTCGTAAACATGTAGAGTAGAAATCCGACGCGACGCCTCTCCTCGTCAAACCTCGATCAAGGCCGGTACGCATGCCTGGACCTCCGCCCCCCGCCTGCCGACGCGACGGGCCCCCGCACGTCGCCCTGGTGGTCCAGACCTCGATGGCGTACGGCCGCAAGATCCTGCAGGGGATCGCCCGCTACGCGCATGAGCACGGGCCCTGGACGTTCTATTTCGAACCTCGGTCACGACAGGATCCGCTCCCGCCCTGGCTGAATTCGTGGGACGGCGACGGGATCATCCTGGGCGTCTCCCACGGGTTGAAGGGGGTCCGCCCCACGCGTCGCGTTCCGATCGTCGACCTCGACGACCAGGGGGGGCGCCCGCACATTCAGAGCGATCACAGGGCGATCGGCGCGTTGGCGGCCGAACACCTGCTGGAACGCGGGTTCAAGCGCTTCGGCTTCTTCGGCTACCCCGGCTTCCGCTGGTCCTCGGCCAACTACGAGGGCTTCGCCGAGCGCGTCCGTCGCGAGGGCTTTGAGTGCCGGCTTTACCGCGGCGGCCAGACGGCGTCGTGGGGCCACCAGCTCCCCGCCTGGGAAGAGGAGATGGAGACCGCCTCGCGCTGGATCGCCTCGCTCCCCAAGCCGCTGGGTCTGATGACCTGCAACGACTTCCGAGGTATCCAGGCGCTGGAAGCTTGCCGCCGCGCCGGGGTTTCGGTCCCGGAGGAGGTCGCCGTCGTGGGGGCCGACGACGAGACGCTCGCCTGCGAGATGGCCAACCCGCCCCTCTCCAGCGTGATCCCCGACTGCGCCGCCATCGGCTACCAGGCGGCCGCCTTGCTCGACCGCATGATGAAGGGCGAACGCCCCCCACGCGAGTTGTTGACGATCCCCCCGCTGGGTGTCTCCGTCCGACGCTCGACCGAGATCACGGCCATCGAGGACCCCTGCGTCGCCGAGGCCGTCCGCTACATCCGCGACCACGCCTGCCAGGGCATCCGCGTCGACGACGTCCTGCGACACGTCACCGTCTCGCGCAGCAAGCTCCAGCGCCTGTTCCGCGAGGAGATCGGCCGGACGATCCACGAGACCATCGCCCGCGAGCGGATCCGCCGCGTCGAGCAACTCCTCGTCGAGACCGACCTGGGCTACGAGGCCGTCGCCGAACGCGCCGGGTTCACCTACCTGGGCTACATGAGCACCGTTTTCCGCCAGGCCACCGGCGTCACCCCCGCCGCCTACCGCCAGCAGCACGCCCGCGACCGCGCCCGCGAAGCGACCCTCTGAACGCTCCCGGCGCTCACTCTCGGAGAAACGACCCATGAAACGCCTGCTCGCGCTCGCGGCCCTGGCCGCCATCGCACCGACGGCCCTCGCCCAGCAACGCCCGGAGATCACGCCGGCCGAGAAAACCGCCCGCGACGAGATCCTCGCCCTCCGCGGCGAGGGCTTCATCACCGTGCCGCCCTGGATCCAGCTCCTCGCCGGCGACGCCGTCGGCGTCGGCTGGATGACCTCCGGCCCCGGCGACGGCCGCGTCGAGTGGACCCAGGACGCGGAGCCCGACACCCAGGTCGCCTGGAAGAACGCCTCCACGTCCCGCTATGGCCTGGTGCAGGCGAACTCGACCGTCCAGAAGGCCGTCCTCAAGGGCTACGACCCGTCGAAGCCCCTGCGCCTGCGGGCGGTTTCGCGGCCGATCACGACGTTCAAGCCCTACCAGGTGGTCTACGGCGAGCCGACGACGTCGAAGGAGGTCCGCATCCCGCCGATCCGCCACGCCGACGGCTCGGCCTCGTTCCTGGTCTTCAACGACGTCCACGACCGGATCCAGTTCTATCCGCTGCTCACCCCGCTGCCAGGGCCGGGCGTCGACTTCATGGTCTTCAACGGCGACGTCCTCACCGACCCGATGACCGAGCAGCAGGTGGTCGAAAGCCTCCTCCTGCCGATGGCCTGGTTCGCCTCGAAGGGGATCCCCTGCTACTTCCTCCGCGGTAACCACGAGACCCGAGGCGCGATGGCCCGCCGACTGCACGAATATCTGCTGCTGCCGGAAGACCGCTATTACGCCGCCATGACCTTCGGCCCGCTCCGGCTCCTGCTGCTCGACTCGGGCGAGGACAAGCCCGATTCCAGCAAGGAATACAGCGGCCTCAACGATTTCGATACGTACATGGAAGAGGAGCGCGACTGGCTCGCGAAGGAGATCGCCTCCGACGTCTACAAGGCGGCGACCTGGCACGTCGTCGTCGAGCACATCCCGCCCGACTACCGCACGCCGCTCGACAAGAAGTGGTACGGCCCGACGCGCGTCGAGAAGCTGTTCGTCCCCCTCTTCGACGCCGGCAAGATCGACCTGGCCGTCTGCGCCCACAACCACCGCGCCGACGTCGTCCCACCCCACCCCGACCCGTCCAAGGGCTTCCAGTTCCCCGTCTTCATCGGCGACGCCCACCCCCTCGCCAGGGCCACCGTCCTCCGCGTCGACGCCGCCCCGAAGACCCTCCGCATTCGACGCTTCCAGTCGAACGGGACCGTCGGCGCGGAGCAGTCCTGGACGAAGCCGTGACGAGCCGCCCGCCCTCCACGCGGAATCACGAAGATGACACGATTTGCGATGGGCTTGCAGTCACTGCTATGACAGATCGAGGGAAGCCAGAACGTCCGCTTCCTTGCCGAGATCTTTGCGAGCCTTCTCCAACTTCTTTCGCTTCGCCGCCGTGATCTCCGGGTGAGCCTTCAACCAGTCGGAGATCGCTCCCGCCGCCCCCTGGATCCGCTCCCGAACCGCTTCCTTGAGGTTGTTGCAGTCGTTCCAGTCCCAGTCCTTGGGGTACTCGGGATCCTCATAGGTCCCGACCGCCTGACCGACTTCTCCGAGTTGGTCATACCCGCCCTCGGCGAGAAGCCGGACCATCTTGCCGAGGATCTTATACATGGCGGGCTCGACGACAAGCCGGTCGTAGAGTGTCTTGAGGTAGGTTGAGGCATCCTTCAAGAGAACATCCACCGAATCTGATTTCTTCACGAGTCGGTTCGACAGCGGTTCGATGTTTACCGCGTGACTCTCTTCAATAGAGTCCCGCTCAAGCTTCCATTCGGGATCGAGCTTCGCGATCTTATAATAGTCATCACAAATCTCTGATGCTTCGTCTCTGGAGGAAGCCTCGACCATCACCGTAGCTAGGTCCCAAACGGACCGTATCCGCCGAACCAGCACACTGTACTGAAGCATTTTCGCTCCAGTCTCTGAAGGCCCCGAAGTCGAACCGTCGCTATCAGGCGTGGTCTGGGTCGGGCCCGTCGCTTCTGGGGAGCCCCCTGAATTCCGCGATTCAGATTGCATGGCTTCAGCGCTGGAATCCTGACTTGCCGGCTTTGCTCGATCGATGAACACGCTCTTTCGTCCCAATGGAAGATCCTTGGGGGCGTACTGCTTATAGAGGCCGATGAACTCCGTCGTCATGGGCTTGCTCGCGGAGTCTGCCGAACGCAGACCTGCCTTCGATCGGCCCCAGAGGGCCAACGAGCCGTCGAGACCCGAGCTGATGTAGCGCGTGAAGTCGCGATTGACGTCCACCGAGGTGGCGACGTTTTCGTGACCCCGCCATCGCCCGACTTCCTCGCCCTTCGCCAGCGAGAACTCCACGAGATCGCCCGAGAAATCCGGGAGGATCACCCCGGCGCCGTCGCCGGTGAAGGCGAGTCCGTTGGCGATAGGGGCTTCGTCGTAAACGTCCCGTTCATCGTCGTCGGCAGCGGATTTCATGAAGAGAGGGATGTCGGTGTCGTAGGGATCGACGTCGGCGTTGACGCGATAGTGGACGACGTGCTCGAGGGAGGGGAATTTGACCACGTCGAACGTCACTGGAGGGATATCGCCGACGATGGCCAGGTAATCGCCGGCCGGGCTAAATCGGATGTGCTGAGCGAGGTATTTCAGGTCCAGATCTAGAGAGGTGCTGTAAACACTGGAGGAGTCAAACCTCGCGAACCGTACACATGAGCTGTCCGCCCCGGCGCCCACGAGTGCGAAGATTTCACCTTCAGGATGCGCGGCAATGGCAACAACGCAGTCGTAAACATTTTCATCTAACGAGGCAAACTCGGCTCCGTCCGCGACGTTGAAAGCACGGGTGTCGCCGTCGTCGTTCACGGCCCAGGCCAGAATCAACCGTCCGTCGACGGAGAATGAACAACTGCCATATCCCAGGCTCTTCTTGCTTTTCGGGCGTCGCCCCAGAGTGGAGAGGAGCGATCCGTCCGCCGTGGACCGGATATCGATCGCGCGGCCCCTGCCTACGCAGGCGAAGCGGTCGCCGTCGGGGTGGACGCTGGCGTCGAAGATCCTCTGTTGAACCGACTGCCGGCCGCCGATCGACCAGGCACGGACGATCTTGTCGCCTGCCACGTCCCAGCGAGTGATCTCATCGTCGGCCCCGGAGAGTGCCAGAAACCCGTCGCCGGCGGGGAGGAAGACGACCTTGGATATGGGCTTCCCGTATTCCGTAACGCGATCCAGAAGATTCATCGGCACTTCCTTTCGCCTCCCACGTCAGGGCGTGATGACAATCGCGCTGCCGACTCGTAGGCGTCCACCGTCCGCCGCTTGTTCATGTCGTCCAGGCTTCGCTGGATGGCCTGAAACGTCGGCTCTCGACCTGCGGGAAGGGCATTTTCGCTTTCCCACAGGTCGAGAGCCTCGTCGAGCATAAGGTCGTTCGCGAGTTCGGCTGACTGGATGGAATCCCTTCGCTCAAATCCTTCCTCACTCTCCCACGCCGACGTCCGCGCCGGGGTAGAGCTTGCCGTCGATGGTCCACTCGGTCGGGGTCTTCTGGCGGACGAGGGCCTGGAGGGACTCGATCCGTTCCAGTTCGTCGCGGGTGGTGAGGCGGTTCTTGGCCATGTCGGCGGCGGCGACGCCGGCGGCGGTGCCGGTGGACCACTCGATCGGGTGCAGGCGGGTCGCGGCGTTGGCCAGGAAGCTCTGGGCCATCGTCTTGCCGGCGACGAGCAGGTTGCCGTACTTCTCGTTCGTCAGGGCGCGGAACGGGATGTAGAACGGCAGCGTGTCATGGGCCGAAGTGATGTAGGCGGGCATCTTGCAGGTGGACATCGGGTGGACGTCCATCGGGTAGGCCCCCAGCGCGACCCGGTCGAAGAAGCGTCGGCCCGTCTTCTTCGCGACCGAGCCGGTCAGGTCGCTCCCCTTCAGGACGTAGCCGTCGACGCCGATCGAGCGCCGGGTGTCGCGGATGTAGGGGAGCTTCGCCAGGCCGTGCGAGGTCCCCAGGACCGAACCGTCGAGCAGGATTTGCCGGGGGTCGATCCCCTCGGGAGCGTGCTGCTTGAACCAGTGGTGCCAGCCCAACGCCCGGCGCTCGGCCTCGGCCATTACGGCCAGGTCGACGCCCCCCTTCCAGTCAGCCTTCTGGGCCTCGGCGTCGGTCTTCGAGATGAAGAGGTAGCCGAACGGATAGTCGTTGCCGCCGGCCTGGAGCTTGGGCGAGTATCCCCAGTTCTGGAGGCAGAGGTCGCCGACGGCCGCCGGGCCGCCCCCCTTGGCGCTCTTGATCCGGCGATAGGTCCAGATCTTGTTCCAGGCCTCAGCCTTGCCGTGGAACTCGTCGTAGCCGAAGCCGGTGACGCCCTCGGGACCGGCGGGCTCGTCGGCGCCCTCGGCGGCGAAGCGCTGGACGAAGTCGTAGACCGTCGACTGGCCGCAGCGGTCGTCGCCAACGCGGCCGCCGTCCTCGGTCTCCACGCCCTGGAGATAGGGAGCGTCGGCCAGGACGAGAACCTCGCCCCACTCGGTGGCGTCCAGGAAGACGACAGGACGCCCGGCGGGGGCCTCAAAGCGGATCACTTCCTTGTCGAACCGCGAGGAAGGCTCGGGGCTGTACCAGTCGGCCAGGTCCTTCGAGGGGAGAAGATCATAGCCCCCAGCGGCGACGCCCGGCCTGGGCGTGCGGCGGATCGCCGTGATCGCCGTGATGCGATCGCCGGCCGCGTCAACCTTCTTGATGACGGTGTCGCGGAAGACGACCAGCTTGCCGGATTCGACGAGCTTCTTCTCCAGCGGCAGCAGGTGCTGGTCGAGGAAGTTCTTGGGCTCGAAGCAGTAGTTGCTGACCCATCCCTGACCGGGGTTGCCGGTGGCGTCGAGCATCGCGCGGAAGTTGGGCGTCATGTTGACGCGGTCGCGGGCGATGGAGAAGACCTTGTAGGACTCGCCGGTCTTCTTGTCCTTGATCGTGTGCCAGGCCTCGTCGATGGCCGGCACGGCGCTCGAGGTAATCTGGCCGCCGACCCAGTCGGTCGGCTCGATGAGGCAGGTCCGCGCGCCCGACTCGGCCGCAGCCACGGCCGCCGCGAAGGCCGCCGTCGTCCCGCCGGCGATCACGACGTCGAAGTCCGCGTAAACCGTCCCGGCGGCCGCCGCCGCTCCCCGAGCGAGAGGCCCTCGCGCAGTCGCCGCCAACGCCAAACCCGCACCCCAAGCCCCGAGGAACTCTCGCCTGCGCATCAGTCCGCCTCGACAGATCAAGAACATCGAGACTCCTCACTCATCTCCGTCCAGCCCACGACGACTCATCGTCGACGCCGCCTTTCGAATCGGCTGCCATGGCTACGCAAGCATGGGCATGGCACCCGACACCCGGCCGAAACCGAAGCCCGGGGGAGGGGATCCGTGAAGAGTCTCAGGAAGTCATCCATCAAAACACAACGACGCACGCCGCGGCTTCGCGGCGTGCGTCGTTAAATCCTAACAAATTCGTCTCGATCCGGTCGACGCCTCAGGCGCCCGCGGCGGCCGCGGCGACGGCCTTGGGCTTGACGGCGGCCGGGTCAGGGAGCTTCCAGGGGGAGCGATACGGGCGGGAGAGCATCGAGGCGGCCTCGGCGTCGCCGACGATCGTCTCGGCCTTGGGGTCCCACTTGATCTTCCGGCCGGCCCGGATGGCGATGTTCCCCAGGTGGCAGACGGTCGCCGAGCGGTGGCCGATCTCGACGTCGCAGATCGGGTTCTTGCGCGACTTGACGCAGTCGAGGAAGTTCTGGTGGTGGTTCTTGCTGACGTACAGGTGGACCGTGTCGCTGTGGCCCTCCTGCTTGAGCAGATCCGGATTGCTGGCGGAGATGCTGCCGCGGGAGACGCCGATTTCGCCCTTCTCGCCCTTGAACTGGACCGAGTGGCCCTTGCCCTCGCCCTGCAGGCAGAGGAGCTTCACGCCGTCATCGTAGGTGTAGACGATCTTGCTGGTCTCGGCGACCTCGAACCAGTGGTCCTTGTTGAAGGTGGCCGTCGCCTCGATCTCCGACGGGCCGGATTCGTCGCGGCCGAGGGCCCACTGGGCGATGTCCAGGTGGTGGGCGCCGAAGTTCGTCATCTGGCCGCCGGAGTAGTCCCAGAAGAAGCGGAAGAGGTAGTGGACGTGCTTCTCGTTGTAGGGCCGCTCGGGGGCGGGGCCAAGCCAGAACTGGTAGTCCAGCTCGGCGGGAGGGGTGGAGTCGGCGACGGCCGGGCCGGCGAAGTTGACCTTCGGCAGCAGGACGTGGACCTCCTTGATCTTCCCCAGCCGACCGCTGCGGACCTGCTCGCAGGCCAGGCGGAAGCGGTCGTCGGAGCGCTGCTGGCTGCCGGTCTGCACGACCCGCTTGGAGGCGCGGGCCACGTCGACCATCCGTCGCCCCTCGGCGATGGTCAGGCTGAGCGGCTTTTCGCAGTAGACGTCCTTGCCGGCGGCGCAGGAGTCGGTCGTCGCCAGGGCGTGCCAGTGGTCGGGGGTGCAGACGACGACGGCGTCGATCGAGTCGTCGTCGAGCAGCTTGCGGTAGTCGCCGAACGTCGCCGGCTTGCCGCCAGCCTTCTGGACGACGTCGGCCGTGGAGGCCAGGTGCTTCTTGTCAACGTCCGCCAGGGCGACGACCTCGACTTCCTTCTTGCCCAGGAAGCCCTTGAGGTTGTCGTTCCCCTGCCGACCGACGCCGATGAACCCGAGCCGGATCCGCTCGGACGGAGCGACCAGGCCGGCCCGCGTCTTGCTCGTCAGGATCGTCGGGAACGCCAGGCCCGCCGCCGCGCCCGCGCCGGCCCCCATCAGGAACCCGCGCCGGCTAGTCCTCGTCTCGCCGTTCATCTCGTCTTCCCCCTGGCTGAGTCGTATTCCGAAACAAGGTCGACGTCCCGGGGCGGCAGATGTCGCGCCGAGGACCGAATCGCTCCATTCTGGAGCGCCGGCCGCCTCGACGCAACCTTGCGACGAATCCACCAACTGCCGCGAAAGCCAGATTTTTACTGTACGCATGTTGACTTATCGTCGATAACTGGTTTCAATCCCCTGACGTCGTGATCTCTCCAGGAGAGATGACCGGGTCATCCCTTCAGTTTCGTCGGCTCCAAGCGAGGAGAGCGAGATATGAACAAAATGAAGACCTGCCTGTGGTTCGATCATGGCAAGGCCCGCGAGGCGGCCGAGTTCTACGCCAGCGTGTTCCCCGACAGCCACGTCGGGAAGGGGCACGCCTCCGCCGCGGACAATCCGTCCATGAAGGAGGGCGAGGAACTGATCGTCGAGTTCACCGTCCTGGGCCAGGATTACATCGGCCTCAACGGCGGGCCGAATTTCAAGCCGAACGAGTCAGTCAGCTTCATGGTGCTGACCGAGAACCAGGAAGAAACCGACCGCTACTGGAACGCGATCGTCGACCACGGCGGCGAGGAGAGCGCCTGCGGTTGGTGCAAGGACAAGTGGGGCTTCTCCTGGCAGATCACGCCGCGCGTGCTGCTCGAAGCGACGACCGACCCGGATCGAGCCGCCGCGAAGCGAGCCATGGAAGCCATGATGACGATGGGGAAGATCGACATCGCGGCGATTGAGGCCGCGCGCCGGGGCAAAGGCTGAGCTGAGGAAAGGAGAGACGCCTCGCTTACCCAACGGCCAGGTGTTCTCTCATTCCCGGTCCATGGCGACGGGATTCGCTCCAGAGAGACGATTCCAAACTCTTTCCGCCATGACTCGCGCCAGGTTAGACTGGAGTCGCAAAATGCATCGCATCGCACAGGCGACATTGCGAATCCCGAACCCCGACTCCAGTCGAGCGAGGCGCTCATGGCGACCGAGTTCACCTGCCCTTATTGCAACGCCACGCATTCGCTCCCCGAGGGGTTCGTCGGTCCCCGCGCCGTCTGCGTCTCCTGCCGGAATCTGGTCACCGTAACGCGTCATGCCCCGGCAGCCGCTCCTGCCGTCGACGACGAGCCAGAGGAACCCACCGCGCTGACCATGACGAAGAGTCGTCCCCAGGTCGATTCCGAACCGATTCCGCCCTCGGAAGCCCCGCCCGAGGATCCGGGGGCGGAAGAGGACGACGACTGGCTCGATGAGGAGTATGAAGCCCCGTTCTGGACGCCCAAACGGCTGGGGGCTGGAAGCGCCGGGCTCCTGGTCGCGGCGCTTGCCTGGATCGCCGTGACGAGGCTGCTCGCCCCCAGTCCGCCGCCGCCCGTCGCGAAGTTCCCCTCCAACCCTCGCACCTGGATCCGGCCGACGAACGGCCCTTTGGCAGCCACGCCGCTCACGGGTCTGTCGACTCCCCTGCAACCACTGAACCTGCCCCCGCAGCCTCCGAATTTGGGGGTGCAGCCGGGACTTGCCGGGGCGCCTTCTTCTCCGGGCCCGATCGCACCGCCGGCCGCAAATCCCGCCGTGGTCCAGGCCGCCTCGAAACCAGCAGCTCCTCCGGCGATCCCACCGACCGCTCCTCCGGCGATCCCGCCGGCCGCTGCCCCGGCAGCCCCGCCGGCCGCTCCATCGGCGACTCCGCCGGCCTCCGCGCCGAGCCTTACGGACCTGGTGACCCGGATCAAGGAGGCGACCGTCTACCTGAAGGTCGGCCAGGGTCGAGAGCAGTCGAGCGGAACGGGATTCGTCGTCCGGGTCGACGGGAACACGGCCTACATCGCCACCAACCACCACGTCGTGGGCATGCGCAACGCCCAGGAGACCGAGGGCGACGAGACGACCGCCGCTTCCCGTTCCTCGATCACGGCGGTCTTCCGCAGCGGTATGCCGGGAGGCCGCGAGGTCAGCAGGATGGCCCGGGTGATCGCCTACGATCGCGAGGGGAATCGGGACCTGGCCCTCTTGCAAGTCGACGGCGTCCCGTCGCCGCCGGCCCCGATCGAGCCGTCTTCCGTCTCGGACGCAACCGAGACGACGCCGGTCCTCATCTGCGGCTTCCCGTTCGGCGATCTTCCCGGCATGCTCCCCGGCGCGAGCGACCCGGGGGACCACCGCAATCCCTCGGCCTCGACCGCGCGGGGCTCGGTGTCGCGGCTCCAGTACGACGAGGCCGGCCGCCTGACGGTGGTCCAGATCGACGGCTCGATCAATCCGGGCAACAGCGGCGGCCCGGTGGTCGACGAGAAGGGCCGGCTGGTCGGACTGGCCGTGGCGAAGATCGCGAACACCAACATCGGCTTCGCGGTCCCTGCCTCCGAGTTGGTGCGGATGATCGCCGGCCGCGTCGGACGCGTCCGCCTGGGAGTCATGTCGACGAAGGGCGGCGAGACCGTCCTCGACGTCCGCGGAGCGGCGATCGACCCGTTCAGCAAGCTCCGATCGGTGGAACTGCTCGCCGGACCGGAGTCGCCCGCATCCCCTGATCCAATCGCGGGTTGGGCGGAGATCCCCGGCGCGGACCGAGCGCCGCTCGAGAATCGAGCCGGTCGGCTCTCGGGCACGATCCGCGTTCGGCCGACGAACGGACGGGCGATGAGTTTTCAGATCTGCGCCCGCGACGAGTCTGGGGCGACGATCCGGGAGAAGCCCTTCCGCTATGTCGTCCCCTCCGTCCCCGGCGCCTCGACCCTCGTGGTGCGCAACCCCGCGCAGGGGGGGGACGACGGAGCCAGCTCGATCAACCCCGGCGACCTCGTCGACCCATCAAAGGCCTGCAAGCTGACCAAACGCGAAGACGGCGTCGTCCTGGACGTCCCCGCCGGCGTCTTCCTGCTGGGACCGGACTTCGCCTCGCGGCCGTCCCCGATGACGCTCACCGAAGTCCAGGGGGACTTCGACATGAGCGTGCAGGTCGGCGGCTCGCTGCTGCCGGGCCTTGAGCCCGCCAAGCACAAGGGGAAGTCTCTGCCCAACACCTACCAGGGGGCCGGCCTCGTCGTTTACGAGGACAAGAACAACTACGTCTGGATCGAGCGAGGCGTCACCGTCGAACGAGACCGCTTCAACGGCGGCCGAGGGACCACGACCAAGACCGAGGTCGTCGTCGAGTTCCGCGACAACGGCCGGCTCCAGGGCCCCTTCGTCCAGCATGCCCCCGAAGGTCCGCTGAAGGTCCGGATCGTCCGCCTGGATGGGGCCGTACGCTGTTTCTTCGGCACAAATCAGTTCGTCTTCACCCTCCAGCAGCTCCCGATGAGGTTCCCCGACAAGGTCAGAATCGGGCTCATCGGCTCCAACGCCTCGAAGGAACCGCTCACCGTTCGCTTCATGGATTTCTCGCTCAACCAGGAGAACGTCCGCGAGAGGAATTGACCGCCCTCAACGATCCGGGACGCGACCGCTGCCCAGCGAGACTTCCATCCGACGGTTCTGGCTGACGACCCTGACGCTTTCCGCCGCGGCCGGCATTGGGGTCGGTGTATTCACGGTGGAGTGACGATCGAACTTACGGCCGTTCCAGCCCGCTCACCACGCGCTTCGTCGAAGCCGATTCAACCGCCTGATCGTCGTCGCCAAGGCCGTGGCGGGGCGAGGCGAGGCGGTCGGTGTCGGGCGCCCCGCCCTGGCAGGTCGGCTTATTTCTTCTGGGACGCGAGGTACTTCGTGGTCTCCTCGCGGCATCGCTTCAGTTCCTCAAGATCCCATCTCGGCCCCGTGATCCACTCGCAGAGGTTGTCGCCCAGGATATCGAACTGCTCCTTCGCTTCCTGGAAGTGCTCGCTCGTGAAACACGCCATGGCGTACTTGCTCCGCACGATATGGTCGTCGGGGTGTCGCTTCAGGTGTTCGGGGTAGACCGTCGAGAAATCCGCCCACACGTCCGGCTTCCTGATGTAAGTCTTCCATTCGCCGGGTTCCATCCTCGTGAAACGGCGGTAATGAGCGTCCAGGGCGAGGATCGGGAGGCCGACGCCCCAGTTCTTGGTGGCGGCGCAAGCCCTGCCGAAAGCCACCATCTCCTCGCCTTCCTCATCCCCGTACCACTTGGGATCCAACCAGTTCAGTTTCGCCGAGCATGAACGGTGATCGTTCCCGTTGTTCCGCATCGCACGCTCGAACCACGTCTCCATCGCCTCGCGATCGCCGCCCCCGTTCCCCGTCTCGACGGTCAGCATCAGGTTCGGCACGATCGTGCTGGCCGGGTTCAGTTTCCATGCCTGCTCCAGGGCCTCCCTGGCCGCGTTGAGCCGCGAATCGAAGAGGCGAAATCCCTCCTCGGTGACCGTGTTGGCGTAACCGCCGCCCCGCGCTTCCCACGCCCAATCGATGTAGAAGGCCCCCTTGGCCGCCAGTCGCGAGTATTCGGCCCCCCCGAACTTGGCGAGCTTGGAGTCGACGCGGTCGAAGGCGGCCTTATGGTCGCCGGAGAGCACTTTGTTGATGGCGACGGCGGACCGGATGATCTGATTCCAGCGGTAATACCATTGCTCGCCCCTCGGATCCTCGGCCATGCTCTTGGGCAGTAATTCCAGGACGCCGTCGAGTTCTCGCGCGACCTGCTTCTTTTCGTCCTCGCTGATGTTCTCCTTCAACGACGCATAATCCGCGGCGGCGAGGAAGACGAACGCTTTACGGATCGGCGGGTAGGCACTCTGCTTCATCGCGTCAGAGATCGCCCGTAGTTTCTTCGTGAACTCCGCCATCTCCGCCTTCGCGGGCGGCGAGAGAAAGGCGAGATAAAAGCGGACGAGCGGGTCGTCGCAGCCGGCGTCGACCGCCTTCTTCATCGCGTCGCGAATATCAGCGTCCGTGATGGGCGGATCGATTTGATCCGAGGCCTTGCGAGCGAGTAGATCCAGGGCGCCTCGGGCCAGGTCGTCCCACTTGGGGTTCTTTTTGCCGACACGATCGTACGCCTGCGGGAACGTCTGGAGGTGCCACTCCCGGCATTCGCGGTCGAGCGCTTCCATCTTGGCGTGGTCTTGCGGGATCGGCCTGTCATCTTGCGCCGCCGCGTACGAGGCCAGCAAGGTCAAGCAGATGGCGAGCATCGGTCGCATCGAGAGGGGCTCCGTGCTGAAGAGCGTTGGCAAGCCTTGGCGTCGGAATCGCCACTAAGAAAATAGTAGGACGTCATCATGCCTCAGAGCAAGCTGGGCCGCGAATGGTCCGTCGCCGATCCCACGACGCCACGGGTTCGGGGGTGATTATCCGGTGGCTTCCGGGAGCGCGATCGGTTCTAATCGCCTCGGCTGACGGCCCATGAGACGCGGCGGCGAGCGCTTCGTCCATGGCCCTCGATCGTCTGAGAGTGCGAGGCTCGCCATGTTGACGCTCTTCGATCGGGACGCCCGACAGAATCGACGGAGCTTCCTGAAGATCGGCGGCTCGGCCGCGATCGCCGCCGGGGGACTGAGCCTGTCGGACCTGGCCGCGCTGCGGGCTCGGGCCGAGACGATTCCGGGGGTGCTCACGGGGAAGTCGGTCATCTTCCTCTTCCTCCACGGCGGGCCGAGCCAGTTCGAGACCTTCGACCCGAAGATGGGGATGCCCGACCGGATCCGGAGCGCCACGGGCGAGCTCGCCACGAGCATTCCGGGGGTCACCTTCGGCGGTTCGTTCCCCGGCCTGGCCGCGAGGGCCGACCGGCTGAACATCGTCCGGTCGTTCGTGCCGGGCGACGCCAACCACGACCTCAAGCCGCTGGTGGGTCGCGACAGCTTCGGCTCGAACCTCGGCTCGGTGTATTCGCGAGTCGCTGGGGCCAACGACCCTCGGACCGGAATGCCGACGAACGTCGTCCTATTCCCTCGCGCCGTGGACTCCTCCACGCGGCCCGTGACGACGAGCTTCGGCCGCTTCAACGCGACCGGCCCGCTCTCCGCGGCGCACGCGCCGTTCGACCCCAGTCAGGGGGACGGGGCCGGTTCGATGAGCCTGGCCTTTCCTCGCGAACGGCTCGACGACCGCCGCGCCCTGCTCGCCTCGCTGGACGGGCTCGCGCGTCGGCTCGATCACGATCGGACGCTCGAAGGGGTGGACGGGATGTGGGACCAGGCCTGCCGGCTGCTCAGCGGCGGGTTGGCCGAGGCGTTCGACCTGGAACGGGAAGACCCTCGGCTCGTGGCCCGCTACGACACCGCCCCCCTCGTCCGACCGGACGCCATCGACAAGAAGTGGAACAACCACAAGAACTACGCGGACAACGCCAAGTCGCTGGGCAAGCTGCTGCTCCTGGCTCGTCGCCTTTGCGAGCGCGGCTGCGGGTTCGTCACGGTGACGACCAACTTCGTCTGGGACATGCACGCCGACCAGAACAACGCCACGATGGAAGAGGGGATGCGCTACATGGGCCCCCCGCTGGACCACGCCTTGTCCGCCTTCATCGACGACCTGCACGCGCGAGGCCTGGATGAAAAGATCCTGCTCGTCGCCTGCGGTGAGATGGGTCGATCCCCCCGGATCAACGGCCAGGGAGGACGCGACCACTGGGGGAACCTCGGCCCCTTGCTCCTGACCGGCGGCGGCCTCCCCGCCGGCCAGGTCATCGGCCTCTCCAACCGCGACGGCTCCGCGCCTCAGTCTCAGGCCGTCACCCCCCGCCACCTGATCGCCACGATCATGCACACGCTGTTCGACGTCTCCCAGCTTCGACTCGTCCCCAGCCTCCCGCGCGAATTCTCCCAGACCATGATCGGCTGGGAACCGATCCCCGGCCTGTTTGCCTGAACCGAGCCACGCGGGGCCCAGGCCCGACGGAAGCGGCCTCGGCCGCGAACCTGAACCTGATCAACCAGGAGTTCCGGGCGTCCCCACAGCCCCGGTCGCTCCTCCGTCGCCACCCGAAGCCGGGCGCTCGGGCTCGCGTTGCATTCGGATGACGATGGGAGGCGGGTTGGGGTTCTCCTCGTGGAACCGGGCGTCTTGCGTGTGATCCTCCAGGCTCTCCACGAACGTCTTGTAGCCGGGAGCCACAACCCGGATGCGCCAGGGGCCGAAGTTCGCGT
Source organism: Paludisphaera rhizosphaerae (assembly GCF_011065895.1). Classification (NCBI taxonomy): domain Bacteria; kingdom Pseudomonadati; phylum Planctomycetota; class Planctomycetia; order Isosphaerales; family Isosphaeraceae; genus Paludisphaera; species Paludisphaera rhizosphaerae. The sequence goes on along the minus strand of NZ_JAALCR010000006.1, from coordinate 60,284 downwards.
GGCGGGTCTTGCGCAGGAGGCCCGTCTCGCCGCTGCACATCACGCTGACGACGACCGTCGTCTGGCCGTCGTCGCCGGTGGGAGGGGACTCGTAGACGGGGGTCCCAGGGAGCCTCACGGAAGCGTGCGGGATCGGCCGGCCGCTCGCGTCGTCAAGGATCGTGAATCGAAGCGGGACGTTGGAGAGAGCAGCCCAGTAGGCCCCCTTGGTGTTCACGAGATAAGCCAGGCCCCCCGCGACGACCGCAATGGAGACCATCAACCGGAGCACGGTGAACTGGGGGATGAGACGAGAGTGGCCCATGGGATGGTTGCCCTTTCACCGAGGCTCAACGAGGCCAGCGACAACACCATGTAGATTCTTTCAGAACCCAGATGGTTCGAGAAGAGAGCATGCCGACGGTCACGGATCGCGTGATGCGTGGCGCACCATGAACCTCTCTCGATCGGAGGCTGGGCCCTCTCCGCATTCGATTGGCACCGCAGTTGCATTCGAGAATTTTCACGTCTTTAGGAGTCGCACCCTCGACGGAGCCGAATATGGGACGCCAGATCATCCTCGCCTTCGCCCTGCTCGGCGCCGGCTATTTCACCGTGACTCGCATCGACCGTGTGATCGACTGCGTGGAGAAGACGAACGCCGGGATCTCGCAGGCGAACACCCAGCTCCTTGCCGCCAATCGCCAGATCGCCGAGATGCAGGAGAAGTTGGCGGAGACCAGTCGCAAGCTGGAACAGACCAACCTGAGCCTGGCCCGGACCAATACCAAGATCGACGAGACCCAGACGCTTTTCGCCTCGCTCGACAAGGCTTTCCAGAAGTTCCCCCTCTGGCGCAGGTGAGCCTTCGCTCGCCACCCCACCTTGGACGGCGCTCACCACGCAGGGTTTCAAGGCGTCAGGAAGTTCCCCCACCACGCCGCATGGTCGAGCAGCAGGCTCGCCGGCGGTCCGATCATGATCCAGACGACGCCGAGGACTCGCCCCAGGCGGTCGATCCATCCCGCCTCCGAACGCCAGCGGCCGACAAGGGCGAGCGTCAGCCATGACGCTGCGACGGCCCAGCCCGCGTGATGCGCGAGCATGACGAACCCGTTGGCTGCGAACCGGGCCGCGTCGGACGGGCTCGACCAGCCGAATCTCCCATCCAGCTTCGCCGATCCCACCAGCAGCGCCGACTCGACGAGAACGACGACGACCACGACGACCGCCGCGACGAAGCCCGGTTGGCCGACCAGTCTCCTACGCCTCGGTCTCGGCGGAATCAGCCGGATCACGAGGATCGCGCCGCTCCACGTCGAAAGACACGGCAGGACTGGAACCAGCTTCTCCGCGATCGGAATCAACCACCGCTTTGAGGCGTAGCCGCCCGCACTCGGGGTAAGCGGCCAGGTGAACGTCCAACCCGCTGGGGCCGCGGGCCTGTCCACGAAGCTGAACCGCGCCAGCCAGAGACCGAAGGCGGTCGCGGCGACCAGCGTCATCACATCGAAAATGGTGATCCGTCGCGTCGTCATGAGCGGTCCCCGTTCCGCTGGGTCGTTCTGTACGGCGAGCGTTTGCGAAGTTTCAGGAAATTCGCGACTGACCACATGAAAATGCCCACAGAAATACAGACGTTGGCACGAACAATGCAGGGGAGCCAACCGGGTTTACATTGGCAGGAGGACCCGACCATGTCCACCTGGAAGCTCGTCGTGGGATTGGACGGCGAACCCTTAAGTCCTTATCCCTACTCGCCCCCCGACTGGTACGTCGAGCCCCGCGTCTATCAGACCTGGACCTCCTTCGTCGTCGATTTGCTCATGGCGGTGGGGGATCGCGTCGAGGGCGTCTATTTCGAATCGTCCAAGGGTGAACAGATTGCTGTCATCCCGGGCAACCCATTCGGATACTGCTTCAGCTCCGCCAACCCGGACAACGTCTTTTCGGGACGAAAGGCGATGGCCGTTCTATTTAAGGAATAAAATATGATATCAATTTAATAGATTCGATTCATTCTCTTCTCGCGGAGCACGTGCCTCGCCTCGCCCTTGAAGACCTCGCGCCCGTGCCAACCAAGGTGCTCCGGATGCGGCGTCCAGTCGGGGCGCTGGGCTGTCCGGATCGGCTTGCCGTGGTAGGCCATCAAGGCCTCCTGAAAGCCCGTCGAGCCGTTGGCCTGGTCCGACACCAGCAGCAGGCCGTCCTGAACCGTGAACGCTCCCAGGTCGAACGTCTTGTGATGCAGGACGCAGAGGGCGAGGCCGTTGTCTTCCGTCTCTGGGCCGCCCGCCTGATGCCAACGGATGTGGGCGGCGTCCAGGGCGATGGACGTGGCGCCGATGCGCAGATCGAAGCCGCAGACCGCGCAGCGGTATTCGTAGGCTTTCAGCACCTTCTGCCGGAAAGCCGGATCGCGTTTGCGTTTCGTGACGGCGGTTTCCAGCGACAGGCCGACCGCGTTGAGAATGTCGGGGTGGAGCGATTCGGGAAAGTGCTGTTCAAGCACCCGAACCGCGATGGAGGCTGCGAGCCCGGAATCGGCCGATAATGCGGCCTGGACGTCTGCCGTGAACTCGGCGCGGACGTCGTTCGACCGTAAGGCGGTCGCCCGCGGAATATCGTCGCCGGTCTTCATGGCGATGCCAGACGGAGCGTGAACCGCCCAGACGCCGTCGCGCTGGAGTCGCCAGAACGGCTGCTCGGGGAGATCTCGCTTCCTCGACGGCCCGAACTCGCGGAGCAGGGCGGTCAGATCCGTCTCAACCTGCCGAAAGCCGACATCCTTCTGACCTGCCTGCCACCGGCCCAGGGCGTAGAGAACGAGCAGCGGCTTGTGTGGCGCACGCTGGCCGCCTTGCCTCCAGATGCCCAGCTCGTCGAACCGTTTCAGCACCGCTTCGTCGGACATGGCTCTCCCCGTAGAGGAGAGCGTAACCCACTCGTCGGCCCATCGCCACCGTGCCGGCTGGCACGCAATACGGCCCTTTCGGTGCGTGTCCAAAGGCGGGGCCTGGGGTCGATCACCTGGATTCTGCTTGCGGCCGGATTCCGCCGTGGTTAAATCAGCGCTGGGCTCCCCCGTCATTTGACGCACGCGAAGCACAGCCTTTCCCAGACCGGGCAGTCGACTCATTGGTCGGTCGGCTTGGCCGAATTGACGACCGAGGCTTCGATTCTTCGGCGATGGGCGGGAGGAGGGCAATGGCGGAAGCAATCCGGATCGCAGCAATCCAGCTGCGGGCGAAGGTTGGCGACGTGGCCGACAACCTTTCGCACGCAGAGTCGCTGGCGCGCCAGGCGTTTCGCGACGGGGCTCAATGGGTGATCTTGCCCGAGTTCTTCACCTCTCCCGCAGCGTTCAGCCCGGCGATGCTGTCGGCGTGGCTGCCGCTCGAAGGCCCCGCCCTGGAGATGCTGCGCAAGCTCTCGCGGAAGCACGACAGCGTCATTGGCGGGTCGTTCCTGGCGAAGTCAGGTGACGACTGCTTCAACAGCTTCCTGCTCGTCTTCCCCGACGGCCGGTACTATCGCCACGACAAAGACCTGCCGACGATGTGGGAGAACAGCTATTACATCGGCGGCTCGGACGACGGCGTCCTCAGGACCCCGGCCGGGCCTGTGGGCGCGGCCCTGTGCTGGGAGCTGATCCGTTCCCGAACTGCGCGCAGGCTCCTGGGGAAAGTGGACCTCGTCGTCGGCGGCTCGTGCTGGTGGGACGTGCCTCTTCCCGTAGCCCCTGAGCAGGTGGACGACCAGGCGCGACTCCGAGGCATGCTCCGGCAGGCTCCAGGCGAGTTGGCGAGGAGGCTCGGCGTCCCCGTCGTGCACGCCGCCCAGGCGGGCGAGTTCATCGGACTGATTCCGGGCGTCGAAGGTCGCACCTACGACTCCCGATTCCTCGGCGAGGCGCAGATCGTCGACGGTCACGGCAACGTCCTCGCCCGCCTGGCGGATGAGGATGGCGAGGGCATCGTCACCGCGGAGATCGCCCCCGGCCGCGTCCAGGGCGATCTCGCGCCGATCCCCGACGACTTTTGGACGGTCGAGATCCCCTCGAAGACGCTGGAGAGGTGGGACGCCTTCAACGATCTCGGGCGAACCTACTACGCGACCACCTTCCGCCCTCTCCTACATGCCGACTCGCGTCCCAGGTAAGGGCGTTGTCACGCACCGGCCCGGCCGGTGGCCACGCACCCAACGGGGGCCGGTGGTTGGCCACGGGCCGGCGCCTCTCCAATGGCGTAATACGCGGTCCGTGCGTCAAGGCTGCGGCGTTGTGGGGTTAGCTTGTTGAGTCGACGCACGCCTGAACGGCACGGATCGCCGCCGTCGCCGCCTCCTCGGGCGTGGATTGATTCGACCCCAGGGTTGCCCACGCGTCGGAGTCGATGGCGGGCGGCCGGCTCATTTTGCCGAACAGGGCAGCGGCATGGCCGCCGGATCGGCCGACCGGGATGACGACCGCGCCGTGGGCGGCGGCGACGTCGGCCTCGTGTCCTGCTCGCGGCCCGCCTTCGACCATCAAGAAGACCTTCGAGAGCCGCCCCAGAACTTCGCGCCGCTCGGTCATGTCGGCCCCGGCGAAGAGCGTCTCACCGTAGTCCCACGCTTCCTCGCCCTCGGGGAGTACGTGATAGACGCGCGGCTCCTGTCCGGATTCGCAACGGGCCCGGAAGAAGCTGCGACCGACCGCTTCGCCGATCCCCTCGACCCCGCCAGTCAGCAGTACCAGTCCGCGGATGCCTGCGAGCAACTGGCCGATCCGGGCGCAGGTCCGCTCGCTGTCGGCATGCCAGAAATCGGTGCTCCCCAGAATCGCGACCCGCGGTCCGGGCGGCAGCGTCGCTTCAATGCGCCTCGCCTCCTGATCGAAGCCCCCGCCGGTCGCCGCCGATGAAAGACTCGCGTTCCCCGTCGTGCTCCGATGGTCGGCGGCCGCGTCCAGTCCGGTGCTCTGAACCCTGGCCGCTCGGCCCCGCGAGCGCCACACCATCACCATGACCACGACGCCGCCGGCGAAGCCGAAGAAATAGCTGGCCGAGTGCGCCCAGAGGTCCGCGAGGAACGGCACGTGCCTTTCGGCCGGCAGTTCCTGGGCGATCGGACCGACCAGAACCACCAGCCCGGCGGACGCCAGCAGCCAACCGACCACGCCGGCCGCGAAGGCGCACACCGCCATGACGGCGAGCAGCCCGGCGACCGGCCGAACCAGCGACCCGACCGTCCGCCTGGGTCGCGACCCGGCGCGGGCGACCAGGGCCAACGGGATCCCAACCAGCAGGCCGGCCCACCACGTCGCAATCACGCCCCAGCCGAGGCCGAGCAGGGTCGGGTCGTCGGTGCCGAACACCGGCGGATGGCCAACGGTGAAATACTCGACGCACACCCGGGCCGTCACCTGATCGTGAACGATCCCGTAGCAGACCGCCGCGGCCACGCACATCAACACGATGCCCAGAGACTGCACGACGCCAAGCCTCCGCCGCCGACCACGAAAACTCGGCGGCCCCACCCGCCCGAGCGGCCTTCGATCCTAACAGTTTTGTTTTCTCTCAACCCCGATCGACGTCGCGAAACATCCAAACTCGCTCCGTGGGCGGTGCGTCGGCCAGTCGACATGAGAAAGCCGCGAGAATCCCAGCGAGATCGCCAATCCCGACAGCGATGCCAGTCAACGCGTGCATCTCGCCAAACGTTGCCGAACGGCTTGTCTGCCCCCACCCGAACCACTCGAGAGCCACCTGAGTAAGCTCTCAACGGCGCGCCGATTGAATGGTTTCCGCCAACCGAGAGCCGTGCGAGGCCCAACATCACTCATGCGTGGCACTTGTCCTCACCCGCAGAATCACGTGTCGCTCTCCCGGGCCGAAGCTCCCGGGGGAGTCGTCGTGTTGCGGGATGGGGTCTCATCCCGATGCACCTCGGCATGGTCGCCTTTGGAGCTGGCTCCCCAATTCGATCTCGATCGCCCAGGAGACGACATGCCCGGACAGTTGCTCGAAACCGTCGCACGACCTGTCCTGGCTCGGCGTTTCCGCGACACCCGCGCCCGGACCGAAAAGCTATGCAAGCCGTTGGAGTTGGAGGATTATCAGCTTCAGTCGATGCCCGATTGCAGTCCTCCCAAGTGGCACCTGGCCCACACCGCCTGGTTCTTCGAGACGTTCATCCTGGAGCGGCGCGAACCGGGCTTCCGTCCGTTTCATCCCCAGTTTTGCTACCTGTTCAACTCCTACTACAACGCCGTCGGCGACCGTTGGCCGCGTCCCGCGCGGGGGTTGCTGTCGCGTCCCACCGTCGCCGAGATTTACGCCTATCGACGGTCGGTCGACGAACGGATGTTGTCGCTGCTGGAGTCGATCGACGATCGCGAGTTGGCCGAGATCTCCCCGATCCTCGAACTCGGCATGTACCACGAGGAGCAGCACCAGGAGCTGCTGCTCACCGACCTGAAGCACGCCTTCGGGCTGAATCCGCTCCGCCCGCGGTACGCCCCGCCGAGCGAGGCCCCGCCGGCGCAGGCCGCCCGCCTCGAGTGGGAGTCGCACCCGGCGGACGTGCGCTGGATCGGTCATGACGGGGATGGGTTCGCATTCGACAACGAGGGGCCGCGGCATCGCGTGTTCCTGGAGGCGTTCGACTTCGCCTCGCGGCCTGTCACCAACGGCGAGTATCTCGATTTCATCGCCGACGACGGCTACAGCCGCCCGGATCTCTGGCTATCTGACGGTTGGGCGGCGAAGCAGGCCGTCGGCTGGTCCGCGCCGTTGTACTGGCATCTCGAAGGCTCCGAACGCGTCTCCTTTACGCTCCGCGGGACGCGGCCGCTCGACCCGGCCGAGCCGGTCTGCCATATCAGCTACTATGAGGCCGACGCCTACGCCCGCTGGGCGGGCGCTCGCTTGCCGACCGAGTTCGAATGGGAGGCCGCGGTCGGGCCGCGCGAGGTGCGCGGCAACTTCCTCGATTCGGAACGCTTCCACCCGGGCGCGGCCGGAGGGTCGTGCTACGGGGACGTCTGGGTCTGGACCGCCAGCCCTTACGTCGCCTATCCCGGCTACCGGCCGGCCGCCGGCGCGCTGGGCGAATACAACGGCAAGTTCATGTGCAACCAGATGGTCCTCCGCGGCGGCTCGTGCGCCACGCCCGCGGCGCACGTCCGCCTGACGTACCGTAACTTCTTCCCGCCGGACGCCCGCTGGCAATTCACCGGCCTTCGGCTCGCCAAGGACGCCCCAGCATGATGAACGCCCTGATCGCAACGCGCGCCAACAAATGCCTCCGATCCGACGTCCTCGCCGGGCTCTCCCTGCGGCGGAAGCGGCTGCCGTCAAAGTATTTCTACGACGCCGTCGGGTCTCGCTTGTTCGACCGCATCACCGACCTCCCCGAGTACTACCCAACGCGCACCGAGATCGGCATCATGCACGCAAACGCCGGGGCGATCTCCGAGCGTTGCGGCTCGCGTTGCCTGCTGATCGAACTCGGCGCCGGCAGCGCGACGAAAGTCCGGATCCTGCTGGATCGGCTCGACCGGGCGGCCGGATACGTGCCGGTGGACGTCTCGGGGGAACACCTCCGCGCGGCCGCCGCGACCCTGGCCGCCGACTATCCGTACCTGGACATCGTCCCCGTCGTCGCTGACTTCACGACCCGGTTCGCAGTCCCCGAGCGGCCCTCGCGGAGGCGCGTGGTCTATTTCCCCGGCTCGACGATCGGCAATTTCGACCCGCCCGAGGCCGACGCCCTCCTCCGACGCATCGCCCACCTCGTCGGCGAAGGGGGAGGGCTGCTGCTGGGCGTCGACCTGCGAAAGGACCCGGAAGTCCTGGAGCGAGCCTACAACGATGCGGCCGGCGTGACCGCCGCATTCAACCGTAACCTTCTCGTCCGAATCAACCGCGAGTTGGGGGCCGACTTCGACGTGCAGGCCTTCCGCCACGTCGCCTACTACAACCGCGAGGAATCGAGGATCGAGATGCACCTCGTGAGCGATTCGGAGCAGCAGGCGACCGTCGGCTCCACGACGTTCGACTTCCGCGCCGGCGAGTCGATCCACACCGAGAACTCATACAAGTACGACGTCGCCGAACTCGCCGTCCGGGCCGGAGCGTGCGGGCTTCGCCTCGATGATACCTGGACCGACGCTCGCGGCTACTTCGCCGTCCTCCACTTCACGGCGACGCCCACGGCCTGAGATCGCGGAGGCGATCACGTCAAAACACGGTGATAATTCGATGTTCACGCTGCGAGGCGTCGAGAAATCTTATGCGGACCGGACGGCCCTCGGCCCGCTCTCGCTGGACCTGCCAGCCGGGCGGACGACCGTGCTGATCGGGCCCAGCGGCTGTGGGAAATCAACTCTCCTGCGGCTCCTCATCGGCCTGGTCGTCCCGGACGCCGGGGAAGTCCGCTTCGACGGCGAACCCGTCACGCCCGAGACGATCGGCTCGGTGCGGCTCCGGGTCGGCTACGTGATCCAGGAGGGAGGCCTCTTCCCCCACCTGACGGCGCGCGAAAACGTGACGCTGATGGCGCGTTATCTCGGGAGGGATCGCCGTTGGATCGCGGATCGCGTGGACGAGTTGGCGACGCTGGCCCGCTTTCCCGCCGAGGGGCTCGACCGGTATCCGGATCAGCTCTCGGGCGGGCAACGGCAGCGAGTCGGGCTGATGCGAGCCCTGATGCTGGAACCGGACGCGCTGCTGCTCGACGAGCCGCTCGGCGCGCTCGATCCGCTCGTCCGCGCCGATCTCCAGGACGAACTCCGCGACATCTTCCGCGAGCTGGGCAAGACCGTGGTCCTCGTGACGCACGACCTGGGCGAGGCGACGTTCTTCGCCGACCGGGTCGTCCTCCTCCGCGACGGGCGGATCGTGCAGGATGGGAGCCCGGCCGACCTGTGGCGTCGCCCCGCGGACGCCTTCGTCACCCGCTTCGTCCAGGCCCACAGGGCCCCGGAGATCCCCGCATGAGGCCCCGGCGGCTTCCCTTCCTCATCGCCAGGCTCTCCGCTTGCATCCTGGTCGCGGGTCTCGTCGCGTCCGGCTGCACTCGGGCTCCGAAGCCGACCGTGATCGGTGCGAAGAAGTTCACCGAGTCGGTGATCCTCTCCGAGATCGGCGTCCTCATGGCCCGCCTCGCGGGGGTGCCGGCGCGGCGTGACGACCTCGGCGGGACTCCCGCGCTCTGGCTGGCGCTGACCCAGGGCGACATCGACGCCTATGCCGAGTACACCGGCACCATCACTCGGCAGATCCTCAGGGACGATCCGCCGGACCTCGCCGCCGCGCTGGCGAAGCACGGGGTCCGCCTCGGCCGACCGCTCGGCTTCCGCAACAACTACGCGCTCGGCATGCGCAAGGACGTCGCCGCCTCCCTGGGCATCACGAAGACGTCCGACCTCCGCGACCATCCAGAACTGCGGTGCGGCTTCATCCACGAGTTCCTCGATCGGCCCGACGGCTGGCCGGGTTTGAAGCGTCGCTACGGCCTGCCGCAGGCCAACGTCCAGGGGATGAACCATACCCTGGCGTATCGCGCCGTGGTGGAGAAGGCGCTCGACGTGACCGAGGTTTACACCACCGACGGCGAGATCGCGCAGTACGACCTCCTGGTGCTGCCGGACGACCTGAACTTCTTCCCGGCTTACGAGGCGGTCTGGTTGTATCGCGAGGACCTCGAAGTCCGGCGGCCCGCGGTCGCGGACCAGCTCCGTCGGCTGGAAGGCCGCATCTCCGAGGAGGCGATGCAACGGATGAACGCCGCCGTCCAGGTGGACAAGCGCGACGAGCGCGAAGTCGCGGCCGAGTTCATCCGGTCCGAGTTGGGGCTCGGGTCTTCATCGGGCGAGGACACGCTGGCCGGGCGCGTGACGGCCACGACCCTTGAGCACCTGGTCCTCGTCGTCCCGTCACTGCTGGCCGCGGTGCTGGTGGGAATCCCGCTGGGAGTGATCGCCGCCCGCCGACCGACGTTGGGGCGGTTCGTCCTGGCCTCGGCCGGGGTGATCCAGACGATCCCTTCGCTCGCGCTTTTGCTCTTCATGATCCCGGTGATGATGTGGCTGGTGGGGCGGGGGACCGGCGCACCGCCGGCGATCGCCGCCCTGTTCCTCTACAGCCTGCTCCCCGTCGTGCGGAACACATACGCCGGCCTGACGAGCGTCCCCCGATCACTCCGCGAATCGGCCGAGGCGCTCGGGCTGCCGCCGAGGGCCGTGCTCTGGCGCGTCGAGCTCCCCCTCTCAGCCGCGACCATCCTGGCCGGCGTGCGGACGGCCGCCGTGATCAACGTGGGCACGGCCACGCTCGGCGGCTTCATCGGCGCCGGCGGCTACGGCCGTCCCATCCTGCGCGGGATCGACAAGTTCGACGTCCCCCTCATGCTCGAAGGCGCCATCCCAGCCGCCGTGCTGGCCCTGGCCATCGAAGCCATGTTCGGGATGATCGAGAAGCGGGCTTTCCTCAGACGCTAGCCGGGGCTCCTCCGGTTCCCGTCCAGGGCGAACATCGACTTCATCTTCGAAGGTTAGGAAGCGAGGCTACTGCCTTCCGACCATCCCGCATAGACGCCCCCGACGTCGACGGCCTGTCGAGGCGGAAAATGAACTGACACCGACGGCCCGTGTCGAGGCGGAAAATGAACTGACACCGACGGCCCGGACACCGACGGCCCGGACGCCGACACCGACGGCCCGGACACCGACGGCCCGCTTGACACCGACGGCCCGCTGGGCGGGAGCAATCCTCCCGGGCGACCCGGCCCGACGGCCCGCACGAGGAAAAGTTGGGAGGCAGGCAACTGGTACGAAGGACAGCTCGGAAAGCACCGCGACCTTGAAGACGAGAAATTCCATGGGTCAATACTGTTCGGCACGGGAATTGAGCTTCAGAAGAAGCGATGGTAACCTCCCTTCTCCCCTGGTGGGAGAAGGTGGCCGAAGGCCGGATGAGGGGGATCCCAACGTCCGCCGACGGTTATGCCCCCCCTCATCCGCCCCTACGGGGCACCTTCTCCCACCAGGGGAGAAGGGAGGCAATCGCCTCCGATGGCTTATATGCAAGTCGTGCCGAACAGTATTGTTCCATGGGTAGGCTTTCCGAGCGCCATCGAACTTCCGGCCGAGCAACTCGTCCCGAACGTGCTGATCTGGACGCAACACCTGGTCCGGCCCACGTTGGCACGCCCCGGAGTTCGCAGTTCAATGATCGGAAAAACGTCGCCAAAACACGCGATGAAGATGTGTCGGAACGTGTACCTGGGAGAAACCACCATGGCGACTCCATCGGCGATCGACTCTCCTGGCCGGCACGGCCTCCAAGATGGTAGCGGCATCACTCGTCGCGAGGCCATTTTTGTTGGGTGCTCGGGAGTGTTCGGCGTCGGCCTGAACTCTGCCCTGCAGGCTCGTGCCACCGTCCAGGACCCATCGATCAAGGAATCGGTGAAGCCGCGGGGCGATCGACTCACGCGCACGCCACGCCAGCTTGCCGAGCAACTCGCTGCCGTCTACGGAATGCGTTTCGAGCAGGTTGCCTACATTCCCGCTCTGCCACTCATTGCCAAGCTACGATTGAGCGAGTTGACCGGCGACATGAAGTATTCTGAATGGGTTGATGATCTCGTCGCCCCATTTCGTCGCGAAGAGGCGTCTCCCGTACCGAAATCCGGATCCGAACAGGCGGGTCATCTGGTCTTTGCGGAGCTGGCGTCGCGAGCACAGGGCGAGGATCGGAGGCACTGGATCCGGCTTTGCCGGTCCGCGGCGGATCAAATCTTCGGCAAGGACGACATGCCGTTGCAGGTTATGCCCTTCCACAATGAGATGAGTGACGCGGTCTTCATGGCCGGGCCGATCCTGGCCGCAACCGGCAAGCTGACGGGCGAGCGGAAGTACTTCAACGCCGCCGCGGCGCACTTCGCCTCGATGCGCGAGTTCTGCCTCCGTCCCGACGGCCTCTACCGTCACTCGCCGCTCTGTGAAGCCGCCTGGGGTCGCGGCAACGGCTTCCCGGCGCTCGGCCTCGCGTTCGCGCTGAGCGACTGGCCCGAAGATCACCCTGCTCGGAATGGCGTCCTCGCCGATTTCCGGAAGCACATGGCCGCGCTCAAGACTCACCAGGACGCCAGGACCGGGTGCTGGCACCAGGTGGTCGACCATCCCGAGAGCTACGACGAATACACCTGCACCTGCATGATCGGCTGCGCCATGCAGCGTGGGATCCGTCGCGGTTGGCTGGCGAAGGAGGAGTACGGGCCGTGCGTCGTCCGCGCCTGGCGGGCCATCCTGGAACGGACAGGTCCCGATGGGAAACTGGTCAACGTCTGCACAGGCACCGGTAAGCAAAAGTCGCTCCAGGACTACCTTACCCGCCCTGCCATCAACGGCCGTGACGACCGGGGCGGCGCGATGGGGCTGATCTTTTCTGTCGAACTCCTGACAACCGACAATCTGCACGGTGGCTGAATCGTGCGCGATGGTTCGTTCGCCGCCGGTCAGGGCGACAACCACAGCAACAGCCGGGCGAGGTGCTGAGACGAACCGACAATTCGCCGGACGGTCCCGTGCCGTCGATCTTCGACGCAGAGAAATTCGGCGTCAGTTCAATTTCCCGCCTGATTCGATTCGTCCGGGCCAGCGGCCATACGCCTAACATGTCTATTTAGGAAACCTTGGCGAAGCAGGACTCTCCTGAATCGCGTATTCGTCATGATTCCCGGCCCCGGCGGGGCGAAGGTCGTCCCTAAAGGACCTGATATCTGTGTCGGGCGGGTTAAAGGCTGGTCAGTGGCCATGCACCCGATATGGCCATTCTGGAGATTCTGGGAGAAACAGAATCGTTCTGAGGTGCGTACTGCTGGGTTCCACGGAACCGGGGGCAAGTTCGTGCCTTAAGGGCCTGATTTGCGTGTCGGGCAGGTTATGCAGGGGGCGTACTGCCGTCTTTCCTTTGAAATCAAAGGCGATTGGAGCCCACTATACTTTACGGAGGGCCCGGCCAAGCGGCATGTGGCGGCCGGGCGGGTATGGATCTTCGGGGGCGATCGAGGATGGAAAGAGGTAGACGAAAATGGCCGATCGAACCCAAATCACGAAGGCACACATCGCACCTAAATCCTTACCTGAACAACCTTTCCTCTCTGATCTCGACAACAGGCGGGAGCACAATCGGACCCAATCGAAGCCGGGGCGGCGATGGTGGGGTGGGCTGGGTATGTGAGCAGACAGAGCATCGGTGTATCGGGATTCATGGGCCGACAGTCGCATCTGGGGGAACGAAGAGCTGCATGCTCCGGAAAGTGGGCGACCGGAGCCAATTCTGTGCATCGCCAGGACCGTCGCAAGTGCCTTTGAGGAATACACTTTCACGTGTAGCCCAGACGATCCACGACGAGCGATCAGACCCAATCGGAGCCGGGCGAGGAGGTGGGGAGGCGAGGGATGACGTTCAGCCATTGCCGGGGCAGCCGGCATTGACTAGACTCATCGGGGTGCGTTGATGAACGGATGTTGGGCGGAGGCGGCCGTGGCGATCTCGCAGACGGGGCTTGAAGGGCTCCCCAGGAAACAGGGCAAGGTGCGCGACGTTTATGACCTGGGCGACCGGCTTTTGCTGGTCGCCTCGGACCGCATCAGCGCGTTCGACTGGGTCCTGCCGACGCCCATTCCCGACAAGGGCCGCGTGCTGTCGAGCCTCAGCGAATTCTGGTTCGACCGCCTGGGCGTGACGAACCACCTGATCTCCTCGAACGTCGACGACTTCCCCCTGGCGCTCGACGACGCGACCCGCAAGAACCTCCGCGGCCGGGCGATGCTCGTCCGCAAGGCGCAGGTCGCCCCGTTCGAGTGCGTCGTTCGCGGATACCTCTCCGGCTCGGGCTGGAAGGAGTATCGCAAGTCGGGCTCAGTCTGCGGGGTCTCGCTGCCGTCGGGCCTCGTTGAGAGCGACCGCATCGACCCGATCTTCACCCCCGCCACCAAGGCCGAGACCGGCCACGACGAGAACGTCTCGTTCGACGTGATGGCGAACGCCCTGGGGTATGACGTCGCCGCGACGCTCCGCGACAAGAGCCTGGACGTCTACACCCAGGCCGCCGAGTACGCTCGGAGCAGGGGCCTGATCCTGGCCGACACGAAGTTCGAATGGGGCTTCGACGAGCAGAACGGCGAGCTGCTGCTGATCGACGAAGCCCTGACGCCGGACAGCTCGCGATACTGGGCGATCGACGCCTACCATCCCGGCGGGCCGCAGCCGTCGTTCGACAAGCAGTTCGTCCGCGACTGGCTGGAGACGACCGGCTGGGACAAGGCCAGCCCGCCGCCGGAGCTTCCTGAATCGGTCGTCGCCGGCACCCGTTCCAAGTACATCGAGGCCTACGAGCGGCTGACCGGCCGCCCGTTCCCCTGGCGCTGACAGACGCATCACCCGCCCCCATGAGAAGGCTGCGAGTCGGTTCCAAAAGAGCTCCGGGAGAAGGGGACAGTCCCGAATGCCACGAAGCTAAGACGCAAATCGCTGAAATTCAATATGTTGCGGCAGAGCAACTGACTGTGGCCAGGGGTTGGCAAGTCGTGTATTCCCCGGGTTTTTCAGAGAGCACCTTTCGGAAACAGAAAGTTTGCCTTCCGAGTCGCCATGCACAAAGCTTTTATTCAGCAAGACTTACGGCTTAACTTCGTGGCATTCGGGACAGTCCCATTTTGCTCCGCGGACTCCGCAAAATTGGGACAGTCCCCGGCCCTTTTGGAACCGACTCTGATCTGAAAGACCCCGCCCATGCTCCGCATGCTGACCGCCGGTGAATCGCACGGCGCCGCCCTGACCGCGATCGTCGAAGGTTTCCCCGCCGGGGTGACGCTCGACAAGACGTTCATCGACCGCGAGTTGGAGAGGCGGCAGGGGGGCTACGGCCGAGGCAAGCGCCAGAAGCTGGAGACCGACCGCGTCTTCATCGAGTCCGGCACGTTCAAGGGGATCAGCACCGGGGCCCCGATCACGCTCCGGCTCATCAACAACGACTACAAGCTCGAGCGCCTGGCCGAGCCCGCAGCCCCGCGCGGGGGGCACATCGACCTGGCCGGCTCGATCAGCTATCAGACCGGCATCCGGCAGGTCCTCGAACGCGCCAGCGCCCGCGAGACGGCCGTGCGGGTGGCGGCCGGTGCGCTCGCCCGGCTGGTGCTGCGGGAGGTGGGGATCCACGTCTTCGGCTACGTCGCCGAGCTGGGGGGGATCGCCGCGCCGCCGACCTCGAATGACATCGCCGTCCGCGACGCCAGCCCGGTCTACACGCTCAACCCCGAGGCCGACGCGGCGATCGTCGCGGCCATCGACGCCGCTCGCGAGGCCGGCGACACGCTGGGAGGGGTCGTGGAGACGATCGTGACCAACTGCCCGATCGGCCTGGGGAGCCACGTCCAGCCCGACCGCCGGCTGGACGCCCGCCTCGCCTGCGCCGTGATGGGGATCCAGGCGATCAAGGCCGTCGAGATCGGCCTGGGCGTCGAGGCCGCCCGCCGGCCGGGCTCCAAGGTCATGGACCCGATCCGATACGACGCGAACCACGACGCCGACGACCGCCGCTACGGCTTCCGACGACCCAGCAACAACGCCGGCGGCATCGAGGGGGGCACCTCCAACGGCGAGCCCATTCTCGTGCGGGCCTCCAAGAAGCCGATCAGCACCCTGGCCAAGCGCGGGCCGTCCATCAACATGGCGACCAAGGACGAATCACCGGCCGCTTATGAACGCTCGGACGTCTGCGCCGTCCCCGCCGCGAGCGTCATCGTGGAGAACGTGGTGGGCTTCGAGATCGCCGCCGCCTTGCTCGAGCGTTACGACGGCTCCAGCCTCGATTCGCTCAAGGCGACGATGGCCGCCGTCCACACCCTGAACCGCGAGAAGCTCGACCACTGGGCCGACCGCCCGTAAAACCGGAACTGGTCCACCTCGAGGAGCCGAACACCGCTGAATTCCCCGGATCGGCCGAAACGATACAAAGGGAGTATCGCGCCCGCCGTCGGCCGCCCGGAGGAGTCGGGGCCCGATGGATCTCCCCGGCGCGATCGACCCGAGGGAGGCAGGGATGTTCCCCCTATCGCGCCCGGCCCGTCAGGGGCTGGCGACGGCCGCGCTGACGGTTCTCACGGTCCTGCCCACCGGCTTCACCGCGTTCCACGCCTGGCGGATCAACCGCCCGGGCCACGTTCGCGACGTGGAGATCACCCTGGGCCGGCGGCTGGGGCTCCAGGTCACGCTCGACTCGGTCACGTATCCTCAGCCCGGCGAGATCCTCTACCGGGGGATCGTCCTCCGCCAGGAGGAACCGCGCGGCAAGGGGTTGGCGGAGATCGCCCGCGCGAAGTCCCTTCACCTGGTCCCCTCAGGCCGCGAGTTGGTCGTCCACGCCGAGGAACTCGCCCTCCGTGGAGAGAGCCCCGATCAGGGCGTGAACCAGCTCGGCGGCTTCCTCCAGCGCTCGGGCGAAGTCCTCTACGACCGCGTTGCGCTGACCGCCCCGACCGCCCGAGTCGAACTCGGCCCAAACCTGGCCTTCCAGGTGCAGGACCTCGCCACGACGCTCACGACCGAGGCCGGCGGGCCGACGCTGCGGGCCTCGTACAAGCTTGCCGAGCCGGGCTCGAAGACGCGGTGCGAGTTGACGCTGGCTCGCGACCGCCGCACCGACCCAGTGCAGACGACGCTCGCCCTCAAGACGCTCGAAGGCTCGCCGCTCCCCGGCCGCGTGCTCAACGTCTTCTTCGACGCGACCGACTGGATCGGCGAGGCGGCTCGCGTCGACGGCCGATTAACGCTGCGGCGATCTGGGGTGAGCCCCTGGGAGGGAGAGTTCGTCGGGGATCTCCACGACGTGGACCTCGCGGCGATGGTCGCCAGCCGATTCCCCGGCCGTCGACTCACCGGCAAGGCGAGGGTCGCGATCGAGGCCGCCCGATGGGGCGACCGGCCGGGGCAGGGGGCCGGCTGGATTGAAGCCCGCGGCAGGCTCGTCGCCGGGCCGGGGAGCGCGGGGGTGGACCTGATCTCAGCCCTGACGCGGGAGATGAAGTTCCGTCCGTCGAGCCGTCACGGCCGAATCGACCCCCGAAAGACGGAGGTCGAGTTCGGCTCGCTGGGCCTGGCCTTTGATGTCCGTCCCGACGGCGAGATCCACCTGTCCGGAGCGCTCGGCCACGAACACCCGCCCGACGCCGTCCTGGCCGCCGGGGTGAACGCCCTGATCCACGCCCCCGAGGGCGCTTCGAGCGTCCACGGGCTGATCAAGGCCCTGGTCGCGTCCGACGCCCGCCCCGGCGTCCTCGTGCCGCTGACCTCCGAGTCGCGGGTCTTGCTCTGCCTCCCCACCCCCCAGGACGCCGCTCCGCGGCCTTCCCGGGCGATGGGGGCGAACTGACTGAGGGTCACTCCTCCTCGAACTCGTCATCGTCCTCGTCGACGCCCGGCCCATGAGTGACGGCGGCGAGGTGCCCGGCCCGGTTGGCCATGACCTTGGCGGCGATCTCCTCGGCGACGGCGGGGTTCTCGCGGAGGTAGTCCTTGGCCTTTTCGCGCCCCTGGCCAAGTCGCAGGTCGCCGTAGTTGAACCACGAGCCCGACTTCTCGACGAGCTTGTCGGCCAGGGCCATGTCGAGGACGTCGCCCTCGCGCGAGATGCCGTTGGTGTACATCATGTCGAACTCGCACGTCCGGAACGGCGGCGCGACCTTGTTCTTGACGATCTTGACCTTCACCCGCGAACCGACGACTTCCTCGCCGTCCTTCACGGGGCCGATCCGGCGGACGTCCACCCGGCACGAGCTGTAGAACTTCAGGGCGCGGCCGCCGGGAGTCGTCTCCGGGCTGCCGAACATCACACCGATCTTCTCGCGGATCTGGTTGATGAAGACCATCACGCACTTCGACCGCGACACGCCGCCGGTCAGCTTGCGCAAGGCCTGGCTCATCAAGCGGGCCTGGAGGCCGACGTGGCTGTCGCCGATCTCGCCCTCCATCTCAGCCTTCGGCACCAGGGCGGCCACCGAGTCGATGACCACGATGTCCACGGCATTGGACATCACCAGCATCTCGGCGATCTGCAGGGCCTCTTCGGCACTCCCCGGCTGGCTGACCAGCAGCGACTCGATGTCCACCCCAAGCCGCTTGCACCACGAGGGATCAAGCGCGTGCTCGGCGTCGATGAACGCCGCCACGCCGCCGTTGCGTTGGGCGTTGGCGATCGTCTGCAGGGCGATCGTCGTCTTGCCGCTGGACTCAGGTCCGAACAGCTCCACGATCCGGCCCCGAGGCAGCCCCTTGCCCCCCAACGCCAGGTCGAGCGACAGAGCCCCCGTGGAGATCCCTTCGACCTCCAGGTGGCTCCCCTCGCCGAGTTTCATGATCGAGCCCGCGCCGAACGCCTTCTCGATCTGGCTGATCGTGGTGTTCAGCGCCTTTGCTTCGGCGGAGATCGGCGCCGCCTTCGCCTCGGTTGCACCCTGTCGCTTCGCCACGACCTCGGCTCCTTCATGACCGCCTGAGTTCTGTACGCCCGATCACTACTGTAGCACGCCGCGGCGTATTGGTCAAGTATCCGTTCGAGCGCGAGCGGAGGCCAGAGGGGCGCGGGCGAGAGCGGCGTATGTCGGACCCTCCGGAGTGAGAGTGGAGGAGTAGGCCACGATCTCCCCGATGACGAAGGAGCCCGGACTCCACTCGCGGTATTCCTCGACGAGAGCAGAGAGGTCGGGCGGCGGGACGGGCGTCTTGCCTCGACCCGCGCCGGCCTTCAGGCGGCCGAGGGTGATGTGGGGGGTGAACCGGGGATCCTCCGGCGGCTGGCCGATCTTCCGGAGTTCGGAGATCAGCGTCCGGTGCAGCGCGGCGAGCGGTTCCAGCCCGGGGCCGGCGAATCCCGTCCAGGCGACGCGGGGCCGCTCCGGTTTCGGGAACGACCCCAGGCCGGCGACCTGGATCTCGAACCGCTTCGAGGCCCTCGCCGCGCGAGTCGCCGCCGCGCAGACCTCGTTCAGGTCGGCGAACGGTACGTCCCCCAGGAAGGCGAGCGTCAGATGGAACGGCGTCGCATCGACCCACCGAAACGCCGGAACTAGCGGCGCGAGTTTGTGCTGAAGCTTGGTCAGCCGATCGGCGATCGTCGGTGGAACATCGATCGCCAGGAAGGTCCGGGTCGTCTGAGCCATTTCGCGCCGTCGCGTAAAGTTAACGATTATTCATGCACTCGCACCACTCGCCAGAATCCCACGCCGGGCGTCATCGGGCAAGGTCTGTCCGAGAAGTTGGCGAAGGATGCGAGGCAATCGCGAGGGAGGACTGACGCCCGGCGTCGGTTCCTCGGGCATAACGGCGTCTCGGATCTGACGGAAGAGTCGCATGAGGAATGAGACGTCGGCGTCGGGGTCTTCCTCCAGATAGCGGATGACCTCATTGGGCTTGAGGGTCAACACCATCCGCAGGCCGTCGCGACGCGCCTGTTCCAACTCGGGTCCGCCGACCACGATGCCGGGCACCGGATTGGCCGTCTGCTCGAAACTCAGGGTCACGTCTTCTTCAGGGCCGTTCTCGAGCCGGACGAGCGACGACCCGCCCGGACTCACATCGCCGAGAGGAGACTTCACCAGGCCGTAGACAGCCCGAACGTTCCGCGCCGTCGATCCGGTCTCATTGACCAGCACGATCGCCACCCGCGGTCGTCGCAGCAGCCGCACACCCACTTCCAGCCCGATCAAGGCCGGCACGATCAGGAGGATCGCCAACAATCGCTTGCGACGTGGGCTCATGAAGGGAACTCGCGGAAAAACGAAAGATCGACGAGTGTCAGAGGATCGCGCGCGAAGGTTGAGACCGCAAGGGCAATCTCACACGGCCCGCGCCGAAACCCACGGGATTTCGTCAATTCGACGGCCGTCGGGAACGGGTAATCCGGCGGTAAGCGTTCTGCGCGACGCGGTGAGGGGAGGGGGCGGCGGGGCGCTTCGAAAACGTCAATCGACTCCGCGCCCGGGCCGATCAACGGTAGGGGGGAGGAACGGCTCGCTCGTCGAACCGAACCCACCCCCGACGACGGATCGGGACGAGCAAACCTTGCCGGCTCGCAGGCTCGCGACGCCTGGGGAAACCTGGGCGACCGCAAAGCCTCGGCGCGGCCTCGTGCCATTCAGGATGGTTCCGCCTTGAACGAGACTTCGACCCAGCGCCGCGCCGGACGCCGATCGCGACACGATCGGACCGCAGACGCCCTCCAATCTCCCCCGAAACTTGCCGAAGCGGCCGACACAGGGCTGCGTTCGGGAAGGGTCTGGGGACTGGTCGGCCTGTTGGTCCTGACGGGTGCGACGAGCCTGGTGGTGGCGACGATCTCGGTCTGGCTGGTCCCCGTCTACATGGCCGCGATGGTCCTGATCTTCGCCACGCCCCGGCCGCGAAAGGCCGTCGATCCGACTCCCTCGCTTCCATCCTCCGACGACGCCCTTGCAACGGTCTCTCACGGGACCGCTGAAGGAGTCGACGTGGACGAGGCGGGGGTCGTCGAGAACGTCGAGTCCTCAGCGCCGGTTGAGCCCACCGCCGAACCGTCGCCATCCAAGCCCCGTAAAAAACGGGGCAAGGGGAAGCGAGCGGCGAAGGCGGCGGCCCTGGCCGAGGCGTCGTCGTCGCAACCGACCTGGATCCGCGTCGGTCCCGGCAAGTTCGTCCGGGCCGACGTTCAGGCCGAGCCCCCCGCCGAAACCGAGAACCCGACCCAATCCGAAGACGCCCCCCCGGCCGATCTCGAATCGACGCCGGAGCGTGAGACCGTCGAATCGCCGACGCTCACGGAAGCGACGCCCGCGGAGCCGTGTCTCGAGGAGTCCGACGAGTCATCGCCGGACGAATCGACCGACGCCTTCGAAGCGGCCCCCACGGAATCCGACGAGGAGTATGGCAACGCGCCCTCTGCACTCGCCGGTCCCTTCGACGAGGAGTATGGCAACGCGCCCTCTGCACTCGCCGAGACGTGGGAGCCCGAGGCCCTTCCCGAAGCCTTCGCCGACGACGAGCCCGCGCCCGCCGTCGAGGACGATCGCCGGGACGACGTTCAGGAGCAAGTCGGTTTCGAGGAAAGGTCGGGGGCGTCGGCCGCCCATGCGGGTCCGTCCACCGCGATCGCGCCGAAGCCTCTGGGGCGTTCCACGCCCCTGGGGGTCTCGACCGTCTCGCTGCGGGCGGCCGCAAGACCAGTCGACCGCGACGCGAGCCGAAGGCCGTCCCTTCGTCGGGAGCGACCTGGTCGCCTCCGCTGCCTACGGACGCGCAGGACCTCGTCCGGCCCGATTCGATCGAGTCGGACGGTCAGCGTTCGTCCCCGGGCCTCCGACCGCGGCCGTCGCCGCTCGGACCCGACCGGCCGTCGACCCCATCCGCGATCGCCGCCGCGACGAGCCTGACGGCAACGTCCTTCGCCGCGCGCGAAAACGCCCCCGGGTCGACCTTGGTCCCCCGGGGGCGTTCGCATGCGCTGTGATCAGGCTTCGGCGGGGTGCTCGACGGGATCGGCTTCGAGCCCAGGCTCGGCCGCCGTCCCTTCGGGGACGTGCGGAGCCGCGGGCCACCACCAGTTGACGGTGAGGCAAAGAACGACGAGCCCCGCTTCAAGGGCCCACTTCGCCCACCTGGGGAACTCCGGCCATCCCGGCGAGTAATGGCTCTGGAGATAGTGGAAGAAGTCGTGCACGTCGTGAGCCATCATTTCCCCGGCCGCCGCGGCCAGCAGGGCCACTGCCAGATAGGCGATGAACCGCCACCGGCGCATGACCTCCGTGATCAACGCGCTGAGGAACAGCAGCATGATGATCGACAGGATCAGCCCGATGATAATCTCCGACCAGGTCCGCGCCGCGCTGGCGATGGCCAGGACGTTGTCCAGGCTCATAATAAAGTCGGCGGCGGCGATGCGCTGGACGGCCTTGAAGAGCGAGGCCGGCGCGGCGTCGGGGTTGGAGGCGGCGTGGACCTCCTCCTGCATCAGCTTGCAAGCGATGACGACCAGGAGGATCGCTCCGACGAAACGGAGCCCGGGAACGTCCAGCAGCTTGTAAACCACCAGCGTGAACGCGATCCGCATGATGATGGCGAGGCCGCAGCCCCAGATCATCGCCTGCCTGCGCTGCTTCGCCGGGAGCCGGTGGGCGGCCAGACCGATGACGGCGGCGTTGTCCCCGGAGAGAGCCAGATCATAGAGGATGATCTTGAGGATCGCGATCACGGCCGCGAAGTCGAAAGCCATTCGAAGTCCGGAGGTTAAAGCGGTGGCGGCGCCGGTTCGGCGAGGATCGTCGTCCGGGGTTGGGGTTGCGGACGCTCGGCGCGCTGCGGTCGAGCATCTCGAGGGGTCCATCATATCCCCGCCAGAGCGGCCTGGAAACCTCATCGGCCGACGTGAAGGAATCCGAACCGATCCCTGACGCCGACGCTCGCACCGAACGACGGCGCCGCTTATGCTTCCTGATGGAGTTCAGGAGTGACGGCGAAAGGCTATGTGAGAACCGCCCCCCGGGGCGGAGTCAGGGGGTCGTCCATGTTCAGGATCGCGACGGCGCTGATGCTTGCGGGGGTTTTCCCGCTGGGAATCGCTCGGTCGCTCGCGGCGGAGGAAGCTCCCGCCGCTCAGGGTGAAACCGATCGCAGGGCGATCGAGGCCGTGGTCGCGGAATTCGTCCGGGCCTTCAACGCGGGGGACGCTGCGGCGGTCGCCGCCCTGTTCACCGAGGGGGCCCGGATCGAAACCGAGGGCTCCCCAGCCATCGAAGGTCGCGCCGCCATCCAGAAGCTCTTCGCCGAACGTTTCGCCGCCGACCCCGGCCGGACGATCGTCGTGAAGACGGAGCACCTCAGACTTCTGGGGGCCGACGCCGCACTTGAGGAGGGCTCCGCGGTCGTGGCGACCTCCGGCGCGGGCGACAATCCCGAGGACGCGGTTCGCTACCAGTATTCAGCGTCCTACGTCCGCAAGGACGGCAAGTGGCTTCAGGACTGCATCCACGACTATCCCGCCTCCAGCCCCGACGCCGACAAATCGCCGCGCGACCATCTCGCCGATCTGGCCTGGCTGATCGGCGAGTGGCTCGACGAGGACGACTCCGCCCGGGTCGAGACCTCCTGCGACTGGGCCGAAGACGGCGCGTTCCTGACCCGCAAGTTTCAGGTCAAAGTCGGGAGCGACGTCGTGATGAAGGGGGTCCAGCGGATTGGCTGGGATCCCCGGCTGAAGCAGTTCCGCTCCTGGACCTTCGACTCCGAAGGGGGCTTCTCCGAGGCCGTCTGGTCGCGAGATCCGGGGAGCGATCGCTGGATCGCCAAGTCGACGGGCGTCCTCAAGGACGGTCGGACCGTTTCGGCGACCAACATCCTGACCCGCTCCGGTCGCGACGTCGTTCGCTGGGCGTCGGTCGACCGAACGCTCGGCGGCGCCGCTCTGCCGGACTCTGAGACGATCACGCTCGTGCGTCAGCCCCCCGCGCCAAGGGCCGTCGCGACCTCGCCCGCCTCTCCGACTTCCAAGCTTCCCGGGAGCAAGCCATGAGCAAATGGACTCGCACGGCCCTCGCGGGCCTCGTCGCCGGTTGCCTCTGTCTTCAGACCGTCCCCGCATCAGCCCAACGCGGCGGACGTGGGGGAGGCAGCATGCGCGGCGGCGGCGGCGGCATGCGCGGCGGCGGCGGCGGTTACGGCGGGGGGGGCATGCGCGGCGGCGGCGGATACGGGGGCGGCGGATACGGGGGCGGCATGGGCCAGCCGTCGTTCAACCGGACCCCGTCGTTCACCACTCCGGGAAACATCCAGCGCCCGAACTACGGCGGCGGATACAACCCCGGAGCGGGCGGCGGAGGGTGGCAGGGTCAGATGCGGCCCTCGACGCCAGCCCAGCGGCCGAACTTCCCCGCTGCGAATCAGCCGGGAGTCGCGCGGCCGCAGACGCCGGGAAATCGCCCCAATCTCGGTCCGGGCCTCAATCAGCCCGGAGGAGTGCCTGGCGGCGGACGGCCTCCCATCGCAGGCCCTGGCAACCCTGGCATTCGTCCTCCCGGCGGTCCCGGGGGCCCGGGTTATCCTGGATATCCCGGTGGTCGCCCGCCCGGAAACATCGCTGGACGCCCGCCCGGCTGGAACCCACCGCCGGCCTGGGGCGGCCGGCCCGGGTGGAACAACCACCAGGCCTGGGTCAACGGCTACTGGCACGGCCAAAACAACAACTTCTGGAACAACGGCGGCGCCTTCTGGGGCGGGATGGCTCTCGGCGGCCTCGCTGGCTGGGGGCTGACCTCGTCCTATTACAACTGGGGATACCTGCCGTACTCCAACCCCTACGCCATGGTGGCCACTCAGCCGGTGGTGATCCAGCAGCCGGTGGTCGTCGGCCAGCCGGTCCAGCAGCAGGTGATCGAGGATCAGTCGGCCTACGATTACTCGCAGCCGCTGAAGTCCGCCGGGGGAGACGCCGAAGCCCCGGCGAACGACCCGGCTCTCCAGACCTTCGACGCCGCCCGCGCCTCGTTCAAGGCCGGCGACTATGCCGGGGCCCTCAAGCAGACCGACGAGGCGCTCAAGGCGATGCCCAACGACGCCGCCGTCCATGAGTTCCGCGCGCTCTGCCTCTTCGCCCTGAAGCAGTACGATCAGTCCGCCGGAGTACTCTACGCCGTTCTCTCGGTCGGCCCCGGCTGGGACTGGACGACCCTGATCAGCCTGTATCCCGACGTCGACACGTACACGGCCCAACTCCGGGCCCTGGAGGATTATCGCTCCGCCCACCTGGATTCGCCCCAGGCTCGCTTCGTCCTGGCCTATCACTATCTGACCCAGGGCCACACCGACGCGGCCGTCCGCGAATTCAACGAGGTCGTGAAGCTGGAACCCAACGACGCCCTGGCCAAGCAGATCGTCGCCGCTCTGACCAGCGCCGGCGACCAGCAGCAGCCCGCGGCCGCGCAACCTCAACCCGACGCCGCCGCACAACCCGGGGCTCCCGCTCAGCCTCCGGGCCAGGAGTTCAGCCTGGTGGGAGCCTGGAAGGCTGCGCCCGACGGAAATACGACCATCGGGCTGACGCTGAACGGCGACGGCGGCTTCACCTGGAACGTCACCCAGCAGGGCCGCACTCAGCCGATCACCGGCACCTACACCTACGGCTCGGGCGTCCTAACTCTGGCCCGGAACGGCGGTGATAACGACGCCATGGTCGGCCGAGTGACCTGGAAAGACGACTCTCACTTCGTCTTCCAGGCCCTTGGAGGAGGGGCGAACGATCCCGGTCTGAGCTTCAGCAAGTAAGTTCGTCCCGGTCGGCGACGAGGAGCCGCGTCGGCTCCTCGTCGCCGCGGGCCGACACAACCAGCGGCGCGGCGGCGACGCTTCCAGGACGGCGTCGCCGAGCCTCGCAGAGGGCGAGGTCGACGGCGTCCAGCAGCCCCCCGAGCGTCGTCGCGCTCGTCGGCAGCGAGGCGGCCCCCACCGCCAGCGTGATCGCGATGGGCACACCCAGGATCTCGCCGGAATCGGCGATCTTCCGGGCCAGCTTCTCTCCCACCCGAACCGCGTCTCGCAGTTCGACGCGGGGCAGAACGACCATCACTCGATCATCGTCGAGGCGGCAGACAAGATCGCTGGATCGGAGCAGGCCGGCGATCCGCGCCCCCACGCCAGCGACGATCCGGTCGGCCTCATCCTTGCCGAACAGTTCCCGGATCCCCCGCAACTGGTTGATCGCGACGCAAAGGATCGACAGCGGCTCCTTGTTCCGACGCGCCTGTCCCAGGGCGAAGGGGAGCACTGCGCTCAGCAACGTGGCGTCGTGGACGGCCTCAACCGTATCGGCCGGCGTGTCCGCGACCTCGACGGGCTCGGACCGTCGGGGAGTCATCGCCAGGCGATCAAAGGCCAGGGCCGCGATCGCCGCCAGGGTCTCCAGGCGGCGCCTCGTCAGACCGGTCGCGCAGGCGGGCTCATCCGGTTGTTTCCCCAGCAGGATCGCTCCCCAGGTCTTGCCGCCGTGGGTGCGGATGGGGAGAACAGCCGACGATCCCGGGCCAGACCCGAACCGCGGCGGCTCGCACTCTTCGACGACCGAGTCCAGGATCAGGCTCGCCGGGGCCCCGTCCGACACCCACTTCACCGCTGCGACCAGCGCCCCGCGCAGCACTTCGACGTCGGCCGCGGCGGCGGCCACGGCGGTGAAGTCATGGATCGAAGCCTCCGCCACAGTCGCCGCCGCCAATGTCTGGCCTGCCACGTCCTGCGTCCCAGTCTCCCAGGAGCTCTTCGGCGGATTCGGCGCGTCCCATCTCCATTCACGTTCCGACTTCATTATGGCGCACCTCGCTCGATCACTTCCCGACCAGGGGGGTCCGGCATCCTCCATGAATACCCTAGGTTACGACTGCGCCATGTGCCGTGGATTGGCCTTGCCGAGTTCGGAATGTTCCGGCAGAATGCCGCGGCCTATCGCCCCGACTGTGGCCTCGACGCCTCAGGTCGGTCTCGTCCAGCCCGCTTTCATGTCCTCGACCGGGCCCGGACGCCGATAGAAAGAGAGACGACCCGGAAGGATCGAACGACCTTCGGGCGTGCGGATCCCGGCGAGCCGGGAAGGCCAGGCAGGATGAGGCCCAGAACCATGCGCAAGTCGCGGATCATCGCCAGGATGGCGGGGCTCGTCGGAATGACGGCCTTGGCGATCGCACCGACAGGGTGCGCCTCGGGATGGATCCCGACCTCGCGGGTCACGCGGATCTTCGCCCCCGAGCCCGTCGCCGAGAATCCCCTGCGGGTCCCCGTCAACGACTTCGAGGCCGTCTGGAACAAGACGGTCGCCGAGGTGGGAGCCTACTTCGACGTGGCGGAGGAGAATCGGCTCTCGCGGACGATCATCACGGAGCCCAAAATCAGCGCCACGCTGCTGGAGCCCTGGCTGGGAGACACCCGAACGCTGGGAGACCGGCTCGAGGCCACCTTGCAGACGACCCGACGACGCGCGATCATCAAGATCGAACCGGCCCCCAACGGCGGATTCCTTGTGAAAGTAGAAGTCCACAAGGAACTCGAAGATCTGGTCAAACCCGACCGCCAGATGGCCGGCCGGGCCGTGTTCAACAACGACTTCCCCGTGAACCGCACGCGCGAGACCGTCGGCCCCGTGCCGGTTCCCGTGGGATGGATCCCCAGAGGACGTGACGCCAACCTAGAACAGGCGATCCTCTCCGGAATCCGCAGCGCCTTCTTCCTCTGAGATCAGAGGAGCGAAGAGCAGGCGATCCAACCACGAACGGTCTTTTCCGTCGCGGTCCTTCAACGCTTCGGAAAAGGCTCCGTCCAAGGTCGGATCGACCCGGGAATGCATTCCCGGGTCCGATCGACGTCGTGGACGTCAGTTGGCGTTGAAGGTCCACCAGGCGCCGGCGCCGGCGATCCCGATCCAGGTGATCGTCGGATCGAGCAGAGCCGCCCGGTGAGCGGGGGAGGCCATCCACATCGCCTCGATCCCCGGGAATCCGCCCATCGCCGAGTTCTGGCGACGCGCGGGGCCCATCACGTGGTGGCCCAGACCGCGGGCCGCCTGCTGGGCGTTGTTCATCGCCGCCCAGCTCGACAGGTTCGGATCATGGCCGACAGGGCCCAGGCCGTACGAAGCGCGAACGCCGTTCAGCCAGGCGGTGAAGCCGTAGGGATCGCCGTAGGCAGCGGCGGGAGCCTCCGCGGCGGCCGGAGCGGCAGCGGCGGCTTCAGGTGCCGCAGCGACCGGCGCGGGCTGCGTCGTCGCATCCATGCCGGCGTAAGCGCTCTGGTAGTAATATACGGGAGCCGCGGGCTGCTGAACGTATTGGGTGGGCTGAGCGACCTGGTAGGTCGGCTGAGTCGCGGTAGGCTGCGTGGTCTGGTAGGTGTAGGTGGGAACCGTCGGAGCGACGGTCTGATACTGATACTGTTGAGCATCCGCGCTGAGGACGGCCGAGAACACCGCAACAAGGGATAGGATCAGCCGCAAAGCGCTGCGAAACTCAAAGGTGGAGATGGACAACGGTTGAACTCCTTGTGTCGTGCGAGCGACACGGCACCGCGCCGCGCCCGTAACCGCCGGAACCAAACCCGAATCCGGGAGCAACCCCATTCGGCATCCCGTGCTTGCCTCGCACAGGATGCTAAAATGGGATTCTCATCCTCAAAACGCAACCACCCTCTCCCCTCAGAGAAAAAAATCTGCACCCACCGCAAAATCTATTGCATCCACATACATTGACTTCAAAATCACGTCCTGCCCCATCAATTCCGCTCTTTCGACGTCGAGGGACTCCAACGCGCAAGTCCCTTTGCAGCCTAGAAAAGCAACATTCCGACCGATGAATCGCCGTAGCGGCCGAGCCCAATTCCGAGCCCGACTGGTTCCCTTCACTGCGCCTGACTTTCGACCTGAAAGCATCATGAATACGCATGCTCAAATCTCCAACTCGAAGCACGAACGCCGCATAACCGGGAGCCTGACGACGGAGCGATGAGCTCGATCAGCCCCGACAAAACCTGCGCACGGCCCACCAAACCTCTGCAACCCGCAAATTCAACACAAAGCTTTCACCGCCCGCCTCGAAACGGTGGAGACTCGCCGCGTCTGCCCGACGTACCAGGGACGATGAACCCCGACTCATCCCATTTCAGTCGGATCCATCGCTTCATTCTCGGGCCCGATCTTGCCTCCATCGAGGCTGTCGGCAACGCCGCCCGGGTCCAGGCCGCGCAAGCGATCGACGCCTCGCGGTTTCTTCGTGGGGCTCGCTCGTTTCCGCGATGGAGGGACGTGGAGGGAGGAGGGGAGGCGCCGAGTCGGATCGAAGGCGCCGGCGGGAGTCCGGGAACTTTCGTTGCCCCCCTAGGCTTCCGTGCCGGGACTGTTATAGAATACTCCGTCGCACTTTGCGGGGATTCGGGCGCAACGGTACGCGTCGAAATCGGTTCGGACGCCCGGGAGGCGGCCGAGGCCCGGCCCTTCGCTGGAGACGGGGTCGCCCATGCTGGCCAAGCGGATCATCCCCTGCCTGGACGTCAATCAAGGCCGCGTGGTCAAGGGGACCAACTTCCTCAACCTTCGCGATGCCGGCGATCCGGTCGAGGTCGCGCGGCGTTACGACGAGGAAGGGGCCGACGAACTGGTCTTCCTCGACATCACGGCCAGCCATGAGCAGAGAGAGATCCTCTGGGACGTCGTCCGGCGGACGTCTGAAGTCTGCTTCATGCCGTTGACCGTCGGCGGCGGGATCCGAACCCTCGAAGACGTCCGCGCCCTATTGAAGGCGGGGGCCGACAAGGTCTCGATCAACTCGGCCGCCGTCCGCGATCCCGAGCTGATCCGCAAGGCGGCCCGAAAATTCGGCAGCCAGTGCATCGTGGTCAACATCGACCCCAAACGCGTCTCACGAGACGGCCGGGAGGTGTGGGAAGTCCACATCAACGGCGGCCGGGTCTCGACCGGTCTGGAAGCCGTCGCCTGGGCGCAGGAAGTCGAGCGGCTGGGCGCCGGCGAGATCGTCCTGACCAGCATGGACGCCGACGGCACCAAGAACGGTTACGATCTGCCGATGACCCACGCGGTGGTCGACGCCGTGTCGATCCCGGTCGTCGCCTCCGGCGGGGCCGGCTCTCCCGAACATCTGCGGGCTGTCTTGGCCGAGGCGGGCGCCAGCGCCGCTCTGGCCGCGAGCATCTTCCATTACAAGGAGCATTCGATCCGGGAGACCAAGGACTACCTGGCGGAGCACGGCGTGCCGGTCCGCCGGCCCGAGGCCGCCGCCCGAGCCTCCTGAGACGTCCGTCCCGGCCCGTCCCCTCCGATCCGATCTGATCGCATCTCGATTCGACTCGATCTCGACCGACCCGAGGAGAGCCCATGTCCACAGCCGTCGAATCCAAGACCGACGCTCCGGCCAACGAGCCCGAGGCGAACAAACTGTTCCGCATGTGCATCAAGTATCAGGGCTCGGACCTCCACCTGAAGGTCGGCCTGGCCCCCTCGATGCGCCTGGCCGGCGTCCTCCGGCAGATGCAACTGCCGCCTCTGACGACTCACGACATGGAGCGGTTGATGTACCCGCTCCTCAACCCTCGTCAGCGAGGGATTCTGGACGAGGAGGGGGGCGTCGACTTCGCCCACATCATCCTCGACGGCGACGTCGAGACCCGATTCCGCGTCAATCTCTTCAAGGCGCGGGGACGGCTCAGCCTGGTCGCCCGGCGCGTGAGCAACAAGATCCCGACCTTCGAACAGCTCCACCTGCCGCCGAGCCTGGCCGAGATCACCCAGTACGACCAGGGGATCATCATCTTCGCCGGCGTGACCGGCTCCGGGAAGTCGACCTCGATCGCCTCGATGCTCCAGTACGTCAACGAGCGCGAGCGGATGCACATCGTGACGATCGAGGACCCGATCGAATACACCTACAAGGACGACAAGTCGGTCATCAACCAGCGTGAGGTCGGGATCGACGTCATCGACTGGGACATCGCGCTGAAGCACGCGGTGCGGCAAGATCCGGACATCATCCTGGTGGGCGAGCTTCGCGACCGCGACACGTTCAACGCCGCCATGCACGCGGCCGAGACCGGCCACCTCGTGTTCGGCACGATCCACGCCGGCACGGCGCCCTCGACGATCAGCCGTCTTCTGGACCTCTTCCCACGCGACATGCACTCGTCGCTGCGGCAGTCGCTGGCGTTCAACCTCAAGGCGGTCGTCGCTCAGAAGCTCCTGCCGACCACGAAGGAGTGGGCCGAGAAGGGGGTGACCCGCGTCCCGACCAACGAAATCATGCGGATGAATCCGACGGTCAAGAAGCTGATCCTCAACGAGGAAGACACGAAGCTCGGCGACGCGATCCGGATCGGCATGTCGGAAGGGATGCAGGACTTCACGGAGAGCCTCCGCCAGCTCGTCGTCGCCGAGAAGATCGAGCGGGCCGTGGCCTTCGAAGTCGCCCCCAGCCCCGAGTCTTTGAAAATGGCCCTCAAGGGGATTACCATCAACCAGCCTGGTATCCTATAACGGTTTCTCGACGTCCCGACGGCCCTCGCCCGGGGGCGTCGGGTCCGTCCGACGGCCTCAACGAAAGCCAAAAGGGGCCCGACCGGCGAGGGCCGGGCCCGCCGCCTCGGTTGGGCTTCGCGCCGACGTTCCCGATCGTCGCGCGCCGACCGCCGCCTTCCCCGCGATCACGCAGCCAAGAAAGGTCAGCAATGAGTCGTCCGTCTCTGGTGCTCGCGACGTTTCTGCTCGGGACGCTCGGCGTCGCCGCCGGGTCCGAGGCGGCTGAAGCGGTCGGGGGCTTCATACCGCTGCTCGCCCAGACCGCGGCGCCGGTGATCCCGCGCGGCCCGGGGTTCTATCTGAACCTCTACAAATTCGTCCCGGTCGTCCTGATCTATCTCCTCTGGACCTGGACGACCGACTGGGTCGAGCACGACGGCAAGGAGCTGAACAACCCCAAGTCCGAGACCTGGAACAGCGTGGTCTTCTTCGCGGGGGTTCTCGGCCTGGCGATGGTCTTCTCGATCCCCATCTACCCCGTCGGGATGACGCTTCTGCTGTTGTCGTACTTCGTACCGATCCTCACTTACATCTTCGTTCGAAATCAGACGGTCTCCGACGACCGCAAGGTGCTGACCCCCTACCACCTGGGCGAAGTCGCCAACGACATCCTGGCCCGGATGGGGATGCGGCCCTGGTTCAATCGAGACGGGGGGTCGGTCGACCGCGCCGGGCCGCCGATCGTCTTCATCGGCAAGTCCACGGGCGTGAACTCCAAGGAGGATCCCAGCCGGGTCCGCCAGGCTGAGGAGTCGCGGTCGTTCATGGCGGCCAAGGAACTGGTCTACGACGCCGTTCTCCGCCGCGCGACCGACATCCACCTGGAGCCGACTTCCGACCAGCTCTCGGTCCGCTACCGAATCGACGGCATCCTGCACTCCGCCGAGCCGTTCGACCGCGCCACCGGCGACGCCGTCATCAACGTCTTCAAGGTTCTCTCGGCGATGGACATCTCCGAGAAGCGCAAGCCCCAGGACGGTTCGTTCGCGGCTAAACTCCAGGGCCGAGACCTCGACTTCCGCGTCGCCACCTCGGGCTCGAAGGCCGGCGAGAAGCTGGTCATGCGAATCCTGGACAACTCGGCCGGGATCACCAAGCTGGAAGACCTGGGGATGCGGCCCAAGCTCGTCGAACAGCTCCGCAGCCTGGTTACCCAGCCGCACGGCATGATCCTGTCCTGCGGTCCGACCGGCTCGGGTAAGTCGACCACGTTGTACGCGGCCCTCCGCGAGATCGACCGCTATCAGCGGAACATCATCACGGTCGAGGACCCGATCGAGTACCACCTCGACAACGTGACCCAGATGGAGGTCAACACCAAGGCCGGCCAGACCTTCGCCACCAGCCTGCGGTCGATCCTGCGGCAAGACCCCGACGTCATCATGATCGGCGAGGTCCGCGACCAGGAGACGGCGAACATTGCCTGCCAGGCGGCCAACACGGGCCACATGGTCTTCTCCACGGTCCACTCCAACGACGCCGTGACCGCGCTCTTCCGGCTCCTCGACCTGGGCGTCGAGCCGTTCATGATCGCCTCGGCCCTCACGGCGGTGCTCGGCCAGCGGCTCGTGCGGCTCCTCTGCGAATCCTGCAAGGAACCCTACAAGCCCAAGCCCGAGTTCCTCAAGAAGGCCAACCTCCCCGTCGACAAGGTCGACGTCTTCTATCGACGGCCCGAGAACCCCGAGCAGGTCTGCCCACAGTGCGGCGGCACCGGCTACTTCGGCCGCGCCGGCATCTTCGAGCTGCTGGTCCTCACCGAGCCGATCCGCGAGATGCTCCGTGAAAACCCGTCGCTCACCAAGATCAAGGCCGAGGCTCGCCGCGGCGGCATGATCTACCTCCAGGAAGACGGTCTCCGCCAGGTCATCCAGGGGCGGACCTCGATCGAGGAATTGCTCCGCGTCGTCAAGTAACCCGAACCGGAACAGGAACCGACCGCCGACCTCAGCCCAGCAGAACGGGAAAACCACCCATGTCCGTGCCCCCAGCCCTGCTCGACACGCTCCTCGTCGCCCTCATGCTCTTCATGACGTACGTCCTGACGAGCGAGGGGGCCTGGGGCGCGGCCCTGATGTTCTTCAACGTCCTGTTCGGCGGCCTGATCGCGTTCAACTTCTATGAGCCGTTGGCCGAACTGATCGACTCCACCGGGATCGGCTGGAGCTTCTCCGACACCCTGGCGATGATGCTGATCTTCTGCGCCTCGGTGCTCTTGCTCCGCCTGGCGACGGAGTCGCTGGCGCCGGCGATGGTGCGGTTCCCGAACCCGGTGTATCACCTCACCCGGCTGGTCTTCTCGTTCGGCACGACGGTCGTGACCTTCGCGATCATCCTGCTGGCCTTCCACGCCGCGCCGGTGCACAAGAACGTCTTTGGCTACATCAACTACAACACCAAGCCGCCGTTCGGCATGGGGATCGACCACGGCTGGCTGGGATTCTTCCAGTACACCACCGGCGACATCTTCGCTCGCTACGGCTCCGGCGTCCGCGACCCGTACAGCACCTACGGCAAGACCGGCAATCAGTTCATGCAGGTCCACCTGTTCGACCCCAAGGGCCGCTGGCTGATCGACAAGCAGGAGCTTCGCCCCTACGGCGAAGGGGCGATCCTCGAAGAAGGCGGTAGCGGCGGCGGCGGTCTGCCCGCTGGCGGCGGAGAAGGGGCCCCGGCGGTGGACGCGGCCCCGGGGACGACCAACTCGCGGCCGATCGGGGGCTCGGTGGCTCCGGCCGCCCCCTTCGGAACGCCGAATTAAGCGAGCATAGCGCGTTCGATTCAGGGGACGACAGGGGAGGCGATCGGGTCGGCGGATGCGGCGGCGGTCGCATCCTCGGGGTTGGTCGAACGGATTTCCAGCAGGTCGATGCGGAGCTGGTTCCTGATTCCGAACGCCTGCTGAATCCGGTAGACGGCCGCCTTGCCGGTACTCGTCTCGATCACGAAGAGGGGCGCCCAGCCGGCCCCGAGAGTTCCCAGTTGCCCGGTCGTCATCAGGAAGTGCGGCTTGAGCCCGTTGTCGACGTCGATCCCGAAATCGGCCACGAGATCGCGCTCGGCGAACGCCTCAAGGTGCTTGGTGGTGCCCCCGATCATGCGATAGGTGGGGACCGTCGCCTTCAGCTTCCCGGCCCGGTAGTCGAGATAATAGAGAGCGTCTTCGGGGATCTGCACCTTGTTCCCCTCGTCGAAGCGGACGGCGATCGGCCCGGTGGCCACGATCGACTCGCCCGAGCGGTCGCCTCCTCCGGCGCGAAGCTCCTGCGGCCGTCCGCCGGCAAGCCCCACGCCCAGGATCAGACCGACGGCCAACCAGACCACGGAACCCAGCCGAGGGCGCGTCGCGTTCATCATCGTCTCCTCCGTGTCTCGTCGCCGGGCCCAGCCGCGACGTCCGGTCGCCTGGGTCGATCTTCCCGGGCCCGCATTGTGCGGGCCGTCGCCGAAGCCGTCCAGACCAACCGCCGACCCGGGAGCCAGCCGCCGCCATGACCACGACGCTCCTCGCCCTGGCCGCCCTGGCGTTTCAGGTCCCCGCCCCCATGTCGGGGACGGACTCCGCCCGGGCGCTCGAAGCCGAGGCTCGCGCGATCGTCGACCGCGAATCCGAGGCCCTCCGCTCCCTGGCCGATCGCCTCTCCAAGCAGGGCGAAGCCCGTGGAGCAGCCGAAATCCGCAAGCTGATCCCCGCTCCGGACGACGGCGGCCCCGTCCGGCTGGTCGTCCTGCCGGAGGTCACGCCCCCCCGATCCACCACTCCCGCTGACTGGGGAAAAGACGTCGAAGCGATCCGCAAGCCGGCTGGCGAGGCGTTCCTCGACCTGGCCCGGAAAGCGGCCGCCGCGGATCCGCCCCACATGGCTCGTGCGGCCTTCGCGCTTCGCGAAGCGGTCGCCCGAATTCCGGACGACGCCGAAGTCCGTCGGCTGCTGGGCTACGTCCCGCATGAAGGCGGCTGGGCCCGACCGTTCGCCGTCGAGAGGCTCAAGGCGGGGAACCTGTTGCACCCGACCTATGGCTGGGTCCCCGAGGACTGGATCCGCCACCTGGAACTGGGCGAACTCCCCGCGCCGGCCGTTCGAGGCCGCCCAACGACATGGCTCCCCGCCGCCCAGGCGGACGGGCTGCGGTCGAACTGGCGCAACCCCTGGCAGATCAACACCGAGCACTTCGAAATCCGCGCCGACGTCCCCCTCGCCGAGGCAATCAAATTCGGCCGCCGGCTGGAGGCCTTCCACGACCTTTTCTTCACCCTG
Organism: Paludisphaera rhizosphaerae; assembly: GCF_011065895.1. NCBI lineage: Bacteria > Pseudomonadati > Planctomycetota > Planctomycetia > Isosphaerales > Isosphaeraceae > Paludisphaera > Paludisphaera rhizosphaerae. The sequence continues at coordinate 24,915 of NZ_JAALCR010000006.1, read as the reverse complement.
ATGGCCGACGTGATCGGCGACGAACTGCCATTGGCCAGGCGCTTCAAGTCGCCGGAACTTGTACCTGACGACAGCTACCGTCCCCACACGGTGATCTTCTACACCGACCGGAATGAATACCACGAGCGCCTGCGGCCCGTGGCGGGCGACCGGGTCGGGGCAGAAAGCCTTGGCTATTACGACCCCAAAGGCCCCGGCGGCAAGGGGAACCGTCGCCCAGCCTACTTCTTCCGAGACGCCGGCGGCGAGCTTCCCGTCGAGGCCACGCTCTATCACGAGGTCTCGCACCAGCTCCTGTTCGAGTCGGCCGGGCGCAACGCCTACCTGGCGAACACCGGCGACTACTGGGTGTTCGAAGGGCTCGGCACCTACTTCGAGACCACGACACCGACCGAGGACGGCGCGATCGAGGTCGGCGGCCTGGTCGGCCCTCGGCTCCAGGAAGCCGTGAACTCGCTCGACGCGCGCAAGTTCCTGTCCCTGGGCGACTTCCTTCGCCAGGATCAGGCCGCTTTCAACCGCACGGAGCGGATTTACGTCAACTATCAGCAGGCGATGGCCCTGGCGGTCTTCCTGATGCAGGCCGACCGAGGCGCGTACCGTGAGCCGTTCCTGGACTACGTCCACGACGCTTACGGCGGGCGCATCAAGAGAGGCTCGGGGCGATCACTGGAGGACCGCCTCGGCATCCCTGTGAGCGAGATCGAACGCCGGCTCAAGGCGTCTTACGCCCCCGAGCCCAGGCGTTGAGAGGTCCATGCGGGGGGCCCGGATCCCTCGGCGCCGCCCCGGCCGGACCGACTCACTCGCCGACGTACGGCAGCAGAGCCATGAAGCGAGCCCGCTTGACGGCGGCGCTCGAAGCCCGCTGGAAGGCGGCGCAGTTGCCGCTCCGCTTGCGGGAGAACATCTTGCTCTGGTTGGTGCAGAGCTTCTTCAGCAGGCCGATGTCCTTGTAGTCGACATAGGCCGGGCGGGGGCAGCCCTCTTTCGTGCAGAACCGGCAGCGATTCTTGCGGTTGCGTCCGAACTTCTTACGGGGCATAAACCTTCTGTCCTCAGCCGCTTACGTAAAACAAAGAGGAGGCGCCGGCGACACCGCGACGGCCCCGCCGCGCATGGAGCGCCGACGTCTGGCAAGCTGACAGCTTAAGGCCCTGTGAAGGCCCCGTCAAGTCGATTGAAAGACGGAGTCTCGCGGAATGGTCAAGGATTTCCATCCCCAGACTTGACCATCGTCCGTCGATTCGCCTACGATGCGGTAGATCCATCAGGTCGATGGATCGCCGGAGCCGCCTGCAAATGATCCTGTCGCTTGCCAGCCTTGACATCCTTCTCCTGGGCCTTATCGGCCGTCAGGGTGGATCGTCTTAGGGCTGCGAGCTTCTCGATAAGAGACGAAAAGCGAAGCCCCGAGACCCACCCGAGACGGTGGGTCTCGGGGCTTCGCTTTTTTTCGTCGACGGCCCCGACGATCCCCCGGCCCGGCGTCTCGCCTCCGCGTTCGCCTTTGCGGCCCAGCCACCCGGCGTCGTACACTCGAAAGCGCCCCAATCCGCGCGACGGCGACTCCCCAATCGGGAGCGCCCGAGCCCGAACCTCAGGAACGAGCCCAGCCATGAGCGCCGATTCGTCCCCGACCGCCTCGAAGACCTCGGCCGACCGCGTTCGGATCTTCGACACGACCCTCCGCGACGGCGAGCAGTCGCCGGGCGCGAGCATGAACCTGGGCGAGAAGCTGGAGTTCGCGCGGGCTCTCGCCGGCCTGGGGGTGGACGTGATCGAGGCCGGGTTCCCAATCGCCTCCGTCGGCGACTTCGAGTCCGTCCGCGCCATCGCCGCGGAGATCACCGGCTCGACCGTCTGCGGCCTGGCCCGCTGCAACGACCGCGACATCGACCGCGCCTGGGAAGCCGTCCAGTACGCCCAGAGCCCTCGGATCCACGTCTTCCTGGCGACCTCGCCGATCCACCGCGAGCACAAGCTGCGGATGAGCCGCGAGCAGGTCGTTGAGCGGGCCGTCGCCGGGGTCCGCCGCGCCGTCGGGCTCTGCAAGGACGTCGAGTTCAGCCCCGAGGACGCCGGCCGCACCGAGCCCGAATTCCTGCGCGAGGTGATCCAGGCCGTCATCGAGGCCGGCGCGACGACCGTGAACATCCCGGACACCGTCGGCTACCTGATGCCCGCCCAGTACGGGGCGATGATCGCCGACCTGGTCAAGAACGTCCCCAACATCGGCAAGGCCGTCATCAGCACCCACTGCCACGACGACCTGGGCCTGGCCGTCGCCAACACCCTGGCGGGGGTCGCGGCCGGCGCCCGGCAGATGGAATGCACCATCAACGGCATCGGCGAACGAGCCGGCAACGCGGCGCTGGAAGAACTGGTGATGGCGATCAAGACCCATCGCGAGTACTTCGGCGTCGACACGGGCATCAAGACCGAGCGGTTGTACCCGGTCAGCCGGATGCTCTCCTCGATCACCGGCCTGACGGTCCAGCGCAACAAGGCGATCGTCGGCCGCAACGCGTTCGCGCACGAGTCGGGCATCCACCAGGACGGGATGCTGAAGAACCGGTCGACCTACGAGATCATGCGGCCCGAGGACGTCGGCGTCCCCCAGACCGACCTGGTCCTGGGCAAGCACTCCGGCCGCCACGCCCTGCGCGACCGGATCGTCGAGATGGGCTACACGCTCAACGACGAGCAGGTCGAGGCCGTCTTCAAAGACTTCAAGGCGCTGGCTGACAAGAAGAAGGAAGTCTACGACGAGGACCTGGCCGTCCTGGTCGAGCGGCACCTGGGCGAGGGCGACGTCCCGGCGTCCTGGCAGTTGCTGAGCCTGCACACCACGGCCGGCACCAGCGTCCTGCCCACGGCGACCGTCTCGATCCGCCGTCCCGACGGCGAGGTCGTCCAGGACGCGGCCATCGGCGACGGCCCGGTCGACGCCATCTTCAAGGCCGTCGAGCGCGTCACCGGCGTCCACGCCAACCTGCACGAGTTCGTCGTCCGAAGCGTCAGCCAGGGGAAGGACGCCCAGGGCGAGGTGACTCTGGAGTTGGAAGTCGAGAGCGACGAGACCAGCTTCCGCGGCCGCGCGGCCTCCACCGACATTATTGAGGCGTCGGCCCTGGCCTACGTCAACGCCGTCAACGCCATCGCCGCCCGCAAGGAACGCGGCCAGACCCGCGAGGTCGCCGGCCGCCCGGGGGCGGGGCTGTAACGAGATTCGCGACGCCTCGGCCGAGCCAACAAGGCCGAGGCGTCGGCCTCATCACGACGAGTTCTGCTGCAACCGATCTTCGAGACCTCACCTCACGGCTCGCCTACCGACGAAACCTCGGGAGAAGTCCGCAGCGACTTCCACGCGAGTGAGGGAGCTCTCCCGATGACCACCCCGACGACGAGACGACCGATTTCCAGCGTACAGCGACTCATGGCTTGGGTTGCGGGCATGGCCGTTGTCTTCGCCGTCCTCACATGGGCCGGACGGGCCGGCATCTGGTGGTGGGCCTCGCAGGCGGTCGAAGCGAGCTGCTACTTCTTTCCGAGGTTGGCCCGCGCGGCTGGCGCGGCCTCGATCGTCGCCCTGATTGCGGCAGTCGCCGATCGACGGGTCTGGCGTTTACGATCGCTCTGGATGCTTTCCCCTCTCGCGGTACCGATCCTCCTGCTCGCGTTCGGGATCGTCTTCCGCAATTCGGGCGTCGCGCGAGAATGGCCAGCTTTGGTGATCGGATTGATCCCCTGGCTCTTGCTTCCGCTCGGATTTACCTTGCTGGATCGCTTCCGCTCGGCATCCGAGTGGATCATCATCCTTGGGATCTCGACCGCGGCAGCGTGGTTTTCGATCGGATGCCAATTGATCAGCGTCATGTCCGTGACCAACGACTGGCTCTGACCAGACGGTTGCTGTAGAGCCAGCCTTCGGCCTGTATCATTCACGTCCGCGAGGAACTCCAGCCGAACGTCGCCGATCAACAGCAGACGTTCGGCTGTCCCAGTGTTAATTTCCAGCAGCCCCCGCCGCGCGGGTCTCCGGCCGCTGGGCCGGGCGGGCCTGCGGCTTGCGGGGGAGCTTCTCGTCCATCATGGCGGTGTTGTAGACGAAGGCGGCCATGATGATGGAGGCCTGCTTCAGGTCGTCGGCCTGGGCGCGGTCGTAGACGTCCATGTTCGAGTGGTGAGTGCGAGTGTCGTACTCGATCTCATCCTGGATGAACTGGAAGCCGGGGAGGCCGACGGCGTCGAACGACAGGTGGTCGGTGCCGCCGGTGTTCGACAGCGAGAGCGTGTTCGCGCCCATCTCGCGGAAGGGCTGGAGCCACTTGCGGAAGATCGGCCGGACAGCCTCATTCCCCTGGAGGTAAACGCCCCGGATCTTGCCGGTGCCGTTGTCCAGGTTGAAGTAGCCGGAAAGCTTCTCGTACTCGGGCTTGGTCTCTTCCTTCTCCTCGGAGGCCGGCGGAGGAGATCCGCCCGGCCCGCCGAAGCCGCCACGGGCCGGGGCCTTGCGGAAGTGCTCGTCGACGTACGCCTTGGACCCGAAGATCCCCTGTTCCTCACCCGTCCAGAGGGCGACGCGGATCGTCCGGCGGGGCTTGAGGTCGAGCGCCTTGATGATCCGGGCCGCTTCCATCGCCACGGAGCAGCCCGCGGCGTTGTCGGTGGTGCCGGTGCCGCCGTGCCACGAGTCGAGGTGGCCGCCCAGCATCACGATCTCGTCCTTCAGGTCGGTGCCGGGGATCTCGGCGACCGTGTTGTACGAGTTCATGTCCTCGTCCTGGAACTCGACGGCGAGGTCGACGTTCATCTTGATCTTCTCACCGGCGGCGAGCATCCGGACCAGGCGGTTGTAGTGTTCCTTGGCCATCGTGACCTGGGGGATGACCTTGGCCTCCTTGTCCCAGGCCGAGACCCGACGAGCGCCCGGTCCGCCGCCCTGGCCCGGCCCCGAACCCGGCGGGAGAGCCGGCGAGGCCACCGACGCCGACTGCACGAACAGCGTGCCGCCGTCGCCGCTGCGGCTGGGATCGATCAGCAGCGCGACGCCTTCCTCAGCCAGGAATCGCGTCCTCTTCGCCGCCAATTCCATCTGGGCCCTCATGTCGCCCATCGCCAGACGACCAGGGAAGCCGGGTTGCCCCGGGGCCGGCGGAGCGCCGGGTGCGGGGGGAGTACCGGGAGCAGCCGGAGCGCCAGGAGCACCCGGAGCGCCGGGAGCGCCGGCCATCGCGGTCCGAGGACGGCGGCCGCCCGCTCCGGGTTCGCCGGCATCGGCCAGGTTGAGGAGTTCGCTGTCGGTCTGGCGCCGCGCGAGGGGCTCGAAACGGGCGGCGACGTCGACGGCCGGGGCGGTCAGGACGACGGCTCCCTTGAGCTTCCCTTTGTACTTCTCGAAATCGGCGTCGGTCTTCACATCGAGGTGGATCACCTCGGCGGTGAAGTTCTCCAGCGAGGGGGACCACGCCTTGGGGACGGCGATCAGCGGGATGCACTGGGGCGAGACCACCTGCGCCGAGAACCGCTTGAGCGTCCAACCCCGACCGAACGGGCCCCAGGCCTCCAGGTGGCCGTTCTCCATCCCCCAGCGCACCATCTGGTCGCGGGTCCACTCGTTAGCCCGCTTCAGTCCGGGAGAGCCGGTGAGCCGGGGACCGATGACGTCGGTGAGCGTGCTGAGGGTCGCCATCACCTGCGACCGCTTCTCGCCCTCCTCCTTGATCCGATCGATCGGATCGGCCGACGATGCAGCGGCGGCCTCCGTCTTCGGTGCTTCCGTCTGCGGCGCAACGGGGGCCTGAGCCCGCGCGCCGGTGCTGAATCCGAGCAGGCCCGCGACGGCGAGCGCCGGGACCGTTCCGCGAATGCGATGCATGAGCGTCCTCCAGATGTGGGTTCGGTCGGTGACGCAGGGCCGAGGGGGCCGCCGAGGGACGAGGCGAGCCGACGGGGGAGGTGGACGGTCCGCGACGGCTCATCTTAGCAGCCCTTCACGGGGGATTCCCAGAGTTCGCCGGGATTCCTTTCATCGAGTTCCGCTCAAGACGCTCTAGGCGGGATTGCGCGGTTCTGGTAGAGATCCGGCCGGTCCGCCCCCCAGAGCGGGGCGCGGACGACACCTCGACGACAGCCTTTCGATCGAATCAGAGCCGGGCGGAGAGGAGCCGGACGTCATGTCCTTCCGGTCGCCCTCGCGCCCCGTCCGCCGTCTTCCCCGCGAACCGCCGCGTGGAGAGGCGAGACGCGTCCGCCAAGGAGACAGGTGCGATGGATCGCCGCCGTTTCATTCCCGGGCCGGAAAACATGGAGGGCCGAATGATGCTCTCCACGGCGACCGCCGCCCTCACGACGACCGCGACCACCACCAACCTGCCGTACACGATCCAGCAGAAGCTGGAGCGGATCGACCGCCTCCCCACCAACCTGCGGGCCCTGAATCCCAACCGGCCGCTCCCCAAGGAGCTCATCACCGGGATCCAGGAAGGGATGACGCAGGCCCTCAGCAGCCTGGGCTCGGCCTCGCCGACCGCGGTCAAGATGTTCAACAACGTCCTCCGCGACGTCGTCAGCCGCCCTTCGCTCCGGGCCCAGGACGCACAGGCGCTGAACAACGCATTGACCCAGGTTCTGGTCTCCGCGGGGGCGACGACCTCCGAGATCGATCTGCTCTCGACTAACCTGAAGACGCTGGCGACGACCGTCAACACGACCCAGTCCGAGCCGGTCTTCCTCACAACCAACGACTACGCCACGGTCCTTCAGATGACGCTGATCGTCGGTCGGCCGATGCCCGCGCCGAGCGTGCCGTCGATCGCAAGGGCCTCGGGCCATCAGGTCGACGCCCAGCACAGCGTCACGACCCAGTCGCAGCCGGAGTTCCTCGGCACCTACCAGGCCCAGGCCACGATGCAGATCATCGACGCCGACACCAACGAGGTGTACGGCCAGGCCCCCGCCGGCCAGTACGGCCACTACACGCTCACGCTCAGCACGCCGCTGGATCTCGGCACGCACCGCCTGCGGATCCGGGCCGTCGACGAGCTTGGGCACGTCGGCAAATCCAGCGGCGTCTTCATCGTCAAGGTCGTCGCTCCCCACACAACATGACTCGGGTTGCACGGCGGGGGCGAGTCATGGCATAATCGCCGTTCTTTCGAACGGGTCGACCCGTCGACGTTCCGGACAGTCAGACAGAAACGAGCAGGCCGTCATGAAGGTCAAGACGAAGAACCGCAAGAGCAGCAAGTGGCGCAAGAAGGCCAACTCGTCGCCGGTAGCCAAGGGCCGTCGCACGAAGTTCCACGGCGTCCGCAGCCCCCGCAAGCGCAAGCACCTCGGCGGCAAGGGCCTCTGAGATCCAATTCGCCCCGTCCTCGCTCAACCTCAACGGCGAGACGCGAAGGCGGGTGCCAGCCATGGCCACGCTTAAGGCTGGCCATGTGATCGGCGATGGTCGTTCAGCGCCGTCCCGCACCGGTTCATGGCCACGTCAGCGTGGCCGTGGCACCCCTGGGACATCGGAGGCAAGGGCCTCTGAGATCGGTCACGGCCGGTCTCAGCCCGCCTCGACGACCGAGGCGACCGTGCGCCGCAGGCCCTCGGCGAAATCGACCGAGGGCTTGTAGCCCAGTTCCTCCGCGATCCGATCCAGCCCCGCGAGCGAATCGCGGACGTCCCCCGCGCGCGCCGGGAGGAGTTCAGGCTGGAGGGCCGTCCCCAGGATCGCGTTCAGAGCCGCGACGAGGTCGAGCAGGCTGACGCGTCGGCCGCCGCCGACGTTCAGCGCCCGGCCTTCGAGGGGTTCCTCCCGACGCATCGCGGCCAGGTTCGCCTGGACGACGTCGGCGACGTAGGTGAAGTCGCGAGTCTGGAGGCCGTCGCCGTAGATCTTCGGCCGATCGCCGCGCGCCATCGCCTTGATGAACAGCGAGATCACCCCTGAGTACGGGCTCGACGGATCCTGTCGCGGGCCGAAGACGTTGAAATACCGCAGGCTCACACCGTCGAGCCCCATCGTCCGGGCGTAGACCCGCACGTAATGCTCGCCGGCGAGCTTCCCGGCCGCATACGGGCTGAGCGGATCCGGCAGCATCGTTTCGACCTTGGGAAGCGTCGGCGATTCCCCATACGCGCTGCTGGACGCGGCGAACATCACCCGTCGAACGCCGGCGAGACGGGACGCCTCCAGAACGTTGAGCGTCGCCGTCGGCCCGCTCTCGTGCGAGGGGAGAGGCTCGGCCACCGACCGGGGGACGCTCGGGATCGCCGCTTCGTGGAAGACGTAGGCGACGTCCTTCGTCGCGCGCTGGCAGGCCGAGAAATCCGAGGCGCTCGCCTCGATGAACTCGATCCGGTCGCGGACGGCGTCCAGGTTCGCTGCTCGGCCGGTCGACAGGTCGTCGAGCACGCGGACGGGATGCCCATCAGCCAAGAGCGCCTCGACGAGGTGCGAGCCGATGAACCCTGCGCCTCCGGTGACGAGTACCCTTTCGCGATCGTTGCGGCTCATGCGTTCCTCGGACGGACGGTCAGTCGGTTCAGGCCCGGACGATCTTCGCCGGGCCGTCGATCCCCCTGAGAGCGTTGCGGGTGTCGACGATCAGCGGGGCCTCGGCGACGATGCTCGGCCAGTCGTAGGCGGAATGGTTGGTGGCGATCAGGACGCAGTCGCGCGAGCGCAGGAATTCCGGCGTCAGCTCGCGGCTGGACATGCCCAGGTCGGGATACTTACGCATCAGCGGAAGTTTGGGGATGTGAGGATCGTTGTACTCGACCTCCGCCCCTTTCTTGATGAGCAGCTCCATCAGCTCGAAGCCGGGGGACTCGCGGGGATCGTCCACGTCCTTCTTGTAGGCCATCCCCAGGATCAGGATCTTGCTGCCGCGGACCGGCTTCCCCAGGTCGTTGAGCACGTCGGCCACCCGGTCGACGACGTAGCCCGGCATCGACGTATTGATCTCGCCGGCCAGCTCGATGAACCGCGTCGCCATGCCGTGCTTGCGGGCGACCCACGTCAGGTAGAACGGATCGATGGGGATGCAGTGCCCCCCGAGCCCCGGTCCCGGATAGAACGCCTGGAAGCCGAACGGTTTCGACTTGGCGGCCTCGATCACCTCCCAGACGTCGATCCCCATCCGGTCGTAGAGCACTTTCAGCTCATTGACCAGGGCGATGTTCACGGCTCGATACGTGTTCTCCAGGATCTTGCAGGCCTCGGCGACCTCGGCCGTGGAGACCGGGACGACGCGGACGACGATCCGCGAATAGAGCGCCTCGGCGGCCTCGCCGCTGGCGGCGTCGACCCCGCCGACGACCTTGGGGATCGTCGGGGCGGAGAAGTCCGGATTGCCGGGGTCCTCGCGCTCGGGGCTGAAGGCGAGCAGGAAGTCCTCGCCCAGCTTCAGGCCGGTCTCCGCCAGGATCGGCAGGACGACGTCGCGGGTGGTGCCGGGGTAGGTCGTGCTCTCCAGCACCACAAGCTGCCCGGGCCGGAGCTTCGCCGCGATGGCGCGGGTGGACTGGACGACGTAGCTCAGGTCCGGGTCGCGGCTGTCGGTCAGCGGCGTCGGGACGCAGATCAGGATGGCGTCGGGCTCGTCCAGCCGGCCGAAATCGGCCGTGGCGTCGAAGCCCTTCGCGCGCATCGAGCGGACAACCTCGCCGTCGATGTGGCCGATGTAGCTCTGGCCCTCGCGAAGCCTGGCGATCTTCGCCGGGTCGACGTCGAAGCCCAGGACGGGGACGCCCTTCTCGACGAACGCCCGCGCCAGGGGGAGCCCAACGTAGCCCAGCCCGATCACCCCGACTTTCACGTCGCCGCGCCGGATTCTCGCCGCTAGCCCCGCCGCCTCGCCCATTGCCTTAAGCCTCTCCACCGCGCCGGGGATTCCTCGCGAGGGGTCGCGAGCGCGGCCCCTCGACGACGATCATACCGAACGCGGCAAGGCTCCCGAAAGCGTCAAGGGACGTGGACCCGGTGCGGAGTCCGCTCGAAGTTCCCCGTCGAGTCCTGGGCCGACGCCTCGATCCATCCGTTCGCCGGCGCGACGAGTTCGACCTCCCACTCGGCGAAGTTCGGCCGCAGGGCGTTCGCCTGGCGGTTGTTGACGACGACCTTAAGTACGCCGTAGTCGTCGCAGGTCGAGCCGCGGACGATCAGTGGGCCGGAGGGGTCCAGCTTGTCCTTCAGGCGAACGTCGGTGATCACCGTGGACGGCGGCAGGTCGTCGACCGGGTTGAGGAAGGCGATCCCCTCCGTCTTGGCGTTGCCCGGACGGGGGAAGAAGATCTGCCGCGAGATGATCCGATCCATCTTCAGGTCGGAGTACTCATGGCCGTCGATCACCGTCCGCCAGATCCCGTACTGCGAGTCGTAAAGGTCCATGCCGTCGACGCGGACTGAAGGGGATCCGCCGTGGAAGGCCCAGTGGGTGTCCCAGGCCCGGAAGCGGCGGATCAGGAACGGGTGCTTCGAGTCTGGACCGATCCCTTCCACGTCCACGTTCTTCTTCTTCTCGGTGCCGGCGTAGTTGGCCGTCGAGTTGCCGGTGGCGTTGGAGACCTGTTTCTCGCCCGGATACGCGGGGACGCCGCCGTCGTTGAAGCCGCCCAGGTTCATACCGAAGAACCGCATGCAGTGGGCCTCGTTGTCGTCGAACCGGATGAACGGCAGCGTGCGGATGTCGACCGGCTTGCGGCCGCCGTCGGGCTGGAGAACGGCCCGGACCGGGTCGAAGCCGTCGCCGGCGAAGACCTCGAAGCGATAGCCGTCCTGATCGCACTCGGCGGCCACGTTGTTCGTGAAGGCGTTCAGGCTGTTCGCCCACCAGAAGCCCGATCCCAGGTTCTGGTCGTAGGGGAGCATCTGGTCGGGCAGGGGCTTGCCGCGGAGGGCCATGATCGCCAGGTTGCCGTCCAGGATGTTGCGGGTCTCGGTCCCGTCCTCCAGGAAGAAGCCGTGGCCGACCGACTTGTAGCCGACGCAGTCGCGGACGACCAGGTAGCTCGTGCCGTGGATCGTGATCCAGCGGTTCTTGCTGTCCCAGAACGACGCCCCCACCACGGACGCCCCACGCATCGTCTCGCCGGCCAGGTGGAAGTGGAGGCTGTACTTGCCGAGCACCCCTTCCTTCCCCAGATGGCGGAACTCGGTGTACGAGACCGACCCGGTCGAATTCCGGTGGTACATCGTGTGGCCGCGGACGCCGTCCGGGTCGGCCGACTCGATCACGACGTTCCGCGACAGGTTCGCGACCTCGGCCCGATACTGGTCCTGGGCGCGGTGGTCGCCTTCCAGGGGCTTGTCGAGGATGATCCGAGCCAGCGGCGTTTCCAGCTCGTTGTACTTGTTGATCTTCACGATCCGCCGCGTCTCGGTGGCGGGACGCTCGGCGACGCTGTGGGTGCGCGTGTCCTTGTAGCCGAACTGGTGGGTCGTCCCGGTGACCACCAACTGATCGCCGGGCTTCCAGCCCTCAACGGCCGCGTATGGCACGAGGATGATCGGCTCGTTGCGGTAGGCCTCGCGGGCAAGCTTCGTCCAGGTCTTGGCGATCGCCGCGCCGTGGAATTCCATCCGCCCGCCGCAATCGACGATCGCCGGGCAGGTCTCCTTGTCCATCCCTTCGACGTAGGCCAGCCGGATCAGGGCCGTCTTGCCGGCGGGGATGGGTTCCTCGGCCGTCCCCACGCGGAGCGTCGGCCGCGGAGCGCCGGGCTCGACGGCGGCCGGGGGGTGGGCCTCGCAGTCGAAGCCGTTCTCCGAAGGATCGTCGCCCGCCTGGATCTTGATGAGGCCGACCGTCAGCTTCGTATCGCGATCCCGCGCGAAATCGAGCGTCCCCGCGACGTGGATCGAGCGGATCACCCGGTCGTCCGAGACGTCGTAGACGACGGCGTGCCCCTCGCGAATCTGGACCCGCGAGCCGGCCGCCGGGACGGCGCCTCCCTCCCAGATCTTGGCGTCCGACCATGCGCCGCTCGCGGCCGATCGGACAAGTGGAGGTTCGGGCGCGGCGGACGTCGCGGAAAGGGCCAGGACCAGAACGCAGGCGGACGTTGAAATCATGGGAGCTTTTCCTGTCGAATCTTCGATGAATGGCGACGGTGGTCCGTCACTCAAGCCCGTCGCTGTCGCCCCGCGTCCCTCGCCTGGGCTTGCCGGGCTTGGTCGTCCTGACGGCGGATTTCGGGACCTCGATCGTCGGAATCGTGTTCTCGCCCTTGGCGACCGTGGCTTCGAGAGGCGTCTTCTCGGCCAGGGCGTAGGTCCCGCCGAGTTGATCCTCGGCAGGCTGCGGCCCGGGGGGACGATCGGGCCAGAAGAGGGTGACCTTGTAGCGGCCCTCCGGCGCGCCGTCGCCCTTCTCGTATGTCCCTAACTTGAAGCCGCCGTCGTCGCCCGTCGTGGCGAACGGGACCAGGGCGTCGAGGGAACCGGGGGCGTCGGCCGGACGGAAACGCACCTCCACACCCGCCGTCGGCTGGCCGTCGACCGTCACCTTGCCCGAGGTCGGCTGCAACGCCACGCGGGGCGTACCGGACTCCCCGCATCCGATCAAAGCAACCGCCGAGGTCAGGACTGCGAACATTCGTCTCGCCATACCGCTCACCATTGCGATGCGTCCAGGATCTCGCCCTCGGCGCGGCTCACGTAGGACTTGATCACCGACTTCGCGACCGACTCCTTGAGGAACCGGACCGACCCGTCGCACGAAAGCGCGTCGATCCCGCCGGGGTGGAACGAGTAGACGCCGTTCCAACCGTTGTGGCAGTTGATCACGCAAGGGCCGTCGTACAGGTATTGGCCGCCCGTGAAACTGACGATTCGCATGTTCATATAACCCGCCCAGGCTCCGTGAGCCCACCACTTGTCGATGGCGTAGGAGGAACTGGGCGTCGGGAAGCCGTGGACGAACTTGCCGCGCTCGTAGTAGTCGGGCTTGCCAGCGCACTCGTAGGTGAGCATCGTGTTCGAGAGGCCGTCCGAGATGGCCGCCAACGGCGTGTATTTCGCCTGGTCGAGCGCCCCGGTGTATTCGACCATCGAGGCCGACGGCACGTTGAACGGGTCCACATACGACCGCGCCGTGAAGTAGTCGCCCGCCGCGGCGTAGAGATTCGGATCCGGCGTGCCGGTCGACCCCGAGAACCGGGGCACGTTGTTGACCGGGTTCATGCTTCGCGGCGAGGACGGGCAGATGTACGTCTGAATGACCGTCCGCACGGCCGATTGGTTCTGGTCCCAGTGGAAGGCGAGGTTCGAGTTGTAAGCCGCATAAATCGCCGGCTGTTCGATGAAGCCGAGGATCTGAACGCACCATCCCCCGCCCATCGCCAGATTCGCGCCTCCCATGCTGAACGCCGTCGGCGGAAAGCCGTTGTGGACGTCGGCGTAGTTGTGAAAGGCGATCCCGATCTGCTTCAGATTGTTGCTGCACTGGGCGCGGCGAGCGGCCTCACGCGCCGACTGGACCGCCGGCAGCAGCAGGGCGATCAAGACGGCGATAATCGCGATCACAACCAGCAGTTCGATCAGGGTGAAGGCCCGGCTCGACGTCCTTCTCATGAAGATCCTCACAAGAAAACTGACACAGAGACTCAATCTCACAACTCCGATCGTAGGCTGAGCGGCGTCGCGAGGGAAGACTGATTCCTGTGAGGCGAGCATTAGTGCAATTCCCGTCCCGATCGGTGAGATCCAAGGAAATGGCTTGTTTCCCGGGAATTTCAGGCGATCGACGGCAGGAGTTGAACAACAACGCGTCGCGAGCGGCGGTTTTTCCGCCGGCTCATCGGCCGAGATTCTGGGCTGGACGACCTTAAAGGCTTCTGGCAGAGTACGCCGCCATTTCTGTGGAAACGTTTCGTCACGGCCCCTCGCACCCGACGATCCCCTGGGGATCAACCGGGTCGCCCGAGTCGCCCGCGACGCTTGAACCCAAGGAAGGAACGGCCATGCGGCGACGCATCCTCGGCCCGGCGTGTCTCCTCGCGATCTGCGCGGCCCTGCACGTGGGCTGCGAACCCCTCCACTCCTCGACCCGTAAGCAGACCGAACCGCTGAAGGAAGAAATCATCAGCGAAGCCGACGAGGCGCAAGGCAAAGCCACAGCCGTCACCTCCGACGGTCGCCCCTCAACGTCTCCCTTCTTCAAGAACAACCGCCTCCACAGCGGGCTCAGCGATCAAGCCCGCGACATCGAGGCCAGCCTGGGCGTCAAGTGACGGGATGAGATGACCCCGATCCTGCGAGCCCTGCTCAACCGGGTCTTCGGCGATCGCGGCGAACGCGCCGCGGCCGCCTTCCTGCGTCGACGGGGCCTACGCATCCTGCGCCGGAACTACCGGGTCTTCTGCGGCGAGATCGACCTCATCGCCCGCGAAGGGGACGTCCTCGTCTTCGTCGAGGTCAAATCCCGCCGTCGCGGCGACCCTGCCGAGGCCGTCACGCCGGAAAAGCAACGCCGGCTGACCCTCGCCGCGCTCCACTTCCTCAAGCGCCACGGCCTGCTCGAACACCCCTGCCGGTTCGACGTGGTCACTATCCTCTGGCCCGACGACCGGGGCGAGCCCGTCATCGAGCACTACCGCAACGCCTTCGAGCCCCCGGGCCGCGGACAGATGTTCCGCTGAGGCCTCGGCTGTTGCTTGACTCCCGCCGAGTTGCATATACAATACACTAGCAGAGGGAGGATCAAGCGATGGCGGCGAACGTCGAACGTCAGATCTCGGAAGAATGCCTTGCCGGGCGTATCCGGATCCTGAACCGCGTCGTCAGCGGGATCCTCGACGCCCGCCTGCGGCCGATCGGGGTTCGCTCCAGCCAGTTCGGCATCCTCACGGTCGTGGCCGCTCGCGGACCGCTGGCGCCGACCGACGTCTGTCGCATCATGCACCTGGACAAGTCGACTCTCAGCCGGGATCTCGAACGGCTGGTCGCCCAGGGGTGGATCGAGTCGACGCCGGGCCCCGGTCGTGGCCGACGGCTGAGCATCACCGACGCCGGCCTCGCCTTGCTCTCCAAGGCCAAGCCCGCCTGGGACGAAGCCCAGACGGAAGTGCAACAGGTCCTCGGCGAGTCATTGGCCCGTGAGGTCTACAAAACGGTCGAGCAACTCCGCCTTCGCGGAGTCGAGAAGTCCTGACCGGTCCGCGGTTCGCGTCGAGCGATGCCGCGGACGACGCAAGTTGTATATACACAAACCCATTGGGTGCCGGCGATCCCGGCTCGTCAGGCAAGTCGAGGCGACCCTATGAATGCGTCCATCGTCAAGCGTCGGTTCTTCGTCGGGGCCGCGGCGGCGTGGCTCCTCACGCTGCCGATGGTCGGCTGCCGCCAGCCGGCGCCGCCCGCGCCTCCCACTCCCAAGGTCGTCGCGACGACTCCCGTCCGGGCGCCCATCGTGGAATGGGACGAGTACGTCGGGCGTCTCGCGCCGATCGAGGAGGTCGGAGTCCGGGCGCGGGTGGGAGGACACCTGGAATCGACGCATTTCATCGAGGGCCAGATCGTCCGCCAGGGGGACTTGCTCGGCATCCTCGACCAGCGGCCGTTCCGGCTGGCCGTGGCACAGGCCGAGGCGGACCTCGCCCGGGCGAAGGCCAGCGCTCAGGAAGCCGCCGCGCAGCTCATGCAGGCGGAGGCCGAGGTCGTCTCGGCCGAATCCCGCCGCGAGCTGGCCGCATTGCTTCTAAATAGGGCCCGTCGGCTTGTGGTCCAGAACGCGGCCTCGCAGGAGGAGCTGGACATCCGCGACACCGACTCCAAGCAGGCGGTCGCCGATCGCGACGTCAAGAAGGCCCGCGTGGAGTTGGCGAAATCGGCCGTCGTCACGGCGGCCGCCGACGTCCAGGCCGCCGAGGCCAAGCTGGAGACGGCCCGGTTGAACCTGGGCTACACGGAAGTCCGGGCGCCGGTGGGGGGACGGATCAGCCGTCGGCTGGCGACAGTCGGCAACCTCATCAGCGGCGGGACCGACCAGGCCACGCTGCTGACGACCATCGTCTCCCTGGACCCGATCTACTGCTACTTCGACGCCGACGAGCGGTCGTTCCTGAAGTACACGAGGCTCGTCGAAGCCGGGAAGCTCTCCAACATCCGCGACACGAAGCTGCCGGTGTTCGTCCGCCTGGCCGACGAGACCAACGGCTACCCGCACCAGGGGAGCCTCGACTTCCTGGACAACCGGATGGACCGCGGCACGGCCACCATGCGCGGTCGGGCCATCCTGCCCAACCCGGACCTCACGCTGACGCCGGGGCTGTTCGCCCGGGTCAGGATCCCGGGGAGCGGCCGATACGACGCGGTGCTCGTCCCCGACTCCGCGGTCGGCTCCGACCAGTCCGAGAAGTACGTCATGGTCGTCGGCGAGGGGTCGAAGATCGAGCGCCGGAAGGTCGAGGTCGGCCGGAAGGCTCGGGGGCTCCGGATCGTCCGCGAGGGGCTCCAGGGCGATGAGTCGATCGTCCTGCGGGGGCTGCAGCGGGTCCGGCCGGGCGTCGTCGTGGAGGCGACGCGTGAGGAGACGGTCGCCCTGGACGACGGCCTCCCCGACGAGGTCCGGCCTCTCTCGCAGGACCGCCGACCTCCTTCCTACACACATCTGCAAACGGGACGAGCCGACGCCGCCTCGGGGCGCGTCGCTGATCTGGGACTTCGCGAACCGGCCGCGCCGTCGGCGGGAGGAATGCCGTGAGGATCGCCCACTTCTTCATCGACCGGCCGATATTCGCTGCGGTCGTCTCGTTGGTCATCACGATCTTCGGGGCGATCTCCTACCTGACGCTGCCGGCGGCCCAGTATCCGGACGTCGTCCCGCCGACGGTCATCGTCCGGGCGAGCTATCCGGGGGCCTCTCCGGAGGTCATCGCCGAGACCGTCGCCACGCCCATCGAGCAGGAGGTCAACGGCGTGGAGGACATGCTCTACATGTCCTCGCAGTGCACGGTCGACGGCCAGATGGAGCTGACCGTCACCTTCAAGCTGGGGACCGACCTCGACAACGCCCAGGTGCTCGTCCAGAACCGAGTGTCGACCGCCGAGCCGCGCCTGCCTGAAGAGGTCCGCCGCCAGGGCGTCACGACGATCAAGTCGTCTCCGGACATCCTGATGGTCATCCACCTGGTCTCGCCCGACAACCGGTTCGATCAGCTCTACCTGAGCAACTACGCCGTCATCCAGGTGCGCGACGCCCTGGCGCGGGTCGAGGGCGTGGGCTCGATCAACATGCCGGGCCTGCGTGAATACAGCATGCGGATCTGGCTCGACCCGGAGCGGCTCTCGCACCTCTCGCTGATCCCGTCCGACGTCATCCGCGCGATCCAGAACCAGAACATCCAGGCGGCTTCGGGCGTGATCGGTCAGGCGCCGCAATCGACCACGGGGGAATATCAGCTCACGGTGAAGACGCTGGGGCGGCTGCTTGAGCCCGAGCAGTTCAACGACATCGTGGTCAAGACGGGCGAAGAAGGCCGGATCGTCCGCGTCGGAGACGTCGCCCGGATCGAGCTGGGGGCCCGCGACTACTCGATCAACGGCTACGTCGACGGCGAGGTCGGCGTCGGCATGGCAATCACGCAGCTCCCCGGCTCGAACGCGCTGGCGACCGCCCAGACGCTTCAAGAAACCATCGAGCGGCTCTCCAGGGACTTCCCCGAAGGGATGAGCTACAAGATCGCCTACAACCCGACCGTGTTCGTCCGCGAGTCGATCGACTCCGTGATCCACACGCTCTACGAGGCGGCGGTGCTGGTCGTGATCGTGGTGCTGGTCTTCCTCCAGAACTGGCGGGCGACCTTGATTCCGCTGCTGGCGATCCCGGTCTCGCTGGTGGGGACGTTCGCGGCGATGTCGGCGTTCGGGTTCTCGCTCAACATGCTGTCGCTGTTCGGCCTGGTGCTGGCCATCGGCATCGTGGTCGACGACGCCATCGTGGTGGTGGAGAACGTCGAACGGCACATCGCCGCCGGGCTCTCGCCCCGCGAGGCCGCCCACAAGGCGATGGACGAGGCGACCGCCGCGGTCATCGCCATCGCCTTCGGGCTCTCGGCCGTGTTCGTCCCCACGGCGTTCATCGCGGGGATCAGCGGCCAGTTCTATCGCCAGTTCGCGCTCACGATCGCGACCTCGACCCTGATCTCGGCGTTCGTCTCGCTGACGCTCAGCCCGGCCCTGTGCGCGATCCTCTTGCCGCCGCACGGGGCCAAGCAGGGACGACTCGGCCGCCTCTGGGATCTGGCCTTCGGCTGGTTCTTCCGGGCGTTCAACCGGACGTTCGAGCGCGTGGCCGGCCGCTACGCCGCGACGGTCGGCTGGCTGCTGCGACGGCTGGCGATCCCGGTGCTCGTCTACGGGGCGCTGATCGCCATGACGTTCTACGGCTTCAAGGCGGTGCCGACGGGCTTCATCCCCCGGCAGGACAAGGGTTACCTGATCACGGTGGTCCAGTTGCCCGACGGCGCGTCGCTGTCCCGGACCGACGCCGTCGTCCGTCGCGTGAGCGAGATCGTCCGCAAGAACCCGGTCGTGGGGCACACCGTCGAGTTCGTCGGCTATTCGGGAGCGGCACGGTCGAACAACCCGGCCGCGGCGGTCGTCTTTTTCGGCCCTCGCCTGCCGCACGAGCGCGAGCACGCCCACGACCAGCCGAACATCCTGGCCGAGCTGCCGAACATCCAGCGCGAACTGATGCAGATCCCGGACGCCAACGTCTTCGTCATCCCCGCGCCGCCGGTGCAGGGTCTGGGGACGTCCGGCGGCTACAAGTTCCTGATCCAGGACCGCAAAGGCTACGGCGCCAGGGCGCTCCACGACGCGACCCAGGAATTCCTGGCGGCCGCTCGCAAGGAGCCCGCGCTGGCCGGCGTCTTCTCGATCTACGGCGCGAACACGCCGCAGCTCTTCGCCGACGTCGACCGGGTGAAGGCCCAGATGCTCGACGTGCCGATCCAGAACATCTTCGACGCGCTCCAGTCGAACCTCGGCTCGTCGTACGTCAACGACTTCAACCGATTCGGCCGGACGTTCCAGGTGCGGACCCAGGCCGAGGAATCGTTCCGAGACGCCGACGAGGACATCGGCCAGCTCAAAACGCGGAACGCGGCCGGCGAGATGGTCCCGCTGGGCTCGGTCGTGGACGTCCGGTGGGAGACCGGCCCGGAGCGCGTGGTCCGGTACAACATGTTCCCCTCGTCCGAGGTCCAGGGCGACACGGCCCCCGGCTACAGCTCGGGCCAGGCGATCGAGACGATCGAACGGCTGGCGAAGGAGGTGCTGCCGCAGGGCATGGGGATCGAGTGGACCGACATCGCCTACCAGGAGAAGCTCGCGGGGAATTCCGCGCTCTACATCTTCCCGCTCTGCGTGCTGTTCGTGTTCCTCGTCCACGCGGCCGAGTTCGAGAGTTGGGCGCTCCCGCTGGCGATCATCCTCATCGCCCCGGTCTGCCTGCCGTTCGCCCTCGGCGGCGTGTGGGCCCGCGGCATGGACGACAACCTCATCACCCAGATCAGCTTCGTCGTCCTCATCGGCCTGGCGGCCAAGAACGCCGTCTTGATCGTCGAGTTCGCCAAGCAACAGGAGGAAGAAGAGCACCTGAGCCCGATCGCCGCCGCCGTGGAGGCCTGCCGCCTGCGCTTGCGGCCGATCATCATGACCTCGTTCGCGTTCATCCTGGGCGTGGTGCCGCTCGCCAGGGCGGTCGGGCCGGGCTTCGAAATGCGACAGGTCCTGGGAACGGCCGTCTTCAGCGGCATGCTGGGCGTGACGTTCTTCGGCCTCTTCCTTACGCCGGCCTTCTACGTGATCCTCCGAGGGATCTCGAACCGGCTGCGGAAGTCCCGGCCGCATCATGAAGTTGAAAAGGCCGAAGGCGAGCACGTCTCGCCCCCGGCCCTGGAAGCCGTCGGAGTCTGATGACCTCGTCAGCCGCCGGCCGAGCGGAGGATCGCGTCGAGGGTCTTCATCTGCAGGAGACCATCCTCGGCGGGGGCTTCCAGCCGGCCGGCGGCGACCGACCTGCCGAAGGCGTCGACCATCGCGGCGTACTGGTTGACGTCGGTAAAGGTGAGGGTCTCGATGCGATCGTCACCCGCGCCGACGTCCGAGGGCTCGGCCATCGTCCGAAGCGTTGCGATCGGGCCGGAGGCGGGCGGCAGGTAGGCGTCGGGGATCTCGATCACGCCGCGCGTGCCGACGATCTCGCACCAGCAGCGGAAGGGCTGCTCGAAGCTGCAATCGACCGAGGCCAACACGCCGTTGGGGAATTCCATCACGGCGGCGAGGCTCATGTCGACGCCCCCCTTCATATGAGCCGCCGCCTGGATCTGCTCCGGTTCGTCCCCCGCGAACAGCCGCGCCGCGTTCACGCCGTAGCAGCCGACGTCCCACAAAGCGCCCCCGCCGCGATTGGAGTCGAGCCGCCAGTCCCCCGGGTCGATCGGGAACGAGAACGACGAGCGGATCAGGCGCAACTCGCCGATCTTCCCCTCATCGACGAGCTTCTTGACGGCCAGCGTCCGGGGATGATGCCGCCACATGAAGGCTTCCATCAGCAGGACCTTGCGCGATCGGCAGTACTCGACCATCGCCGCCGCCTCGTCGGCGTTCAGCGCCAGGGGCTTCTCGCAGAGGACGTGCTTGCCGGCGTCGGCCGCGCGTTCGACCCAGGGTTTGTGCAGCTCGTTGGGGAGCGGGACGTAGACGGCGTCGACCTCCGGGTCGGCGAGCAGCGCATCGTATGAGCCGTACGCCCTCGGAATCTCGAACTCATCCGCCCAGGCCTTCGCCTGGCTGCCGTCGCGACTCGCCAGCGCCGCCAGCGTGCCGGTCTCCGACGCTCGGATCCCCGGGATCAGCCCCCGCCGACAGATCCTCGCGCAGCTCAACAAACCCCATCGCAGGCCCATGCTCGTCGCCTCGCCATTTCGAAAGCCGCTGACCGTCAGAGGTCCTGAAGAGGTCCTCGCCACGGCCTTCCCCCCTGGAGGGGGAAGGTGGCCCGAAGGGCCGGATGAGGGGGAGATCGGCGATGCGTCTCGCAGCGAACGTCGGATGCACGTCCGACGCGGTCGTCCCCCTCATCTGACCCCTGCGGGGTCTGTCTTCCCCCTCCAGGGGGGAAGACAAGTTCCGTTCGAAGATACCCGATCGGCGCGGCCGTCGCCTCACCTCGGCTCCAGCACGAAGTTCGCCTCCTCCGTCACACCCTCGGCCAGCTTCATCGTCCGCTCCGCCGGCGCGAAGCCCTCGGCTGTCACGCGGATTTTCACCTCGCGATCGGGCAGCAGTTGGAAGGTGCGATAACGACCGTCGTTCCGTTTGTCCTCGATCCCCTTCTCGAACGTCTTGCCGTGTCCTGCGAGACCGACCATGTGGCTTCCGAGCCCAGCCTCGCCTGTATACACCACGTCGGCCTGAAAGCCGCTGATCTGCTTGCCATCCTTCGTGACGGCGTGGATGACGATCACCGGCGCTTTGTAGCGAATGATCTCAATACCCTTCACATCACGATCGAGCCTCCCCATCCTGATCTCATCGCCTTCGAGCAGCGGAGCGTCCTTGCCGGCCCGGTGCCGCGCGGCGGCGTCTTCCGTCAGAGTGAGAAAAAGTGTGCTTCCCAACAGACCGCGAGGAAGCCTCATCGAGAATCGGCCCTGGGCGTCTGGTTGCGTCTCGTCGTACCAGGGAAGGCCGTCGAGCGAACCGCCGACCATGCTCGGCCATCCGGCTCTGGGCCGGCCCTTGCTGTCGAACCATCCCCCTTCGAGAATCACGGACGGCGTCTCCCGGAGCTCGACCGGCGTCGGCGTCTCTCCCTTCTTGACGTACACGACCAAGTGAGGATACGGCCCCGGGGATTCCCTCCGCTTCGATCCCGCCGAACGCCCCCCACGATCGTCCATGTCCGTGAGCCTCACCCTGTACACCCCGAGAGGCAAGGGCTCGGATACAAACCGCCCCTCGGCGTCCGTCTCCACGATCTTGCGGATGTATTCGCCGACCCCGAGTCGCCCGAGGACGTCAACGCCGGGCTCGTCGCTGTAAATGCGGCGGATCTCCACCAGCACGCCGGGCTTTGGCTTGCCTTCGACGTCCAGCGACTTCCCGCTCAATCGAACGCCCGGCTTGAGGCGGAACGTTCCCAGATCGCCGCGCCGACCATCCGCAAGGACGTGCGTCTCCGGGGCGGACGTCGTCGGCAAAATCCAGAAAACCCCTGAGCCCGGCGTTGTGATCGGCAGGCGGAACAACCCGTCCGCATCCGTCTTCGTCTTTGAGAAAGAACCGTACTCATACTCGTCTCCCGGCAGGTTCTCAACCTTGGAGAAGGCCTGAACCTCGACACCGGATGCGGGCTTTCCCTCGGGAGTCTCGACCTTCCCCATGATCGGCTTCGCCGGGCGCAGCTCGAATGACTCAAAGAAGGGCTGCTCGCCGAGTTTCTCGTTCTTGCGGATCACGCCCAGGGCGTAACCGAATCCCTCGCGGGTTGCGTAGTCCGGGTGTGAGACGTCCAACTCGATTCGGAGCCGGGGCACGGCCGTCTGCTCGGGAGGGATCGTGAATTCATAAGTCCCGTCCGCCGCCGTCGTGTGACGAGATTCCTCAATCACCCGGTTCTCGAGGTACAAACTGTCCGATCGGCGGACGGTCACCGCGGCCCCGGCGATCGGCTTGCCGGTGTCCTTGTCTCTGACGGTTCCCTTGTAGTGCAGGGTCTCGCCAGCCGGCTTGGCGGCGTCTTGCACGGCGGCCTCCTCCTTCGCGGGTGGGGCGGCGTCGAGGCGCAGGCCCGACGCGATGAGGACGACGACGATCGATGGCAGCGCGACGGCCGCGTTCCAGGCGGGCCGGCAGCGCTTCTCCAGCGGTTGCGATTGCACCAGCATGAGAACCCTCCTGTGGAGGTTCGATCGGCGGTCGCCGATCCCCAGCGCGGGCCACGTCGGCCCGGCCTGCTTCGACCGCGCGAGTCGGACGAGGAACGCCGCGTAGTCCTCCGCCGAGCCCACCTCGGCGGCGCGGGCGTCCGCGAGAAAATCCTGGCCGAGGCGAAGCTGTCGCCGCAGCCACCAGAACAGGGGCTGGTAGAACAGAACCATCCCCGAGAGCATCGCGAGCGTCCACGCCCACGAATCCCTGCGTTCCACGTGCGACCACTCGTGCGCCAGGGCGTAGCGGAGCGTCTCGACTTCGCGGCCGTCGCACAGGCCGGCCGGCAGCAGGATCACCGGATGGATCCAGGTGTTCGTGAACGGCAGGTCGACCTGGTCGCTCTCCAGCAGCCGAACCCGACGCCCCGCCGGTCCCGCAATCTCCAGGAAGACGTCGCGAACCTTCTCCGACGCCGGCCTCGCCGCGCGGACGACTCGCCAGAAGGCGGCCTGTCCCAACAACCACCACGCGGCCAATCCGGCCGCCGCCGCGGCATACCCGGCGACCATCAGCGAACCGATCGACGGCATTGCCCAGCCTCGAGCCTCGACCGCCGGGCGCTCGGGTTCGGGCTTCGCCTCGTTCCGATGAGTCGCGACCACGCGATTCCCAATCTCCGCCGTCGCCATCGGCACGCGGGTCGCCACCAAGGGCAGGGCCGGCGGGGCAGGGGGCGTCGCTCTCGGTTCCGCGATCGCCGGCGCGGGCAGGACGCCGACCGACCATCGCGGCGCGACCGGCAACCGATCCAGGAACGGCACGACGGCCGCTCCCAGCAGCGTCAGCAGCACGATCCGGACGCGCCGGACCGGCTGATGCGAGAGCCTCGCCGCCAGACTCCCGACCACAAGGACGATCAGCCCCCCGACGGCCGCGTCCACGAGCCTTCCCGAGACCAGGCTGTACCAGTCCATCTCAACGGCCCTCCTTCTTCGCACCACCTCCCGACGCCTTCCGCTTCCTCGCCTCGGCGATGAGCTTTTCCAGCTCGCGCAGCTCGGCCTCGCTGGCGTCCTTCACCTGCAAGAGGCTGAGGACGACCTGATCGAGAGCCCCGTCGAACACCCGATCCAGCAGCCGCGACGTGACGCGATCCCGCTCGTAGGTCGGCTCGTAGACGAACGTCCGCCCCTCGGCACGATGCCGCACCAGGCCCTTCGTTTCCATGATCCGCAAAAGCGTCTGCACCGTGTTGAACGCCAGCTCCCCGCCGGGACACATCCGCCGGTGCACCTCGCGCACGCTCCCGGAACCCAGCTCCCAGAGCGCCTTGAGAACGTCCAACTCCCTCGGACTCGGATCCGATTCCGACTCGGACACGCCCCACCTCCTTCGGGAATAACCTTACTTATTAAGTTAGGTGAATCGTACTCGGAGATTTGTCCGAGGCAAGAGAATTCACCTAAAAACCCAGGTGAAAAATCCGGGGTGGATTCGGTCGATTTCGCCGAATGCCGGGCGGAGGCCGTCGAACATCATTCTCGAGAGTCGCGAAGGGTCCGCGTGGGCGGGCTGCTCTCGAAGGGCCTGGGAGGCGGATTGGACGATTTCGATGAAGAAGTCCACGGCGGCGATCTCGCTGGTGTTCATCGGCTCGGTTGTGGGGATTTACGGGTGCTCGTCGCGCGACGAAGACGACGAGGAGCGAGGCGGCGGCGGTTCGCACGGCGCGCACGTCACCCACCCAATCATCGGCCACGGCGGCCGGACAGGCGGCGGTGGAGGCGGAACCGCCACGGTCGGGGGTTCGGCACGAGGCGGGTTCGGGAGCACGGGGGCCGTCGGCCACGCGGGCAGTTGAAGCACCGCTTGCCGCCGGACGGTCTTCCCCCCTGGAGGGGGAAGACAGATCGCGGAGCGATCAGATGAGGGGGACGACCGCCGCCGCACGCGCGTCCGATCGATCGTTCCGAATGCCGTACCGATCCCCCCTCATCCGCCCGCTGCGCGGGCACCTTCCCCCGCGAGGGGGG